>CAXUCK010000097.1:0-8299 GCA_964249375.1 uncultured Acidobacteriaceae bacterium
CTCTCTTTGAAGCCAACTACCTCGCCCACCCACTTCTCCCCGAAGCCGTTCCCAACACCATCCACCTCAACTACGAAACCCGCTACTTCGTCATCTCCGGCTCCAACATGGCAGGCAACTCAACCCTGCTCCGCGCCATCGGCACCAACACCGTCCTTGCCCTCGCCGGAGCTCCCGTCCGCGCCGCCTCGCTCCGCCTCACACCTCTCGCCCTCGGAGCCTCCATTTCCCTTGCCGACTCCCTCGTCGAGGGCCGCTCCAAGTTCCGCGCCGAGGTGGAACGCCTCCGCGACCTCGTCCATCTCACCCAGGCCCTCGTCCCTGTTCTGTTTCTTATCGACGAGATCCTCTCGGGCACCAACTCCGTCGACCGGCAGCAGGCCTCCGACTCCATCCTTCGGTCGCTGCTTGCGAACGGCGCTG
This sequence comes from uncultured Acidobacteriaceae bacterium, assembly GCA_964249375.1. GTDB lineage: Bacteria > Acidobacteriota > Terriglobia > Terriglobales > Acidobacteriaceae > Edaphobacter. Next base: position 424 of record CAXUCK010000097.1, read on the forward strand.
TCGGTGCCCTCTCCACCCACGATCTCGCCCTTACCGCCATCGCCGAAGATCCCCAACTTCACGGACGCAACGCCCACATGGCCAGCCCCGACCCCGCTGACCCGCTCGCCTTCGACTACCTCCTCAAGCCCGGCCCCAACCGCTCTTCGAGCGCCCAGGCCATTCTTCGCCTCCTCGGCCTTTGAGCCCCGCGCCCTGCACGATAGGAAGCCAATGGAGCCAAGGGCGCTAAAATCTCCCTGTCCGCATGCCCAACGACCTTTCCAGCTTCGACCGGCTTTCCGCCATCGTTCAGGACGACCGCTCCTTCGTCCTGCGCATCGTCCAGCCCGGCCTGGCCGGCCTCATGGACGGCTCCGTCTCCACCCTCGCACCCATCTTCGCCACCGCGTTTGCCACCCACAACTCCCGCACCGTCTTTCTCATCGGCGCGGCCTCCGCTGTGGGCGCGGGCATCTCCATGGCCTTCTCCGAGGGACTCTCCGACGATGGCGAGCTTACCGGCCGCGGTAACCCTGTCTTCCGCGGCGTGGTCACAGGCCTGATGACTTTTGTCGGCGGCTTCCTCCACAGCCTTCCCTTTCTGCTGCCCAACGTCCACCACGCGCTCATCCTCGCCTACATCGTCGTCGGTTTCGAGCTCATCGCCATCGCCCTCATCCGCCAGCGCTACTTCGGCTCACGCTTCGCCGTCTCCTTCCTCCAGGTGGTCGTGGGCGGCGGTCTCGTCTTCGCCGCCGGCGTTCTGATCGGCCAGTCCTGATGCCCGCAGAACCATCCAGCTCCGCGCGCTTGACGCGCCTATCAGACGACGATCTCCAGCGTATCGCCCACGCCATCGCCGACCCATGCTGCTTCGCCATCTTGCAGCAGATCGCCCGGCAGGATCAGCTCCCTTGCACCGCCCTCACGGCACACACCTCACTCGCTCCCGCAACCGTCTCGCACCACACCAAGACGCTGCAGGAGGGCGGCCTGATCGATACAACCCGCGCCGGCCGAGGCGTCTCGCTCACGCTCCGCCGCGACACCTGGAACGCCTATCTCCAGCAGCTCGCCGAGTTCTAACCCAGGCTCCTATACAAGTAATCGCATCTTCCACTGCGCGCCCACAATCTATTCGATGTGCGTCGAACTATTCGACACCTTCGAAAGGCAACTCATTATGGGAAAACTCACAGGTAAGACCGCTCTCGTCACCGGAGCCTCCAAGGGCATCGGAGCCGGCATCGCCAAAGCACTCGGCGCGGCAGGCGCCAACGTCGTTGTCAACTACAGCTCTGACAAAGCCGGTGCCGACCGCGTCGTCGCGGAAATCACCAGCAAGGGCGCGAAGGCCGTCGCGATCGGTGGCAGCGTCGCCAAATCCGCCGACGTCACAACCCTCTTCGACGAAGCAAAAAAGGCCTTCGGACATGTCGACATCCTGGTCAACAACGCCGGCGTTTATGGATTCTCGCCCATCGAAGCGCTTGAAGAAAGCGAGATCGACCGCATGTTCGATGTCAACGTGAAGGGCCTGCTGCTCGCCTCCAAAGCCGCGGTCGCGCAGTTCCCAGCTGAAGGCGGATCCATCGTCAACATCGGTTCTACCGTTACGTCGATGCTGATGCCGGCGAGTTCTATTTACACCGGCACCAAGGGCGCCGTGGACGTGATTACCGGCGTCCTGGCCAAAGAGCTCGGAAGCAAGAGGATTCGCGTAAATTCCGTCAATCCGGGGCTAACCGTCACCGAAGGCAACAGCGGCATGCGCAACGGCGATATGGAGGAGATGATGATCAAGCAAACTCCGCTCGGACGTCTCGGTCAACCGGACGACATTGCGGATGTCGTCACCTTTCTCGCCTCAGACGACGCTCGTTGGGTCACCGGCGCTCTGCTCAACGTCGGTGGCGGCCTGCAGTAACTTTTCCGCAACAAAAGGCGCTCCGAACCTCACGGCGGAGCGCCTGTTTCGGCTTACTCCTGCGCCGCCGCGCTCACCATCCACGGCGTCCCAAAGCGGTCCTTGCCCATGCCAAACATCGGCGACCAAAACGTCGGCTGCAGCGCCATCGACACCTCCCCGCCCTCGGTCAGCGCCTCGAAGAGCCGCTTCGCCTCGTCCACACTCTCTGTCTCCAGCGACACCGAAAACCCACCCATCTTTTCCGAGTGGTTCGGCGGTGCGTCGGACGCCATAACCACCTGGCCGCCGATCTCCATAGACGCGTGCAGGACCTTGTCCTCCCAGCCGGGTGGCATCATCCCCTCGGCAGGCGATCCGCCGAAGGGCATCGAGAACAGCAGCTTCGCCCCCGCGACCTTCTGATAAAAGTCCAGCGCCTCCTTGCAATTACCCGCAAAATACAAATACGTACTCAGTTTCATTCCATCCTCCGTCCTAGAAATCGGCAGTAGTGTATCCCGACCGGGGCCGCTCTGTCATCGAAAACGGCGGAAAACCGGGTAAACTAAATGTTCTTATGATTTCCGTTTCCAACGTCACGATGCGCTACGGGTCGAAGCTCCTCTTTGAGGATGTGTCGGTCACCTTCACCACCGGCCGCCGCTACGGCCTCACCGGCCCCAACGGCGCCGGCAAGTCCACTTTCATGAAGTGCCTTACCGGCGCGATCGATCCGCAAAAGGGAACGGTCGTCCGCCCGCGCAAGATCGGCGTGCTCAAGCAGAACCAGTACGAGTTCGACGCCTACCGCGTTATCGACACCGTCATCATGGGCAACACCGCCCTCTGGGCCGCCCTTGAAGAGCGCGATCGCCTCTACGACAAAGCCGAGCTCACCGATGAAGACGGCTCACGCCTCGGCGAACTCGAAGGCATCGTCGGCGATGAGGACGGCTACGAAGCCGAGTCCAATGCCGCCGTCCTCCTCCAGGGGCTCGACATCCCCGACGAGCTCCATGAGCGCAAGATGTCCGAGCTCCAGGGCGGCCAGAAGGTCCGCGTCCTGCTCGCGCAAGCGCTCTTCGGCAACCCCGAGGCCCTTCTGCTCGATGAGCCCACCAACTCCCTCGACCTTGAGTCCATCCACTGGCTCGAAGACTTCCTCGTCCGCTACAACGGCACCGTTATCACCATCTCGCACGACCGCCACTTCCTCAACGCCGTCACAACCCACATCGCCGACATCGACTACGAAACCATCATCACCTACACCGGCGGCTACGACGACATGGTCCTGCAGAAGACGCAGATCCGCTCGCGCATCGAGTCGCAGAACGAGCAGCGCGAAAAGAAAATCGCCCAGCTCAACGACTTCATCGCCCGCTTCTCCGCTGGTACGCGCTCCAGCCAGGTCAACTCGCGCAAGAAAGAAGTTGAGCGTTTGGCAACCAGTGAACTCGCCCGCTCGAACATCGCTCGCCCGTTTATCCGCTTCGACATGGTGCGTCCTTCCGGAAAACACGTGCTCGAGTTCGAGGGCGTCAACAAGAGCTACACGCAGCCCGACGGCGCCACCGAGCACGTCATCCGCAACTTCTCCGCCTCCGTTCTGCGCGGCGAAAAAGTGATCCTCATGGGCCGCAACGGACAGGGCAAAACCACGTTGCTCAAAGCCTTGCTGGCCAATGGTCCTGACGTCGAAGAGAAGGACGTTTCGATCGACTCCGGCACCGTGAAGTGGGGACACGAGGCCCAGATCGGCTACTTCGCCCAGGACCACACCGCTTCCATCCCGCACGGCACCACCGCCGCGGAGTGGCTCCACACCTTCGACCCCAAGGCCACCAAGGAAGACATTCGCGGCATCCTCGGGCAAATGCTCTTCCGCGGCGAAGAAGGCATGAAGAAGACCGAAGCGCTCTCCGGTGGCGAGGCCGCCCGCCTCCTCTTCTGCAAGCTCATGCTGCAGAAACCCAACATCCTCGTCTTCGACGAACCGACCAACCACCTCGACCTCGAGAGCATCAACGCCCTCAACCAGGCAATCCAGAAGTACGAAGGAACCGTCTTCCTCGTCACCCACGACCAGGACCTCATCGAAGAAGCCGGCACCCGCATCTGGCACTTCGAAGGTGGCCCAACAGACTTCCACATCACCGACCACAAAGGCCCGTACGCGGAATACCAGCAGCAGCTCGCCCTCACGGCGAAGTAGCTCTTGCGTTCCGCGTTCAGCGAGGATAGGCAGGGTCCGTGGGCGGAACGACCCGGCGACGAAAGTTATCTAAGTCCTGTCCGGGCCGCGGCGTAAAGTTCTCGGGAAGCGGTCGGACCGTGATCATGCGGTCGAGACGGAAGGAACGAAAGTCGTCGCGGAGGTCGCACCACGCAACCAGCGTCCAAACGCCCGACCAGAAATACATGGCTAGCGGTCGGAGGACACGGTTGCTCTCGGCCCCGTCTTCCCGCCGATAAGTCAGATCGAGCAGCGTGCGGCTGGTGCATGCGGTGTGCAGCAGGTCAAGTCGGTCGCGGTACTCCGGGCACATCTGGAACGAAGGCGAATAGAGCTGGATGGAGTCGAGGCGGTCGCGGAGATCAGGTGGGAGGACCGCTTCGATCCGGTCAAGCGCTGATCGAGCAGCGACCACATTCTGCGTTCCACCCCAGGCGGCGACGAGCCGGGCTCCAAGGACAAGGGCAGTCAACTCTTCACGCGAAAACATGAGCGGTGGCAGATCCAGATAGCGCCGCAGCGTGTAGCCTACGCCCGCCTCCCCCTCAATGGGTGTGCCGGCAAGCTGAAGATCCCGCACGTCGCGGTAGACCGTGCGCGGCGAGACCTCCAGCTTCTGAGCGAGGCGTTTTGCGGTAAGCAGGCGACCAGAGCGCAGCAACTGGACGATGCGGAAGAGGCGGTCGGCTCGGCGCATGCGGCTTATGCTAGCGGGCAGCTCAGCTGAGAGCTAGTGGGCGTGAAGACCGACATGGTTCCCCTCGCAATCGCGAATACAGGCAAACATGCCGAAGCCACCAGGAACCGGAGTCGCGGGAACCAGGATCGCTCCTCCCAGCTGCTCAGTGCGGGCGAGCGCCTCATCCAGCACACCGTCGGCATTTAGGTAGACAAGCGCGCCCGCGGTCGCCGGCTCGTGCTTCGGTCGAAGCACCAACGCTCCGCCGACTCCTTTAGGTTCTGAGGGAAAGACGGCCATGGGGTCCCCGTACACGCCGCGGTGCAGCTTGGTGGCGAGCAGTGCTTCGTAGAAGGCGGCAGCGCGGTCAAGATTGGTCGCCGGTATCTCAAACCAGTTTGCTGCGTCGTGCGGTGTTGTATCTGGCATAGGTTTCTCCTGCACTCGGTTGAGCGCTAAGGAGAGAGTAGGGGTGGGCTGCTGACAGCGCTGTGTCAGGAGAGATGCAATCGACTGCTCAGATGGTTGGGAGGAGAAGCTACTACTCGTAGCCGCCACCCTCGCCACTCGATGCGAGGTTTTCAAAGCGGGTGTAGTCCGCCAGGTATGCCATTTGTATGGACCCCGTAGGGCCGTTACGCTGCTTCGCGATGATGATTTCGGCTTTGCCCTTGAGGTCTTCGTTCTCGCGGTCGTAGTACTCTTCGCGGTGGATGAAGGCGACGACGTCGGCATCCTGCTCGATGGAGCCGGACTCGCGGAGGTCGGAGAGCAGAGGTTTTTTGTCGCCGGTGCGCTGCTCGGAGCCGCGCGAAAGCTGCGAGAGGGCGACGACGGGGACGCGCATTTCTTTGGCGAGGGCTTTGAGGCCGCGGGAGACGGAGGAGACCTCCTGGGTGCGGTTTTCGAATTTCTTTTGGTTGGCTCCGGCGGAGCCAGTCATGAGTTGGAGGTAATCGATGACGATCAGGTCGAGCTGGCCTTCCTGCTGACGGAGGCGGCGGGCTTTGGCGCGCATTTCGGCGAGGGTGATGCCGGGCGTGTCGTCGACGAACATCTTCGATTCCATGAGGCGCTCGAGCGCAGCCGTGAGCTTGCCCCTATCTTCTTTGAACATGGAGCCGGTCTGAAGTTTTCGCGATCCGACCATCGCCTCGGAGGCGAGCATGCGCCGCAACAACGACTCTTTCGACATTTCGAGCGAAAAGACGGCGACGACCTTACCATCCCGGACGGCCACATTCTGGGCGATGTTGATAGCCCAGGCGGTCTTACCCATCGAGGGCCGTGCCGCGATGATGATCAGTTCACTTTCTTGTAGGCCGCTGGTCATCTTGTCAAATTCGAGATAGTGTGTCGCCAGACCGGTTACTTCACGGCCCTGCTCGTAGAGGGCGTCGATCGATCCGAAGGAGTTGGCGACGATTTCGCCGATGCCGGAGAAGCCGCGCTGGATGGCGGAGTCGGCCACTTCGGCTAGGCGGGCTTCGACGTCGCCCAGGACGTCGGCGGCGAGCTCGGCCTGGTCGGAGGCGCGCGCGACGCCTTCGTGGAAGATGCCCATGAGCTGGCGAAGGAGGCTCTTGTCCTTGACAATGCGGACGTAGCTCTCGATGTTGAGCTGGTGCGGGATGCCTTCGGTGAGGTAGGCGAGGTAGGCGGGGCCGCCGATGGAGTCAAGCTCCTTGCGCTTCGAAAGCGCCTCCATCACGGTGATGTGATCGACGGCGTGGCCGACGGCCATCAGGTCGAGGACGGCCTGGAAGACGCGGCGGTGCGAATCGAGCGAGAAGTCATCGACGCGGAGGCGGCCGGTGGCGTCCGAGATAGCAACGGCGTCGAGCAGCATGGCGCCGAGGATGGCAATCTCGGCCGTGATGGAGGACGGGAGGCCTTCGGTCGAGGGGGTGGTGAGTTGAGCGAAGGTGGCCATGGGTCAAGAGTACTGAACGCGGTAGACCGTGTGGGAAGACCAGCGAAAGCCGATTGGTGGGAATGCTGGGCGTAGTTGAGGAAATCGAAGAGAACGAAGCTCGGACCACTTGCTTCATTGTTGATCGGCATGTGCCAGCACGTGCGCACACGGTACATCGCAGTTTCCCGCGTAGAGCTTGCCCTGCCACCGATAGCACGCCACCGCGACCTCAGAGCTGGAGATGGTTGCGAGAAACAGCAGGTCTGGGTAGGCTCCCTTCTCCGCCGGCATGACTGCGGCACCCCAAGCTCCACCGACGGACATGCAAACTCGTCCATTCTGTGGAACGAGCGATCTCACCTTGTGAGGTGCGATGCCCAACAGATATCCCGGACACTGCCCGTGATGTCCACATGCAGTCGGATCTCGGTAGATGACGGCTACGACTCGCTCTCCTCGTGCTCCTGGGGCGAGTATTGTGTACCGCAGCATGGAAGACAGGCGAACCGGTGTCAGGTCATGCTCATCGAAGCCCATCGCCGCTTGCGAATCCTTCAGCTCTGGGAGAATCACCTGGATGATCCCAGAGCGCTGCTGGGCCGGAAGCATTGCAATAGACGGCGCGTTGTAAAACAGCTTTGTTTGCTTCCGGCAGGATTCGGCGGTCGGACGCGCCTGAGGTTGTGTCGCATAGCTGCAGATCAAGAAAGGAATCAGGAACGCTGGAGATCTCATGTCCACCTCAACGACGAGCGCTACAGGTGTTGTCTGGTTAGAGCGGGACTTGTCGCTCCTTTTCAACGGGTGACTAAGACGCGAGTTTCTTGCCCTGGATTTCGATGAAGACGGGAATGAGGCCGACAGCAGCGGGGGTGACGCCGGGTATACGGCTGGCCTGGCCGACGGTGGTGGGGCGGACACGGGTGAGGACCTCCTGCATCTCGCGAGATAGGCCGCTGACCTCGTGGTAGTTGAACCACGTGGGAATGGTGAGGGACTCGTCGCGCTTGAGACGGTCCATGGAGCGGCGCTGCTGGGCGAGGTAGCCGGCGTATTTGACTTCGGTTTCGACCGTCTTGATCTCGATGCGGACCCAGGAGGGGACGATGCCGGCGTTGGCGGTGATCGCCTGGACCCAGGGGCTGAGTGCTGGGC
>CAXUCK010000098.1:0-8277 GCA_964249375.1 uncultured Acidobacteriaceae bacterium
GGCTGGTGGTCGGGTGCTACGGCGCGGGCTTCGGGCGGGTTTGTCTCGGGGGGCCATGGATGCGGTTCTCGGGGCTGCGGTAGCCGCCAGGTGGGTGGACGGGGAAGCGAGACGCAACCCGGCAACCTGCGGCGGATGTTCTAATGGAAATGGATGTTTCGCCGGGTCAGCCGGGAGCAGATGTTCAAAGATCCACCTTAGCAAAGAGAGCAGGCTTGAGGAGTGTTCGTGGTGTTTGGTGTGCAGTCTTTATTTGGTCGTGTGTTGCTGCTGGGTGTGATGGCGAGTTTGATCGCCGGCGTCGCGAAGCCGGCCGAGGCGCAAGCGACGCGCCGGGCAAGACGAGAGTCGAACGTGAACCGGAGAGCGCGCATTCAGCGCTCAATCGAGGACACCTACAGTCATCGGTATGAGGTGGCAACGGGCGGCGGGTATCTCCGATTCAGGTCGGGCGACACGAATCTGCACAATAATGATGTGACCTCGGCGACTTCGTTGGCATACTATCTCGCGCCCAAGCTGGGCGTGGTGGGCGACCTGCGTGCCTCCTTCGGGTCGGCGAAGATCAACACGCAGATCTTCAGTCAGCCTGGATACCCGGCGATCAACGGACCGTACCGGCCGTCCATTAGCCACTACACCTTTATGGCCGGTGTGCGCTATCGGCTCGTGACGCTGCAGAAGTTGGCGGTCAGCGTGGACGGGTTAGGCGGTGCAACGTACGGCTGGTTTGACGGCGACCGCCTGGGTGTCGCTCCGCAGGCGCTGGGGCTCTACCCCGATGGCATACGGCCGGCTTTCGCGGTGGACCTGAATCTCGATTACAACTTCTACCCGAACCTTTCGGTTCGCTTCCAGCCAACGTATGCGCCCACGCTTTTCGGATCGAGCCTGCAAAATAACAAGGGCTTCAACCTTCAGCTGGTGTACCGGTTCGGGCGAATCAAGTAGCTTCCTGAGTCAATTCGGACTGGTCAACTCCGCCCTGGTTTACGGGTTCGCGATACCGACTGCCTGATGGATGTACTTGCCTTGCTCAAGCTCGTCGAGCATGAAAGTAGCGACGTCCGCGCGGGTAATGAAACCGACCTTCTCGCCGGATTCGGGGGTGATGATGTGAATGTCACCTCTGGAGTCGGTGTCGTGGAGGCCTGCTGGGCGGACGATCGTCCAATCCAGATCGTCGGCTGACTCAACCACAGCCTCCATCCCGGCCTTGTCCTTCATGGTGCCGCGCAGCAGGGTAGACATGAAGAGACGGCCGTACCAACCGTGGACGTTGTTCATGCTGTCACCTTCACCAATTGTGGAGACGATGAGCAGGCGGCGGACCCCGGTGCGGCGCATGGCCTCGACGACGGCGCGGGCACCCTCGGTTTCTACGGTGGAGTTCATCCAAGGGAAGTGGCCGCCGAGCGCGTCGAGCACAGCGTCTTGTCCCTGGATCGCCTGTTCGACTTTGGATGGATTCTGAGCGTCGCCGGCAAACACTTCGACTCCGGCGGGCGCTTTGTACTTATCGCGGTCATGAACAAGGGCAGAGACCTGGTGGCCGCGGGCGAGGGCTTGTTCGACGATAGCGGTACCGGTCTTGCCGGCGGCTCCGATGACGAGGAGTTTCATGCTGGGGATCTCCTGACGTTTGGATGCAGAACCAGGAGAGACCTGGCTCCCCTGAGAGGCAGGGCGGCGGTTTGAAGCCGGCCCTGCTTTGTCCAAGGAAAGCGAGGCTAGAGTTCCATGGCGAACTGTTGGACGGTATCAAATGCGCTCGCAGGCTGGGTTTCGGTGGCGAGGGCAAGCACGAGGCGTTCGAGCACCAGGCGCTTGGAGACCGGGGAAGAGCGCAACTCGAGGTCGGCACGGGCGATTAGGCGAAGCGCGCGGGTGAGGTCGCGGCGGGAGCGGTAACGGCGAGCCTGCCGGATGAGGTCGTCTGCGGCGAACGGCGGCATGCGAAAGCCCTGCCAGAGGACCTGCCAGATGGCGCGGGCATCGCGAACGTTTTTCTCGGAGATGATGAGCATCTGGCGGAAGGTGCGGGCGAGCATGTACAGGTGTCCGATGGCGGCGTCTTCGCCGTTGTCGGACGCGTTGAGGAGGCCGTGCAGAAGAAGGATGGCACGGGTGCGGTCATGAGCGGAGATGGCGTCGGTCAGCTCGTACAGCGAGCGCTGCTTGGCCGCGAGGACCATGGTTTCGACATCGCCGAGGGTGACGCGGGGCTCAATGGGCAGGGAAGTGCCGGGTTCGGGATGGGCGCCGGCTGAGGCGAGGCGCAGCTTGCCATCGGCATAGAGCAGCAGCTTTTCAAGCTCGCTCGCAATCAGCATCATGTCGGCGCCGAGCGCGTCGACGAGCTCGCGCGCGGCATCGTCGTCGAAGTGGGCACCGCGGCTCGATGCGGTGCCGACGACCCATTTCATCGCGTCGTCCTCCTCCACGCGAGCGAGCTCAACCAGGCCGCACCAATCGCCCAGCGTCTCGCGGATGCGGTCGTAGCGCTCGCGGTCCTGCATGTCCATGCGGCGGAGGTCGGTGGGCAGGTGGAGGTGATCGGCGAGGAAGATGAGGACGGCTTGCGGGTTGGGCGAGCGGCCGTAGCTGTCGAGGGCGCCGAACTCTTCCTTCTTCGAGCCGCGGGTGTAGAGGTTCTTCAGGCCGCGGATGAAGAAGACCTGGAAAGGCGCCATCAGGGAAGGCGTTTGTGCCTGATCGAGGATGTCGAAGAGGCTTGTGTCGGCAAGGTCGAGGTCGTGAAGGCAGAAGTCGCGAATGTCCGGTGGCGCCAGGGCGTCGATGACGGCGTGCCGGCAGCGATCGAGGAGAAACGTCTCGCTGCCGAGCAGGACGTAACCGGCACGGAGATGGGACGAGCGGACCTCGGTGGCGAAGCGCTCCGTTGCGGCAAAGGAGCGCAGGCCGGTGGCGGCGGGCGGGGCCGGCACTAGAACGACTCCATGATGTCGGACACAGCCGTTTGTGCGAAGCCGCGGGCGATGCGGTTGACGGCAGCGGCGTCTTCCTGGATAAAGCCGCTCAGGTCCTGGGTGGACTGGTATTGGGAGCGGAAGCAGACGGCGTCATTTTCGTAGAGGACGCGACCGTCGTGGGCGGTGAGGACGATTTTCGCGGTGATGGTGAGGAGATAGGAGGAGGTGTCGCCGCTGGTGGAATCGTAGGTGAGGGGCGCAGCGGTCTGGGAGAGGATGGTGCCGGTGAGGGTTGCATCTGCCGAGGGGTCGAGGCGGGACTCGACCCGGTAATGCGTGCGGGTGTTGAGTTCGCGGACAACGGCCTCAGTAAAGGCCATCTCGGTGTGAAAGGCCTGGGCGCGGGTGGAGAAGACAGGGACGGCGAGGGTGTGGACGTCCGGCGGCAGATGGGTGGCGGAGCCGGCCGCATGGTAGCCGCAACCGGCCAGCGACATGGCAGCGAGTGCAAACGAAAGACTGGTCAGCGAAAAGCGCATGGGCTGTTGTGTATTGTCGCACCGGGACGCCTGCAGTCCGGGCCCGCTGCGGGTGGCACCTTACGCACAAACAGGAACGAGGCAGCCAGAGAAGGCTGCCTCGTTCCTGTTTCCAGTCTGCGGCGGAGTTATGCGGGAGACGGCTGACCTTCGCCGAAGCCGGGCTTACGGCCGGTTTCGGGTTTGAGCACCTTCTGTGGCTCGCCTGGATCGTTGCTGTTCGCCTGAGCGAGGTTGGAGCGCATCGGCGGAAGATCCTTGCCCTCGATGATCAATTTGATCTCGGCGGCATCCAGGGTCTCGCGCTCGAGCAGGGCGGTGGCCATGCGGTGCATGATGTCCTGGTTGGATTCGAGCAGGGTGTAGGCCGATCGGTAGCCGAGGTCCACAAACTGCCGGACGGCTCCGTCGATCTGCTTGGCGGTGTCGTCCGAGAAGTCCCGGTGCTGCGCAATCTCGCGACCCAGGAAGATCTGCTCTTCCTTCTTCCCGTAGGTCATAGGGCCCAAGGCGCTCATGCCGTACTCACATACCATCTTGCGCGCAAGTTCGGTGGCGCGCTCGATGTCGTTGCCGGCGCCTGTGGTCATCTTCTTCAGGAAGATTTCCTCGGCGCAGCGCCCGCCCATCAGCGTGGCGAGACGGGTTTCGAGGTAGTCCTTGGTCACGGTGTGCTGGTCTTCCTCAGGAAGGTAGACGGTGACGCCGAGGGCCATGCCGCGGGGGATGATGGTGACCTTGTGGAGCGGGTCCGAGTGATCGCGGAGGGCGGAGACAAGAGTGTGGCCAGCCTCATGGTAGGCGGTAACCTTCTTCTCTTCGTCCGTCAGCAGCATCGACTTACGCTCGGCGCCCATCATGACCTTGTCCTTCGCGACTTCGAAGTCATACATGTGAACTGACTTGCGGTTGTAGCGGGCGGCGGTGAGAGCGGCCTCATTGACCATGTTGGCCAGGTCGGCGCCAGAGAAGCCCGGTGTGCCACGTGCGAGGACGTTAAGGTTCACGTCTTCCGCCATGGGGACCTTCTTGGAGTGGACGCGGAGGACTTCTTCGCGTCCGCGGATGTCCGGGCGATCTACAATCACACGGCGGTCGAAGCGGCCAGGGCGAAGAAGGGCCGGATCGAGCACGTCGGGGCGGTTGGTGGCGGCAACGAGGATGACGCCGTCGTTGGCTTCGAAGCCGTCCATTTCGACGAGCAGCTGGTTGAGGGTCTGCTCGCGTTCGTCGTGTCCGCCGCCGAGGCCTGCGCCGCGGTGTCGGCCGACGGCGTCAATTTCGTCAATAAAGATGATGCAGGGCGCGTTCTTCTTGCCCTGTTCAAAGAGGTCACGGACACGCGAGGCGCCGACGCCGACGAACATCTCGACAAAGTCTGAGCCGGAGATGGAAAAGAAGGGGACGTTGGCCTCGCCAGCGACGGCGCGGGCGAGCAGCGTCTTGCCGGTTCCAGGAGGTCCGACGAGCAAGACGCCCTTGGGGATGCGGCCGCCGAGGCGCTGGAATTTTTGGGCCTCGCGGAGGAACTCGATGATCTCTTTCAGTTCTTCCTTGGCTTCATCGACGCCGGCCACGTCCTTGAAGGTGATTTTCTTCTGCTGCATGGAGAGCAGGCGGGCCCGCGACTTGCCAAAGCTCATCGCCTTGTTGCCGCCGGACTGCATCTGGCGCAGGAGGAAGAACCAGAGGCCGAGCAGAAGGGCGAACGGAGCAAGCTGGATCAGCAAGCCCAGCCAGGCGTTCGAATTCTGATCCTTGATATTGATATTGACGCCGTGATCGCGGAGCGTCTTGTACATGTCTGGGTAGTTGGACGGGATGGTGGTATGGAACTGGTTCTTATCGTCACGATAGTGACCAGTCACCTCCGTGCCATTGACGACGACATCCTGGACCTTTCCCTGGTCGGCGTCATTGAGGAGCTGCGTGAGGCTGATGTTCTTTTCCTGGCCGAGACCGTTTCCCTTGACGACAAACTGCCAAAGGAAGACGAGGCAGGTGATCATGAACACCCAAATCAGAATCTGTTTGACCGTCGAGTTCAATCTGTGTTCCCCATTTCCAGCCTAAGTGCGCTCCGGCGCGGTCTCAAGGCTCAGGACCGGGTGCGTTGTGACGCACAGCGAGCCTGTCTCGTTAGACGATGGCGGTCGAGGAAGGTCCGGGTTTGCCGGGCGGTCCCGGCAGTCTGCGACAGTCCCGCGCGTCAGGTTTTTAGATTCTACTCTCTCGCTGGTGGATTCAAGCGGAAACCACCGCCGGCGATTTGTGCAACTATCGGGCCACACGTTTCACCTTTTCTGTTCAGGAGGTCGGGGGGGCAGACCGGCTGAGGCGAAGCTCGCGAAGGGAGCGTTCGGCTCGCAGGCCGTGCGCGAACTGGAGAACGGCTCCGCTGCGGGAGGAGACCGTCGGCGTGGAGAGAAACCCGCAAAGCGCAAGGAGTCGCTCAGTTTCTTCAAAGGTAAGCCGTGCGCCGAGTCGGCGGACCGCGGCGCGGAGGATGCGTCGGCGAAGGGCGGCTGCAAGGGGGCGGAGACGCTCAATTTCAATGGCGAGTGAGGCTTCGGCAGGGGTGGTGCTGACCGCGCGCCCACCACCGCGAACCGGCTTGCCCGGAAGCAGCAGGTGCGGCAGGAGCCGGTCGAGCTCGGCCTGCCAGAAGGACTCTTCCTCGCGAGCGATCTCGGAGAGATGGCTGAGGGTTTGGTCGATGCTGGGGTTAAAGGCGCGCAGGCCGGGGAGAAACTCGTGGCGGAGGCGGTTTCGGGTAAAGGCGGGATCCCCATTTGAGGAGTCTTCGCGCCAGGGCTGTCCGATCGCACGCAGATAGGCTTCGACCTTCGCACGGGAGACGGCGAGGAGAGGCCGAAGAATCTGCTGAGGCGGCTGGCCGGGTAGGTCGATGCGGAGGACGGGGTGTATGCCTCCGAGGCCTTCGGTCCAGGCACCCCGCAGCAGCCGCATCAGGACGGTCTCGGCCTGATCGTCGAGCGTGTGGGCGGTGAGGACCGAATCGGCTTTGCCCGAGGTAAGCAGCAAGGTGAAGAACTCGTAGCGCAAGGTGCGCGCCGCTTCCTCGACCGTTTCACCAGTGGCGGCGACGTGAGCGGGGACGTCCACACGATGGGTATGGAGCGGCACATCCAGGTTGGCGCAGAGCGTGGTGACGAAGGCGACATCGGCGTCTGCTTCCTCCCCGCGCAGGCCGTGGTGGAGATGCGCGGCGGAAAGGCCAATGCCGAGGCTTGCCGGGCCGGGCTGGTTGGCGGCGTGGAGGGAGCGGAGGAGAGCGACTGAGTCGGCTCCGCCAGAGACAGCGACGCAGATGCGCTGGCCGGGCGAGAGGTGCTGGCGATCAAAGGGGAGAGCGGGAGATCGCTCGCGAGGAGAAGGGGGCATAGGACATCGTCAGTGTAGAGCGGAGAGTCGGGGTGGGAGGCGCTTCTTGTATACTCCAGCGGTTATGCGAGTTTATGTGATTCTTCCGGCAGCCGGCATGGGAACGCGGATGCAATCGGCGGCTGCAGCGGGTGTTCCACCGAAGCAGTTCCTTGAACTGGCGGGCGTTCCGGTGCTGGTGCACACGGTTCGGGTGTTTCTGGCTGTGTCGCGGGTGGACGCGGTGTGCATTGCGGTGCGCGGGGCAGAGCGGGAGCGGGTGCAGCAGCAGATCTCGGCGTGGAAGCTGGGACCGCGGGTGCACCTGGTGGAAGGCGGCGACCACCGGCAGCAATCGGTCAGCCATGCCCTGAGCGCTCTGGAATGCGCGGAGGACGATGTCATTCTGGTGCATGATGCGGTGCGACCGCTGATCGATCCGGCGACGATCGACCGGACGATCGATGCGGTGGTGCGGCATGGAGCGGCGGTGGTGGGCATGCCGGCGGTGGATACGATCAAGCAGGTGGAGCGAACCGCCGACGGGGCGATTGTGACGGCGACGATCCCGCGGGAGCGGGTGGTGCATGCGCAGACGCCGCAGGGAGCGCTGGCGGGCCTGATGCGCCGGGCGTTTGCGGAGGCCGAGGCGGACGAGTTTGCCGGAACCGATGAGGCCAGCCTGCTGGAGCGAGCCGGAATCACGGTGTCTGTGGTTCCGGGGTCGGCGCGCAACTTCAAGATCACGCAGCCTGGCGATCTGGAACTGGCGGAGTTTTATCTGCGCGGTGCGGAGGATCGGGCGTTGGAGGGGGTGCGATGAGTTTCCGGATCGGATACGGGTTTGACTCGCACTCGTTTCAGGAAGGCGTTCCGTTGGTGATCGGCGGCATGCAAATCGAGCATACGGAGGGGTTGGCGGGACACTCGGATGGGGATGTGCTGCTGCATGCAATTACCGATGCTCTGTTAGGGGCGGTTTCCGCGGGAGATATTGGGACGTTCTTTCCGCCTTCGGATGAGCGGTGGAAAGGCGCCGCGTCAAGCCTGTTTCTGCGGACGGCGATGGAAGAGATCCATACGGCGGGGTACCGCATTGTGAATGTGGACACGGTGCTGGTGCTGGCGCGGCCGAAGATCGTGCCGATCGCCGGCGAGTTGCGGGCGTCGGTGGCGGAGCTGCTGGAGATTCCGGCAGGAGACGTGGGGATCAAGGCGAAGACACCGGAAGGGCTGAACCAGGACGGGGTCGCGGTGGCGCATGCGACGGTGCTGCTAGAAAGCCTGGCCAAGGACGACGGACCGAAGGTCATGCATGCGACGGCCGAGGACGAAGATGAGTTGAACGACGTGGTGGAAAGCCTGGTGGTGGACGTGCGCGAGACCTCCGCGCTCGGACGCAAGGTGCCGGTGTTTGATAC
>CAXUCK010000099.1:0-8262 GCA_964249375.1 uncultured Acidobacteriaceae bacterium
CCACCCCCGTCACCACCCACACCAAACCCAAAACCCGCACGCTCATCCCAGCACGGTACCACCTCCCAAAACCCAACCCTCACGCGCAAACCAAACCAGTCCTTGCCCTCGCCATTGCCGTTACTGTTGCTGTTGCTGTTCGTGTGGCCGTTGCTGTTGGTGTTGCTTTTGCGGTTGGTTGTCCCCCCGCCGTCATCCTGAGCGCAGCGAAGGACCCCTGTAGTTGCCGTTGTAGTTGTTGTTGTAGTTGTAGTTGCTCTTGCTGTTGCCGCTGCCGTTGCTGTTGCTCTTGCCGTTGCTTGTTCTACCGCCGTCATCCTGAGCGCGGCGAAGGACCCCTGTAGTTGCCCTTGCTCGTTCCACCCATCCGACGTCCCCTTGGCGTACCAGTTCCCCGAAACCGCTATCATGGAAATAGATCTGAAACCGGCACGCTTCCACGGTCATGCCAATGCCTCAAAGCTAACCCGCAACTCCTTCATTCCAGATATTTTGTCCACAAAATCTCTTGAATGAACATCTTGCACCGGCAACCCTCTCGCATCTCCTTCAATCCAGGCATTTTCCCCCCGGCAATCCCACCGGAGGGAGGGGTGGGGGACCGCCCCGAACCACCTCATATGTATGCATCCTCAACGCATAATCATTCGCGTTGACGCGCCCATTTTGCCCTGTCATGCTCCGCCTCAAGAGATGAGGTTCTGATCCATGATCGCCGCCACGCACCATGCCTCCACCGCCACACTGCCGTCCCTTGCTCCCGCCCGCGAAACGCCCCTTCTGATGTGTTCGCCTCGGCTCTACTCGGTCAACTACGTCATCAACCCGTGGATGAGCGGCAACATCGGCGCCGCCTCGCAGGCCCGCGCCAGGTCGCAATGGCAGCGCCTCCACGACACCCTCGCCGACCTTACCGACATTCACCTCATCGAGCCCGTCGCCGGTTCGCCCGACATGGTCTTCACCGCCAACGCCGGCCTCGCTCGCTCCGGCATCGTCGCCCTCTCTTCCTTCCTCTGCCCCGAGCGACAGGGAGAAGAACTGCACTTCCGCCAATGGTTCGCGGACGCCGGTTACACCGTCATCGACCTCCCCCGTGAAACCCCCTTCGAAGGCGAGGGCGACGCGCTCTTCTCCACTGACGGCTCCGTTCTCTGGGTCGGTTACGGCACACGCACCGCCCGCTCCAGTCACGCCGCCTTGGGTCCCTTGTGGAATGTCGACGTCCGCAGCCTCCATCTCGTTGACGAGCGCTTCTACCACCTCGACACCTGCTTCGCCCCTCTGTCCGACGGATCGCTCCTCTACTTCCCACCGGCCTTCAGCCCCGAGTCGCTCCGCTCCATCGAAGCCTTCTACGCGCCCGCGCAGCGCATCGCCGTCTCCGAAGCCGACGCCGCGTGCTTCGCCTGCAACGCCGTCAACCTCGCGCAACACCTCGTCCTCAACCACGTCTCCCCCGCTCTCGCCGGCACCCTCCGCGACCGCGGCTTCGACGTCACCGAGCTCCCGCTCGACGAGTTCCTCAAAGCCGGCGGCGCCGCCAAGTGCCTCGTCATGCAGCTCTCCCCCGAACTCCACCGCGTCCCGCAACCCGCGGCACAACGCAACGAGGCCCACGCATGACCGCCGCCGAATCCATCGCCCTCGAAGACCACTTCGGCGCTCACAACTACCACCCGCTCGACGTCGTGGTCGAGCGCGCCGAGGGCGCCTGGGTTTACGACGTCACCGGCAAGCGCTACCTCGACATGCTCGCCGCCTACTCCGCCGTCAACCAGGGCCATTGCCACCCGGCCATCTTCCGCGCCCTGTGCGAGCAGGCCCAGAAAGTCACGCTCACCTCGCGCGCCTTCCGCAACGACCAGCTCCCGCTGCTTCTGCGCGACCTCCACCAGATGACCGGCTTCGACATGGCCCTTCCCATGAACTCCGGCGCGGAAGCCGTCGAGACCGCCCTCAAGGCCGCCCGCAAGTGGGGCGAAACCCGCAAGGGCATCGCTCCCGGCCAGGCCGAGATCGTCGTCTGCGCCAACAACTTCCACGGCCGCACCATCTCCCTCGTCGGCTTCTCCACAGAGCCGCAGTACCGCTCCGGCTTCGGCCCCTTTCCCGCCGGCTTCCGCACCGTGCCCTTCGGCGACGCCGAAGCTCTCCGGGCAGCCATCACCCCCAACACCTGCGCCTTCCTCGTTGAGCCCATCCAGGGCGAAGCGGGCATCATCCTCCCGCCCGTCGGCTACCTCCGCCAGGTCGCCGAGATCTGCCACGAGCGCGACGTCCTCCTCATCTGCGACGAGATCCAGTCCGGCCTCGGCCGCACCGGGAAGCTCTTCGCCTTCGAGCACGAGGGTATCCGCCCCGACGTCGTCACCATCGGCAAGGCCCTCTCCGGCGGCTTCTACCCCGTCTCCGCCGTGCTCTCTTCCCGCGAAGTCCTCGGCGTGTTCCGCCCCGGCGATCATGGCAGTACCTTCGGCGGTAACCCCCTCGCCTGCGCGGTCGCCCGTGCCGCCCTCCGCGTTCTTGTCGACGAGCACCTGCCGCAGCGCTCCGCCGACCTCGGTCAACGCGCCCTCCTCCGCCTCCAGGCGCTCCGCAGCCCGGCCGTCGTCGCCGTCCGCGGTCGCGGCCTTTGGCTCGCGATCGAGCTCAACCGCCCCGCCCGGCCCATCTGCGAAGCCCTCCAAAAACGCGGTGTTCTCTGCAAAGAGACCCACGAAACTGTCATCCGCATCGCCCCGCCCCTCACCATTCACCGCGACGACCTCGACTGGGGCCTCGACCATATCGCCGGTGTGCTCGAGCAGGCAGGCTGAGCCGTCGCGCCGCCGCCCGATCGTCCCGTCACCGGAAACCTCCGCGAAGCGCCACCTCCGCAAGAACGTTGCTTCAGCGCCAAGGGAATTGCGTTGACAACGCTTCTCTCCGATGACTAGCATTCACCCCGGATCGGAATTATCCCTTTGGATGTCCCCAGTCCCCGTATTTGGGACGGCCTCTGACCGTTACGAAGGCCGAGAACAGATGGACGTCTTCCGCGTGAGATCGAGAAACCCGCGGACGACATTTTTGGAGGAATACGCATGCAAGACGTAACCAAGCAAATCAGGGTCTGTGCCGCCGCCGCGGCCTTTGCCCTCGCCGTGCTCTCCGGGGCGAAAGCATATGCCCAGGCAGTCTTCGGTCAGATCAACGGAACCGTGACCGACACGACCGGCGCCGCGATCCCGAACGCGACCATCACCGTCACGGACGTGGCAAAGGGAACATCGGTCACCCTCCAAAGCAACGGCTCCGGTGAATTCACCGCCGAGCACCTAATCCCGGACGAGTACAGCGTCAAAGTTGCCGCGCAGGGCTTCAAGGGATTCCAGCAGACCGGCGTCCGCGTCTTCGCCGACACCAACGTGAAGGTCGATGCGCCGCTGACCATCGGCGGTTCGGATCAGGTCGTCGAGGTCAGTGCCGATCAGGTGCCGCAGCTTAAAACCGACCGCGCCGACGTGGCCACGACCTTTAGCGCGCAGGAAGTGACCGAACTGCCCATCCCGGACCGCAACTTCACGAATCTGCAGCTCTTGCTTCCGGGCGCACAGCAACTTGGCTGGGGCCACGCGGCCAGCGAAAACCCGCAGGGGTCCAAGCAGATCGAGGTGGACGGGCAAGCCTTTGCCGGCGTCAATTACCAGCTGGACGGCACCGATAACCAGGACCCGATCCTCGGCATCATCGTCATCAATCCAAACGTCGATTCGCTTTCCGAAGCCAAAATCACCACCCAGAACTTCGACGCCGAGTTCGGCAAGGCTGTTTCGTCGGTTGTGACCGTGCAAACCAAGTCCGGTACAAATTCCTTCCACGGCTCCGCGTTCGACTACCGCGAGTCGAATGCAAACCTCGCGCGCGACCCGTTTTCGCAAGGTCCGGGGAGCTTCTTCCCGGGTGGTCTACGGAACCAGTTCGGCGGTTCTCTGGGCGGTCCGATCAAGAAGGACAAAGCGTTCTTCTTCATGGACTATCAGGGTGTGCGTCAGAAGGTCGGCATTTCACAAAGCCAAACCGTTCCGACCAATCGAGTATTCGATACCTGCCTCGGGACCGCTCCCACAGCGACCGGCGTGCTAGGGTGCGATTTCAGCGACTACACCGCGATTTCCAATATCTATGATAACAGTGCCACCGGTGGCGGGGCGCAATTCGCCGGCAACGTGATACCGATTGCGCAGGTTTCCCCGCAGTTCCTGGCGTTTCTCAAGGTGCTGTCTCCTTATCGGCAAAATGCAGTAGGAACCCCGGTCAAAGGGCTCACAGGGATCAAGAACAACTTCCAGGCTGGCGGCAATGGTAGCTTGAACGACGACCAGTGGGATGTACGTGGAGATTACACCGTCAGCGAACGTGTCCACGCCTTCGGCCGCTTCTCGCGCTTCACCGACATCCTTGCCGGAAACCCGGTCCTTGGCCCTGCTGGTGGTAAAGGGCTTGGTCTAAATGGATACTCGGGCCAATCGCAAGGCGCCAATGACAGCGCAGCAGCCGGTGTCGACGTCGCCCTCAACCCGAAACTGGTCTTCGATGTTCGCCTCGGATACTTCCGCTACAACATCGGCACTCACAAGTACAACGAGGGTGTGCCCTTTATGGCGAACCTGGGCATCCCAGGGGAGAACCTGGGAAACATCACAACTAGCGGCGCTGGTGGCTTTTCTCTGCAGGATCCCGGCAACTTCGGCACCTCCGGCGACGACGGCAGTGGATCGGTTTATGGTCAGGCGCTCGGTTGGACACATTGCAACTGCCCCCTCACCGAGAGGGAAGATCAGTTCCAGCTAGCGAACAACTGGACCAAGACGGTCGGCAACCACGCTGTCAAGTTCGGTGTGGACCTCCGGTATGCTCGCAACCTTCGCGTTCCCTCCGACACGGACCGCACGGGCATCAATCGGTTCGGAACTGGCGCGACCGGTAACGGTCAGGCCAGCACCGGCCTCAGCTTCGCAACCTTCGCTCTAGGCGATGTCACGCAATTCGGTCGGTACTTCAGCACATCAACCAACGCAAAGGAGTTCCAGAAGCGCTACTTCGGCTATGTTCAGGACACATGGCGCGCCCAGCAGAACCTGACCCTCAACCTTGGCCTCCGCTATGAGGCATACTTCCCTGAGACGATCAACCAGAGCGCTGGCGGCTCGCTGCTGAACCTGAACACGGGCTATCTGCAGGTCGCCGGTGTCGGCCAGGTTGCAAGCAACATGAACATCGGCCTGCCGACCTACGCCTTCAATCCGCGCCTCGGAATTAATTACGAGGCCCGTCCCGGCACGGTGATTCGCGCGGGTTACGGTCGTAGCTTTGATATCGGTGTGTTTGGCTCGATCTTCGGTCACGCGGCGACACAGAATTTGCCGATCCTTTCCAGCCAGCAGCTCAACCCTCCCAGCGACGGCAACGCCCAGAGCAAGCAGTTCGTGTTCACGCTTGCTTCTGGTCCTCCGACCCCGCAGACCGTGACAGTGCCCAGCAATGGCCTTCTGCCGAACCCCGGTGCAGTCGTCAACTCACATGCCCGCCCAACGACGGAGCGCCTGCCCACGCTGGACGCCTGGAACGCCGCTCTCCAGCAGTCACTCTCGCCCACTTGGTCGATGACCATCGCGTACGTGGCCAATAAGGGCACCCACACCCTAGGTGACGCCTCCGGCAACGAGACCAATCCGAACGAGCCGGGCGATCTACTTCCAGCGCAGTACAGCATCAATGGACAGGCCTTACACTGGGATCCAACCGTTGGCAGTACCATCAGTTCGACTGGCGGAACCTCGAACAGCGATCTACTCCGTCGCTACTACGGTGCGAAGCTCCCTGCTTGCTCTGACACCGCGTACGCTGGCAGCGGAGGAAAGCCGGGGGTGAATCCTTTGACTGGTCTGGCGGTTGCAGGCTCGTGCGGTTGGAACAGCGATATCCAATACTACGAGAATGGCTTGGATACGCACTACAACTCCATGCAAGTCAGCCTCGCGAAGCAGATGGCGCACGGCTATTCGCTCAACGCCAACTACGCCTGGCAGCAGGCGATCAGCGAAGCACCAGGGTACTCCACCTGGAATCGTCAAGTAGTACGCGGCCGTGACAGTGCTCTCCGCCAGCAGCAGATCATCGTCTATGGTGTTCTCCAGCTGCCGATGGGCCGGGGGAAACGGTTCTTCGGTGACGCTCATGGGATCATCAATCAGATCGTGAGCGGCTACGAGATCAACCCCGTTGTTAACTTCTCGAGTGGCCTGCCCTTCACTCTAAGTTATGGTAGCAATCTAAATCCGACAAACCAGCACGTAGGAGACGCACCGTTTTACCTCAACGGCGACGCCCGCGGTTTCCACCCGCACACGACAGGTACGCCAAACGGAGGATTGTCGTTCTACCCGGCCTTCACGGGTACGGGAACGCTGTCCGCCCCTGGTTATGCGCCTTTCACAATTCCGAACGTCCTCCAGTTCGGCAATGTGGGTCGCGACACCGTCTTTGGTCCGCATTTCTTCAATACGGACTTATCCATTCAGAAGGCCTTTCCGATCCGCGAGTCGTTCTCCTTCATCGTCCGGGCTGATGGCTATAACGCCTTCAACCACATCAACTGGGGAAATCCGAACGGCAATATCGAAAACGGCGGTTCAATCGGAAGTGGACCTTACCCAAACGGCTCCTCCAACCCGCGTCAACTTCAGTTCTCCGGCCGCATCCAGTTCTAACCGCAGTCATGTATTTACAAAAGAAGGGAGCGAGTCATCGCTCCCTCTTTTGCGTTAACTGGACGGACCGGGTCACTTCTCATCGGAAGAGCCAGGCTGCTGTTGGGGGTGTTGCAACGGCCCGCAAAGCTCCTCTCCACGGACGGCGATAGGTGACCATTGCAGTCCAGCGGATCGTACTCAACTCGCCAGCATGCTGACTGCGATCTCTTACTACTGGATCATGTTCGCAACGTTGCTGCGGACCGCAGCTACCGCTGGCGGGAGGGCGAATCCCACATCACACCTCTCAGCCTACGTTGAAGGCAGGCTCGGTGATTTGTGCAGGTGAGACAACTTCTTGTTAATGTCCGGCCAGAACTCTTTAAATGTAAAGTTCGCGCCGTCGATCAAATCGCTTGTCAGCCACTTCTGCCCCACCTTGGTCCACGTCCGGTACTTCGTCGGGTAGTACAGCGTCGAAATGCCCGAAGCCGCACCTGAGCCGACAACCTCCGAAAAGTTGAACGTCTCATTCCCCGCGTCAGTCCGTGTAATCAGAACCCGGGTCGCCGCGTAGATCGCCCGTTTGCGAAAGCCGCCGTGCCCCAGCGTGTAGAACCGGCTGTCCTGGTGAAACAGCGCGGGTCCCACGCCACCCACCATGAAGTTCTCGCTCGCCGTATCCGCCAGCGTGTGCCAGTAGTACCGTCCGTACCCCACCACTCCCTGGTGGAACTCCGGGTACGCATCGGAATTCATGGAGAACCCCGCCTGCACCGCGGCCAGAAGGAACGATCCATAGTCAAAGCTGTCGTGGCCCGCCGCCACAAACTTGTCCTTCACGCTCTGCGGCGGCAGCTTCACGTCCGCCGAAACCGACCGGAAATTCGGCACCACGCCCAGAATCCGCTTGGTCTGCTGCGTCCCATTCGGACTCACCGCATCGGGGTCATTCGTCTGCACGGGTGCGGGCGCGCCCGGCGTTTGCTGGCTCTGCGTCTGCTGCACCGGAGCTTCGGGCAGGTCAGCGGAAGACGACGAAGCTGCGGCCATTTGCACCGTCTGCTGCGCCGGCAGGAGGGGCCCAAAGCCAAACAATCCAAACAACAGGGCCAGGCGCGTGGGCGCGGGAACGCACCTCGACCCGGGCGAAAAACAGGAAGACATAGCCATAAGACGCCCCAACCCCGCGTAAGACTCACCGAATCAGTCACGCAACGGAGTTTTGCAACCGCCACGCGCGGCCTTCGGCGCAAGCCCCCGTTACAGATTCGCTTCGACGTCCGCAACGCTCAGGGTCAGCGGATCCTCCACCCGCGACATCATCGCCGCCGCCGCCAGCATGCAGACGCCTCCCGCCACCACCGCCAGCATGCGGTTGTTATGGAGGAAGTGCACCATCACAAATCCGAAAAACAAGGACGCCAGGATCTCCGGCACCACCACAAAGAAGTTGAAGAGGCCCATATACACGCCCGTCCGCCCCGCCGGCAGAATCGCCGCCAGAATCGCATACGGCATCGAG
>CAXUCK010000100.1:0-8208 GCA_964249375.1 uncultured Acidobacteriaceae bacterium
GCTCAGCCTCCCGTCGTTTTCCGGCGCCACCCGCAGGCTCATCCTCGTCAATGTGGCCGTCTTCTTCGCGCTCGCCCTTCTGGATTGGGTCGCTCCCCTTGCCGGCGCCCGGCTCACCTCCCTGCTTCTGCTTGAGCCCGCCGCCTTCTTCCACGGCCTGGTCTGGCAGCCGCTCACCTACTCCTTTCTTCCGCTCGGCATCCTCGGCACCCTCTTCGCCATGCTGTCGCTGTGGTTCACCGGCGTTTTCCTCGAAGAGCATTTCGGCTCGCGCTGGCTCATGGAGTTCTACCTCCTCACGGCCATCGGCGCCGGCATCCTGGCCTCGATCCTCAGCTACACCCACCTCTTCGGCCTCCACCCGCGCATGCTCACCGTCGGCGCGTGGGCCCCGGTCATGGCCATGCTCGTCGCTTTCTCGCTCCTCGCCGGCGACCAGGTCATCCGCTTCAACTTCATCCTCAACATGAAGGCCAAATACCTCGCGGTCCTCTACGTCGTCATCTTCCTCGCGCTTCTGGTCAAGGGCGAAGACCGCTTCGGCGCCCTCGCCGTCCTCTGCGGTGCGCTGTGCGGCTGGCTCTACCTGCGCTTCGTCCCCCGCCGCGGCCTCCTCTTCGGCGCCACCGAGCAGGTGTTCGGCGCGCGCAACAGCTACTTCCGCTGGAAGCGCCGCCGCGCCGCCCGCAAATTCGAGGTCTACATGCGCAAGCAGAATCGCGAAGTGCACTTCGACAGCGAAGGCCGGTACATCGACCCGGACACCGGGCGCAATCTCACCGAACGCGAGCGGAATCAGAAGTTGAACGACAAGCGCTGGATGAACTAGCCGCCCCCCCCCCATCCAACTTCGGCTTCTCGATTCCAAAAGATTCCCGGCGCATCTAACCGGCCATGCAGACGAGAAAACTGGGCAGCACTGCCTTTGAAATTGCGCCTCTGGTCTTTGGCGGCAATGTCTTCGGCTGGACCATCAACGCGGATCAAAGCTTCCGTCTGCTCGACGCCTTCGTCGATCGTGGCTTCTCGATGATCGACACCGCCGACGTCTATTCGCGGTGGGCGCCGGGCAATCAGGGTGGCGAGTCGGAGACGATCATCGGCCAGTGGCTCAAGCGCTCCGGCAAGCGCGACCGGGTGGTGCTCGCCACCAAGGTCGGCATGGACATGGGCAATGGCCGCGAAGGTCTCGGTAAGCAATATATCCTCGACGCCGCGGAGGCCTCCCTGCGCCGGCTCGGCGTCGAAACCATTGACCTTTACCAATCGCACAAAGACGATGCCGCCACCCCCATCGACGCAGCCCTTGAGGCCTACGGGCAGCTCATCGAGCAGGGCAAGGTGCGCGCCATTGGCGCCTCCAACTTCAAAGGCGCGCGCCTGACCGAAGCCATTGAAACCGCCAGGCGCGAAAACCTGCCGGCCTACAGCGTCCTTCAGCCGGACTACAACCTCATCGATCGGCAGGACTACGAAACCGACCTCGCGCCCGTGGCGGAGCGGTTTTCCCTCAGCGTCATTCCGTACTTCTCGCTCGCCTCAGGCTTTCTCACCGGCAAATACCATTCCCTCAAAGACACCGAGGGCGTCACCCGCGGCAGCCGCGTGACCAAGTACTTCAACGATCGCGGCATAAAGGTGCTCGCCGCTCTCGATCAGGTCGCGCGGGAAACCGGCGCGAAGCAGGCAACCGTGGCCCTGGCGTGGCTCATGGCGCAGCCCACCGTCACCGCTCCCATCGCCAGCGCAACCAGGGTCGAACAGCTCGAGGAACTGATGGCTGCGGTAGAGTTAACCCTGTCGGCAGAACAGATCAGGCTGTTGGCAGAGGCGAGCGCATATTGACCCTTCGACACCGAACCGACATTGCGACCCCCGCGGCAGAGACTACAAAGACCATCTCGGCACAGAGCGCTCTTCCCGATTCGGAACAACACGCCGGTCATCCCCGCGCGACGGGACAACTTGCCCCCCTTCAACAGGCGTCCCTTCCCCTGTCCGCTGTTCTTCGCGGCAGGCGTTTCCGGGTTGCCGTCGAGCCACAGCAGGCACGCTCGCTCACGGGTCCTGCCACACAGTCTGAGGTGTTCCAAAACGTGCGTACGCTCCCCCAGGGCCTCTTTCAACGATCCTCGCCGCTCCCGATCCGTCCGGCCGCCGCACTGCTCGCTGTGCTCGCCGCGACCCTGTTTGTTCCGGTGGCCCCGGCGCAAACGCTCCTCAACACATCCTTCGGCGATGCACACATTCTGCCGGCTCAGCGGACGGCTTTGCCCGTCGAACCCGCCAGCGACAGCCTGCCCGACGCCCCCGGCTCCATTTCCAGCTCCGTATCCAGCTCCGCCCCCAACTCCACCTCCAGCTCCGTTACCGGCTCCGCCGCAAACGCCGGCGGGCGCTACACCGCCGCATCGGAGTTTCAGATCGCTTCTCTGCCGAACCCGCTCCACCCGTCGCACAGAACTCCGTCCCCAACCGATATCGTCGTTCGGGCCGGAGACGTTGCCCCGCGTCAAACCCCGCGCGACAAACTCGTCGGTTCGCTGCGCGATTCGGTGTCCCCCTACTCCCTCTTCGGCGAGCTCATTTCCGGCAGCTACGCCCAGCTCAGAAACGGAACCCCCAACTACGGCGATGATGCTTCCGCGTTTCCCCAGCGCTTCGGCGCCGCCGTGGCCCGCGGCACCAGCCAGAAGCTCTTCAACGAAGGCGCCCTGGCCGCTATCCTTCGCGAGGATCCGCGTTATTACCAGCTGGGCAAAGGTCACAGCATCCTCAAGCGCGTCGCCTATGCCGGCACCCGCCCGCTCATCACCCGCACCGACAGCGGCAAGAGCACACCCAACTTCGCTCTTCTGGGCGGCTATCTCGGTGCCGCTGCCCTCACCAAGGTCTATTACCCGCCGCTCAATCAGGGCTTCGACCAGACCCTGCAGACCTACGGCGGCTCGATCGGCGGCGCTGCTCTCGGCTCGGTCGTCACGGAATTCCTGTCCGACGCCCTCGAGTTCGTGCACCTGCAGAAAAAGAACTAGCCCGCCGTCCGCCCAGACTGCCGCTTCCGGACCCGCCCAATCACGCCCGCATTTCCCCATTCAATGCAGCACGGCGCCGTTCGCTGATCTCCCGTCGTCTGGCGTCTCACACAGCGGTAAGCTGATCCTCGTCAGGCGTCCATAGCACGGAAGTGGGAGCCCGGGCGCTGAACCACGATCCGCACTGCCTAGGGCCCCGTTTGAAGCCTTAAGCTGATGGACGGCATCCATTCACTGACCACTCAAGCAGCCGGACACAAATTCCAGGAGATACACACCTACCCATGGCCAAGGCATCCAAGCTCGCCGAGAAAGCTCTCACAGTCGCCGCAAAGGGCGGTTGGGCAGTATTCAGCAAGCTCAACAGCATCAGCCCCAACGCCTCCTTCACTCCCAAGTGGTCGGACAAGCCGCTGCTCAAGAGCTATCAAAAAGAGAAGCCGCCCCTCGGCTGGCCGCGCACGACCGACTCGCTCTGCCCCAAGTGCATCCCCGAGATCCGCCAGCAGATCGTCGACGGTAAGCTGCCCCACGAGATCCTCCTGAACGAAAAGGTCGGCGAAATCAAGGCGCAGATCATCGAGCGCGACGGCCAGATCCTCATGGTCAAGGACTGCCCCGTTCACGGCCACTTCGAGGACGTCATGTCCATCGATCCGCCAATGATGAAGCACCTCGAAGACGTCTTCCCCGGCCGCGACATCCGCGCCCACAACGACGCCGGCCTCCACAACCACGGCACCTCCACCGTCACCCACGGCCGCGGCTCGGTCCTCACCATCGACCTCACCAACCGGTGCAACATGATGTGCGACCCCTGCTTCATGGACGCCAACCAGGTCGGCTTCGTCCACGAGCTCACCTGGGACGAGATCAAGACCATGCTCGACAACGCGATCACCATCAAGCCGCGTCGTCAGATGTCGGTCCAGTTCTCCGGCGGCGAGCCCACCCTGTCGCCCTACTTCCTCGACGCCGTCGCCTACTCTCGCAAGGTTGGCTACAACTCCGTGCAGGCCGCGACCAACGGCATCGAGTTCGCAAAATCGAAGGAGTTCGCGAAGGCTGCCGCCGAAGCCGGACTCCGCTACGCCTACCTCCAGTTCGATGGCATCGGCAACGCCGCCAACTCGCACCGCAAGGTCGGCAACGCGTTCGACGTCAAGCTCCAGGCCATCCACAATCTCCACGAGGCCGGCGTCGACATCGTCCCCGTCACAACCATCGTCAACGGCATCAACAACGAGCAAGTCGGCCGCATCATCGAGTTCGCCCTCGATAACCCGAAGAAGATCAACTTCCTCTCCTTCCAGCCGGTCTCCTTCACCGGCCGCGATGAAGAAGTCTCGGACGAGCGTCGCGCCGCCCAGCGCTACACCCTGTCGCACCTCGCGCACGACATCCGCACCCAGACCGGGCTCGGCGAATCCACCCGCGACTGGTTCCCCATCTCGTTCATGAGCACCTTCTCCGACTGGGCCGACCTCGTCCACGGACCGGACCACGACTGGGGCCAGCTCTCCTGCGGCTGCCACCCCAACTGCGGCATCGGCATGGCGCTCATGATCGACAAGGAAACCAAGGAAGCCGTCCCCGTCACCGCCTTCCTCGACGCCACCCAGCTCGCCAAGGACGTCGCCAAGGTCAATGACGCCGCCCGCGGCAAGTTCCTCTCCATCGTCGGTGTCTCGCTCGCGCTTCTGCGCAACTACGACCCCACCAAGGCGCCCACGCACTTCAAAATACTCGACCTGCTGCAGAAGTTCGACAAGTGCTTCGGCGCCACTGGCCGTTCCTACGGCAAGGTCACCGCCGACCGCACCCAGGCCGATATCGAGAAGCGCCGCGCCGACCGCTGGAACTTCCTCTTCATCGCCGGTATGTGGTTCCAGGATCTCTTCAACTACGACTTCCGCCGCACCGAGCAGTGCATCATCCCGTACGCCACCCAGGAAGGTGAAATCTCCTTCTGCGCCTACAACACCGGCGTCGGCTGGCGCAACATCATCGAGAAGATGCACATGACCTCCACCCTCACCAAGTGGTACGAGGAGCATGGCCGTCACGAGATCTTCGCCGGCGGCAAGCAGGTCGCCATCGAGAAGCAGGAGAAGTATGACCTGGTCCTCAACGAGGCCCACGTCAACTCCGCCGCCAACGACACCTTCGACAAGAGCGGCATCGCCAAAAACGCCCGCGAAGAAAAGATCCGCGCCCGCGACGCCAAGCTCAAATCGGACGCCGAAAACGCCCGCATGGCCAAACTCTACCGCAAGGAAATCCTCAAAGAACCCGAGCTCCCCGGCGGCTTCGTCGCCCTCGGCGAGATCGGCGGGCTCGGCTCCTCGATGGGCGGCATCAAACCCGCCTCCGCTCCAGCCTCCAAAGTCGAGGTCGTCAACCACATCGCAGACGAAGAAGCCGTCGCCGGCGACTGATCTTGTTCTCTCAGGACCCAAAGGGCCGCCATCCATGGCGGCCTTTTCGCATTTGCGCGGGTCGCGATCAGTAGAATCCACTGAAACTTACAAGCAGCGACTCTAAAATAGAAGCAGAGGTGAGGCGATGGCAACCACAACGATTTCCCTCCGCGAGCTGAGCGAAGATACCGAGCGATCCGTGGCCGCGGACTGCAACGGGCCGGTGATCGTGACCGAGGGGCGCCGGCCCGCGCACGTCTTGCTGTCCTATGACGGCTACCGCGCTCTGGTCGATGGACGCGCGGAAGACGTGACGAACCGAGCGGACCCGAACGAAGCGGCGACTGCGGCTGCCCCGCACCGGACCCTTGTGGACATGCTTGCAATGCCGGAGCTGGACACGTTGCCGGACGACTTCGAGTTTCCAAAAGCCGAGTTTCACTTCCAAATCCCCGATCTGGCAGATTAGTGTACCTGCTCGATACCAACGTTGTTTCCGAGCTGAGGAGGGCCAGATCCGGACGCGCCAACCCACACGTGGTTGCGTGGGTGCAACGCCGGCCTGTGCCGGCACTCTATCTCTCCGTAATCACAGCGATGGAGATCGAGCAGGGCGTGCTCCAGGTCCTGCGTCATGATCCGCGACAGGCAGAACGCCTACAGAGATGGCTGGACAGCTTTGTTCTGACCGGTTTAAGAAACCGATTGTTGCCGGTCGATTTACGCGTTGCCTTGCAGTGCGCGCGCCTCAACGTACCGGATCCTCGCTTCGATCGCGACGCGCTCATCGGAGCGACCGCTCTGGTCCATGGGCTCACTGTCGTTACGCGGAACGTAGCGGACTTCCAGCCGATGGGTGTGACCGTCATCAATCCGTGGCAGCCTGCCGAGGTACGCAGCTGATGCCCGAAAACACCGCGCAACTCGTCAAATCCCAGGCCGACATCGTGCGCGTCATCGGCGAGTACGTCCGCCTGCGCAAAACCGGCGCCCAAAACTACACCGGCCTCTGCCCCTTCCACAAAGAAAAAACCGGCTCCTTCTCGGTCAACGCCACCCACGGCTACTTCTACTGTTTCGGCTGCCACGAAAAAGGCGACGTCTTCACCTTCGTCATGAAGCTCGAGAACATCTCGTTTCCCGAGGCCGTCCGCGTCGTGGCCGCGAAGTGCGGCATCGCCCTTCCCAAACGCGAGTTCTCCTCCCCCGAAGAAGCCCGCGACGCCGGCCTCCGGCGCCAGCTGCTCGACATCCACGAGGCCGCCACCCAGTACTTCGTCCAGGCCCTCAAAGCCCCCATCGCCGCCCGCGCCCGCGAGTATCTCACCGGCCGCGGCGTCGGCCCGGACACCATCGAGCGCTTCCGCATCGGCTGGGCTCCGGACGACTTCAACCACATGCGCGAGCAGCTCAAAGATCACTTCAGCGAAGAAACCCTCCGCGCCTCCGGCCTCTTCAGCGCCAAGGAGCAGGCAGACGGCAGCCCCGGTCCCATGTACGCCCGCTTCCGCGGTCGCGTCACCTTCCCCATCGCCAACGAGGGCGGCAAGGTCATCGCCTTCACCGCCCGAGCCCTCGACACCAAAACCGCCGACGGCCGCGACGTCGCCAAATATATGAACTCGCCGGAAACGCCGCTCTACACCAAGGGCCAGGTGCTCTTCAACCTCGACAAGGCCAAAGCCGACGTGCGCGCGCACGACTTCGCCCTGCTGGTCGAAGGCCAGATGGACGCCATCTCCGTCTTCATGGCCGGCGTCAAAAACGTCATCGCCACTTCCGGCACCGCCTTCACCGAAGCGCAGGTCCGCCTCCTCGGCCGCTTCACCAAACGCGTCGTCGTCAACTTCGACCCCGACACCGCCGGCGCCACCGCGGCCGAGCGCACCCTCACCATGCTCGTCGAAGAAGGCTTCGAGGTAAAAGTCGTCACCCTCGAAGGCGGAATGGACCCCGACCGCTACGTCCGCGAGCGTGGCGTCGAGGCCTACATGGCCGCCCTCCGCGGAGCCCGTCGCCACGCCGACTACCTCATCGAGCGCGCCCGCCAGCAATTCTCCGGCCGCACCGCCGAGGCCAAGGTCAAGGCCATGAACTTCCTTCTGCCGCACATCCGCCGCATGCCGCAGGCGATCTCTCGCGACGAGTTCGTCATGGACGCCGCCCAGAAACTCGGCATCGAGTCCGGCATCCTCCGCGAAGAGGTCCGGCGAGCCGCCGCCGCGCGCGTCGAAAGCGTGCCCGTAGCCACGCGCGCCGGCGAAGAGCGCGTCAGCGAAACCGAACGGGTTCTTCTGCAGGCGCTCGTCCGGCCCGAAGGGGATCCGGCCCGTGATCTGGCAGCAGCAAATCTCGCCAGCCATCCCGCGTGGATCGAAGGCCTGGGCACCGCGGGCCTGCTCGAGGTGTTGGCAGCCGAACCGGTCGGCGCGGGCAGTCCGCTGGACGTCGCGCCCGACGACGCCAGCCGCCAGACCCTGGCCCGCGTACTCGAAACGTCCGAAGAAGAAGGAAAGGGTCCGGACCTCGAAAAGCGCGTGGGGGATGCCCTGCACACCCTCGAACGCCGCAACCTCGAGCGGCGCGGGCGCGAGCTGCGCGTCATGCTGGCCGAGGCAGACCGCCGCGGTGATGCAGACGCCGTGGCACGCTTGGCGCGGGAGAAGATGCAGATCGATCAGCACCTGCGAAGCGCAGCGCCCGCCAGAGCAACCACGTAGCACCCGCTCCCCGGCCAAAGGGCGGATCCACAA
>CAXUCK010000101.1:0-6881 GCA_964249375.1 uncultured Acidobacteriaceae bacterium
CGGCGTCCGTGCCGTAGCGAGCGAGGTTGTCGGGTGTTTGGGACGCGGTGGGCAGAGGCGCGGGTGCTCCGTGGAGTAGGAGCGTGGCGGTGCGGCATGGCCGGTTCGGCAGCATACCGGCCTTGATTGCGACGGCGAGGGTGTCTTCTGCCATGCGGCGGTACGTCGTCCACTTGCCGCCGGCGACGGTGATGAGGCCGCTTGCCGAGCGCTCGATGTGGTGCTCCCGCGAGAGCTTGGCGGTGGAGCTGCTCGAACCGGTGACGAGCGGGCGGAGGCCGGAAAAGACGGAGAGAATGTCGCTCTCGCTGATGGGCCGGGCGAGGTAGGGGTTGATGGTTTCGAGCAGGAAGCGGATTTCGTCGGCGGTGTGTCCGGGCTCCACCGTGATGCCGGGCGAGGGGACGTCGGTGGTGCCGATGAGGACCTTTCCCTGCCATGGGATAGCAAAGATGACGCGGCCATCCGGGGTCTTGGGCACCATGATGGCGTCCGTGCCGCCGAGGACACTGGAAGGGACCATGAGGTGGGTTCCACGGCTCGAGGAGAGCAGCTTTGGAGTCGACGGCGCATCGCTCTGGCGCAGGTCGTCGACGAAGATGCCGGTGGCGTTGATGACGACAGAAGCGTTGATGGAGAGTTCGGTTCCGGTCTCGAGGTCCTGCACCAGCGCGCCGGTGACTTTGCCGTCCTGTTTCAGCAGATGTCGTGCACGAACATAATTGAAGATGACGGCGCCGTGGTCCTCAGCGGTGCGGGCGAGTGCAAGGGCGAGGCGGGCATCGTCGAACTGACCGTCGTGGTAGAGGATGCCGCCTTTGAGGCCGGTGCGGGCGATGCCGGGGATGCGACGGGCGGTTTCGCGTGCGCCCAGGATGCGGGTCGGCCCCATGGACGATTTGCCCGAGATGACGTCGTAGAGCTTGAGGCCGGCGCCGTAGTAGGGCAGCTCCGACCAGCGATAGGCGGGGGTGATGAAAGCCTGCGCCTTGACCAGATGTGGGGCGTTGCGCAGCATGACGGCGCGCTCGTGCAGTGCCTCGTAGACGAGGTGGATCTGGCCGCTGGCGAGGTAGCGGACACCGCCGTGAACGAGTTTGGTGGCTCGGCTGGAGGTCGCCTGCGCGAAGTCTGCTGCCTCAACCAGCGCGGTTCGGTAGCCGCGGGTGGCGGCATCGACAGCGATGCCGAGGCCGGTAGCGCCGCCGCCGATGATCAGGACGTCGAACTCGCCTGTGAGCTGCGACAGCTTTGCGATGCGATCCATACTTCCTCAGACGCTTCTCGCGTCCTCACTGGCCAAGAATGGCGACGCCGCCGAGTTCCAACGAGTGCGCGATGTGCGCTTTCCACTCGGCAGGACCGGTCTCATGGACGCTTGTGCCCGCCGCGCTGACGGCCACGGTGACCGGCATGTCGACGACCTCAAACTCGTAGATGGCCTCCATGCCGAGGTCTTCGAAAGCCACAACACGCGAGCTGCGGATCGCTTTCGAGACCAGGTAGGCCGCGCCGCCGACCGCCATCAGGTACACGGCGCCAAACTCCCGGATGGCTTCGATGGCCGCGACGCCGCGCTCCGCCTTCCCAATCATGCCCAGCAGTCCGGTTTCGGCGAGCATCTGCCGGGTGAACTTGTCCATACGGGTTGCGGTTGTCGGTCCAGCCGGTCCCACGGCTTCATCGCGCACCGCGTCCACCGGACCGACGTAGTAGATGAAGCGATTGGTGAAATCGACGGGCAGCGCCTCGCCGCGCGACAGCATGTCTGTCATGCGCTTGTGCGCCGCGTCGCGCCCGGTGAGGAGCCTGCCGCTGAGCAGAACCGTCTCCCCCGGCCGCCACTCCGCGATCTGCGCCCGCGTGACGGTCTGCAGATCGACCCGCCGGGCGTCGTGCACCTCGTATTCCATCTTCGGCCAGGCATCGAGCGACGGAGGCTCCAGCATCACGGGGCCGCGACCCTCCAGCACGAAGTGCGCGTGCCGAGTTGCGGCGCAGTTGGGAATCATGGCCACCGGAAGGTTCGCGGCGTGGGTCGGCCAGTCGAGGATCTTTACGTCGAGCACGGTGGTGAGACCGCCCAGGCCCTGCGCGCCGATGCCGAGCGCATTCACCTTGTCGAAGAGCTCGACCCGCAGCCGCTCGAGGTTTGTTTTGGGCCCGCGTGCCTTCAGCTCGGGCATGTCGATGGAATCCATCAGGCTCTTCTTCGCCAAGAGCATGGCCTTTTCCGCGGTACCGCCGATCCCGATGCCCAGCATCCCGGGCGGGCACCACCCGGCACCCATGGTCGGCACGGTTTTCAGCACCCAGTCCACGACCGAGTCCGATGGGTTCAACATCACGAACTTCGATTTGGCTTCCGATCCCCCGCCCTTGGCGGCCACGGTCACGTCGACCGTCCGGCCCGGAACGAGTTCAACCTCCACCACGCAGGGCGTGTTGTCGACCGTGTTTTTGCGCGAGAACGCAGGGTCGGCCAGGATCGATCCGCGCAGCTTGTTTTCCGGGTTGAGCCAGGCGCGCCGGACACCGGCATCGCACATCTGCTGCAGACTGCGCGACGCCGGAGAACCGTCCGCGGCAAGGAATTGGCATTCCATGCCCACCTTCACAAAGAGGGTCACGATGCCTGTGTCCTGGCAGATGGGGCGATGCCCTTCCGCGCACATGCGGCTGTTGACGAGGATCTGCTTCATCGCGTCGCGTGCCGCCGGCGAGGCCTCCGCCTTATACGCCTGGGCAAGGTTCCGGATGTAGTCTTCCGGGTGGTAGTAGCTGATGAACTGCAGCGCGTCGGCCACACTCCCGACCAGATCCTCTTCGTAGATGTTCACCATTGCTCAAACTCCGCCTAGTTTTATTTTAGGCGTGATTCAAGCACTCCCGCGAGGCTGCAACACCACCTCAAAGAAGTCCAGCAGGCACGTTGAAGTTCCACAGCTTATCGATTTCGTGCTTGGCTATGATCGCAAAGATGCCCGCTGCGACCAAGACTCCAATCCCCACACCGATTCCGATCTTTGCTCCTCGTGAGAGCCCCGGTCCCTCCACCGCGGAGACCGTGGCATAGTTCACGGTGATCGGAGTTTGTGCCCCTTTGAGCAGCAGCTCCACCGAGTCTGGATGAAGGGCAACGATGCTGCCTCGGACCTCCGATCCATCTGTCCGGACCAGCTTTACCCGGTGCCCGACGTTGCGTCGCTCCACCTTTTCGCGAGCTGTTGCTTCGTCCATCGCTGGCGCTCGGGCGAGACTCGCGGCGAGCGCCAGGTTGTGCTGCAGCAACAGAACACAAAGACCAAGGCAGACGCCGCGAAGGCGGAGTGAAGCAAGTTTGGCCATTGGAGAACCTCTACAAGCGGACGAGCGCGCCTGTGAGATAGTGCGGGTTCCCCCAGATCGTTACGGTGTGCGCCCTTTGCGCCATTTTCGGCCGATGCTGGCATCGCATTCACTTTGTCTTGATGGCAAAACAAAGCGACCAGTCCTATGAAGGACTGGCCGCGGAGGACATCTACGTTTGCAACAGAAGATCTTAGGCAGCCTGCATGCTCGCCTTGAGCGCTTCCTGATTTACGGTCTGCTCCGCGATTTTCGTCAGCTTCCCGTCGCCGCCCTTGCTGTCGTCCAGGTTCTCGTTAAGGCCTTTCGCGGCCTCTTCCTTGCCGAGCAGCTTGGCGAAGGTCTCCATCGACCCGTACGCGGCCACGCGGTACATTTGCTGCTGATTTGCCGCAACAATCAACGCCGCATCCCGAACAGCGCCAGCCTCGGAGTTCGAGATCATGTTCTCGACTTCCTGGATCATGGCATGCGCGACCTCGTTCGTGTTGGTCTTTACAGGCTTGCCCAGCTTCTGGAAAGTTTGCTCGATCTTCTGCGCATACTCTTTTCCTTTGGTGGAGCTCTTCTCGAACACTTCCTTGACCTCAGGGTTCTTGGAAGCTGCCGCCATCTTTTTTGCCTCGTCTGAGACCTTGTTTTCAAAGTCCAGGATGTAGGTCAGCCCCGTCACCATCAGATCTTCCACTGTCATCATCTTGTCCGCCATAACCGAATCTCCGTTGTATCTCGGCAGTCCCTCGCCGGCGTTCAGCAATCGGGCACCACCACAGTTTGGTTAGTGCCGTAAACGAAGACCCGCGTTGTCACCTGCCCTGCCGCTCCTTTTCACGCGCGCAACAACGGGGCCGGTCGCGTACATGAACGCGGTCGGTTGCCGGGCAACCCGCTGGCCGGCTTCAGGCAGTCACGGCCGCAAGCGGTAGACGTTGGGCCGCACCTGCTCGTACGGCAGGCGCGACCTGCGTGCCAAGCAGCTCGATGGCCCGCATCACCTTTGCGTGCGGCAGGGTTCCCGCCGTGAGCTGCAGCGTGAACCGCGACACGCCTCCCAGCGCCTCATCCACGTAAAGGAGCTTCTCCGCAACGGTTTCCGGATCACCGACCACAAGAGCTCCACGGGGAGCGCGCGTGGCGTCGAACTGCGCCCGGCTCGTGGGCGGCCAGCCGCGCTCGCGGCCGATGCGATTGAAGGTCCACGCGTGTGCCGGATACAACGTGTCGGCCGCTTCTTCGGTCGTATTTGCCACGAACCCGTGCAGGTGTACGCCAACCTTCAGCTGCTCCGGCAGGAAGCCAGCCCTGCGTCCTGCCTGGCGATACATCTCGATCAGGGAGCGGAACCGGTGCGGCTCGCCACCGATGATCGCCACCATGAGCGGCAGTCCAAGCGAGCCGGCGCGCACGAAGGAGTTCGGCGTTCCGCCCACACCCAGCCAGACCGGAAGCGGCTGCTGCAGCGGGCGTGGGTAGACGCCCTGGCCGGTGAGCGGTGCGCGGAACTTGCCCGTCCACTCCACCTCTGTTTTTTCGCGCAGCTTGAGCAGAAGGTTCAGCTTCTCGGCAAACAGCGCGTCGTAATTGTTCAGGTCATAGCCGAACAGAGGGTAGCTCTCCGTGAACGAGCCGCGGCCAACGACGATCTCCGCCCTGCCCCCCGAGATCAGGTCGACCGTCGCGAACTGCTGAAACACGCGCACCGGATCGTCGGAACTCAGCACGGTGACCGAGCTCGCCAGCCGGATACGCGTGGTCCTTGCCGCGGCGGCAGCCAGCAGCACCGCCGGCGCGGAGGCCACGTACTCTTCGCGATGGTGCTCGCCAATCGCATACAGATCGAGGCCGGCCTGCTCTGTCTGTTCGACCTCCTCCAGCAGATCCCGCACCCTCTCGGTCGCGGTAAGGGTCGCTCCGGTCGCCGTGTCCGGCGTCGTTTCCACAAAGGTATCTACGCCCAGCTGCATCGTCCTGCCCCCACCCGACGGAATGCGCACGCCGGGTCCAACGTGAGATGCGCCGCTTCCTGATTCGATTCAGGCCGGCAACGCCGGGCGAAGAAAATGGCCGCCGCGGTGTCGAAGCCGCGGCGGCCGTTTAGCCCTACGTTCTAGCCGTTCTGGTTGCTTCCGTCCGGGCGAACGGTCCGGTAGCTGGCATTCCCTTTCGACCACACCAGGAGCAGCAGATCGTGGTTGGAGGATGCCGTGCCGCGGACCGCGCTCACGAACTGGTCGGCCGAGCCGGTTGCGTGCCGGTTCACTTCGAGGATCACGTCACCGGGTGCGATGCCAGCGTCCGCTGCCGGGCTGTCGGGACGGACCTGCTCGACCAGAGCACCACCCTGGATCGTGCTTGGCAGCTGCAACTGCTGCCGCGCATCGGCCGTGACGTCGCCGACAGCCAGACCCAGCTTGCCGCTCTGCGGTGCACCGATGTCGTCGCCGTCGTTCGACGCGAGGTCTGTGTTCTTCGCGTGGTACTCCCCGACGGTGATGTTGACGGTCTCCGATTTACCGTTGCGAAGCACCCCAAGATCGATCTTTGTGCCTGGAGCATCTTCGCTGACGGCCACCTGCAAGGCGCTTCCGTTGCTGATCTTCTGCCCGTTTAGACCGACGATCACGTCACCCTGTTTGAGCCCTGCCTTGGCAGCCGGCGAGCCCGGAGTCACCTCAGCCACGATGGCGCCCGAAGCCTGGTCGAGACTGAAGAACTTCGCGTTGTCGGGGGTGACGTCGTTCATGCTGATGCCGAGGTACCCGTGGTCCACGTGTCCATGCGCGATCAGCTGGGTCGTGATCGCGTGCACAATCTGCGACGGAATGGCGAACCCCGCACCGGCGAACGATCCGCTGTTGGTGATGATGGACGTGTTGATGCCCACCAGCTCGCCGTGCGCGTTGACCAGCGGACCGCCGGAGTTGCCCGGGTTGATCGCCGCATCCGTCTGGATAAAGGCGCCAGGCTTGCGCGCGTCTGTCTGGTACGGGTCAGGCCGGTTCAAAGCGCTGACGATGCCGCGCGTGACGGAGAACTGGAGATAACCGAAGGGGCTGCCGAAGGCAAGCACCGTCTGCCCAGGCTGCAGCTTGGTCGAGTCTCCGATGGAGATCGCCGGCAGGTCGTGCGCGTCCACCTTCACCACCGCGAGATCGGTCAGCTTGTCGACGCCGACGAGTTTGCCGGTGAGGATGCGGCGGTCATGGAGCGTGACCCGGATCTGCGTGGCGCCATTCACCACGTGTCCGTTGGTGACGATGTATCCGTCGGGCGAGAGGATGACGCCCGAGCCGATGCCGTGCTCGGTTTGCGGCTGCTGCGGCCGCCCCTGCCTTCCGCCACCCCCGAAGAACTGCTCAAACCCCGGCGGAAGGCCCTGCATGGACCCGCCTTCCTGCGCGGTTTCTTCGTCGGAGACGCGCGCGGTGACGGCGATGTTGACTACGGCCGGCGTGACGCGCGCCGCGAGCGACTCCATCGCCTGATCGAGCGACGTGAGCGCGGCCACACTGTTATCGTCAAGCGCGGCGGCC
>CAXUCK010000101.1:6891-7433 GCA_964249375.1 uncultured Acidobacteriaceae bacterium
CGAAACCGCTGCCGCATGCACGCCTGTGTGGTTCACCGTGGCTACGGCGCCGAGGGCCACGGCTGTGGCACGACGGCGGGTGCGGCAAAGCGTGCCGCTTTTCGAACTAATGGATTAGTTGTATGTTGCATGTGTCAGTCCCCTCCCAGGGAAACTTCGGTTGTTTAGAGTGAAACGAACAGCCAGCCGTCGCGGGTTGCGATGGCGGCATACCTTGGTTGATCCTCGCCGGCGACGGTGAGCAAGAGCCGCGCCGGGAACTGTCCACCGGGCCACGCTGTCAGCAAAACCCTTGATGCTGTCAGCCCACGTAGCTCCGGCACCGACTCTGCCCGTTGCCGCAGCGACCCCTGACGCACTCTGCGCAGAGCCACCCGCGTACGTGAGGCAGTGTGCCGCTTCCCCGCGAAAGAACGGACCGGCATCGCCGACGCAACCGGAACCCGCAACACCGCTTTGACCAGCATGGGTTTCGCCGACTCGCTCCCCCGAGCCATGACCGGCACGGCCGTAAACCCAGGTACGGGTGGCCGGGCAACTCG
>CAXUCK010000101.1:7443-8189 GCA_964249375.1 uncultured Acidobacteriaceae bacterium
CGATCGGCGGCGTCTGCCAGCGTCGGCGTTCCGGAGGTGAACTGCAGCAGCTCCGGGCACCGTGCCAGCTCCATGCCGCCGGCCGCTACGCTGAGCACAAAGAGCCCGGCAAGAGCCGCCGCCGGTCGCCGCGCCAGGGTGCTGTCGCGCCAGGTCAGGATGCGATGCACGCGGCGGGAGAGCTCGGACTCAAGTCCCCATGCACCAAGGACCAGACCACTCGCACGCCGTGCCATCCGGTTTTCTGCCAGACCGGCCAGGCAGGCCGCATAGGCCTTGCGCGCACGGGTCTGACGCAACACACCGTCATCGCAGGCCAGTTCCCGCTCCTGACACAGCCGCCGATCCAACCAGAACAGAACCGGATTCAGCGGGAATACGGCGAGGCTCAGCTTCTGCAGCAGGTTGGTCCAGTCGTCGTGCCGCCGGAGGTGCTCCATTTCGTGGCGGACAACGTGCTCCATCTCCTCGGGCGAAAGCTCTTCAAGCAGGGCGGCCGGCAGGAGCACGCGCGGCCGTAGAAAGCCGACAACACTCGGCCGGTCGACGTCATGCGAGACACAAAGGGCAGCGGACCGCCCGCCAGCCCGCAGAAGCTCACCGCAGCCCGCGCTCGCCGGTACGGGCACGGCACGCCGCCACACCTGCCGCAGCCTCCTCGCGCCTACCGCGAGCGCGGCCAGCCGGACCGCGGAGAGAACCGCCCAGACCGCGACCAAACCCAGAGCCCAACCCTCGCCGACATG
>CAXUCK010000102.1:0-8081 GCA_964249375.1 uncultured Acidobacteriaceae bacterium
GATTTGGATGGATGTGAGGGAGATGTTTGGGTTGCTGGATCAGAGCGCGTGATCAGGGGCCGCTGCGGTTGGCAGATGACGAATCGATAAAATGGAAAAGGGAGATTCTGCGATGCCCTATGCCGAAACAAAGCAACAGGCGCACGAACTGATCGAGCGCATGGCTCCCGGTCAGCTTACCGCGATGGTTGGCCTGATGGAGATGCTGCTGGATCCGGTTGCGCGCACCTTGGCAAATGCTCCTCTTGATGACGAGCCGGTGAGCGAAGAAGAACGACAGGACATTGCCGTGGTCCGTGCCAGCTTGAGCGGGGGGATTACAGTCAGCCATGATGAGGTTCTTGCGGAATTCGGACTCACGTGCGGAGACTTTGAAAGCATGGGTCGTACCGCGCTTGACCCGAACGATGCGGGTCAGTAAACGTGGGAAAAAGGATCGTCTGGAGCGAGCAGGCAAGAGCGCAGCTTCGGGCGTTGGATCAAACCGTCGCTCTCCGGGTTCTGCACTTGCTCGCGCGATTCGCCGCAACGGGGGAAGGTGACGTCAAACGTCTGCAGGAAGTCGAGCCACCGGAGTTTCGCCTCCGCGTGGGTGACTACCGGCTTCGCTTCCATCTAACCGCTGAGGTCATTAAAGTCACAGCGGTCAGACATCGACGCGAAGCCTACCGCTAAATCGTCCTGTAATTTGTCTTCACTGGGAGGATGGACTTCAGCGGCTGCTTTAGCCGTGGAGGGCCAGGACGAGACTGGTAACGACGATGTTGAGCATGGCTACGGGCAGGAGGAACTTCCAGCCGAAGGCCATAAGTTGGTCGTAGCGGAAGCGGGGGACGGTGGCGCGGATCCAGATGAAGAGGGCGAGGAAGAAGAAGACTTTGGCGACGAACCAGACGATGCCGATGACGGAGGCGACCAGGGGGCCGTTGAGGAAGCCGGAGAAGAGGTGGCCGAAGGGGGAGGTGGCGCCGCCGAGGAAGAGCATCGTGGCGACGCAGGAGACGGTGACCATGTTGGCGTATTCGGCCATGAAGAACATGGCGAACTTCATGGAGGAGTACTCGGTGTGGTAGCCGCCGGTGAGCTCGGATTCGGCTTCGACGAGGTCGAAGGGAGCGCGGTTGGTTTCGGCATAGGCGGAGAGCAGGTAGACAAGGAAGGCGATGATCTGGAAGCCGCCGACGATTGCCCAGACGGTGGTGCCGGCGGAAGTGTGGACGCGCGCCGGGCCGCCGAAGATGTTCCAGGAGAGGGCGCCGTGAGCAGCCTGGGAGTTGACGATGGTACGGAGGTTGAGCGATCCGGCGCGGAGGACGATGCCGACGAGCGAGAGGCCGAGGGCGAGCTCGTAGGAGACCATCTGGGCGGTGGCGCGCAAGCTACCGAGGAGCGAGTACTTGTTGTTGGAGCTCCAGCCGGAGAGGGCGATGCCGTAGACGCCGATCGAGGTGACACCGAGGATCACCAGGAGGCCGATGTTGACGTTGGCGATGTCGAAGAGGTCGACGCCCTTGACCTGGAAAAGTGGGCCGAAGGGGACGACGGCGATGGAGATGAGGGCGCAGGAGAGCGCGATGAGCGGGGAGGCGATGAAGAGGGGTTTTTCGGCGGCGAGCGGGGTGAGGTCTTCCTTGAGGAAGAGCTTGATGCCATCGGCGAGGGGCTGCAGGAGGCCGAAGGGGCCGGTGCGGGAGGGTCCCCAGCGGTTCTGCATGCGGCCGAGGAGTTTGCGCTCGAGCAGCACGGTGTAGGCAACCGAGGTGAGGAGGATGACGAGGACGACGGCGACCTTGGCGACCGTGAGAAGGAAGAAGGTAAGGAATGTAGGGTGGGGGGTCATTCGGGGGGAAGCTAGCTCTTAGCTGCTAGCTCTTAGCTCCTAGCTCTGTCGTGGCGTGGGATCGTCTTCAGCTCAAGGCTAACAGCTAAGAGCTAGAAGCTCGCTGCATTCTAATCGGCGGCGGTTTGGTTGAGAACGGGGAGGGTGCGGCCCTCGAAGTCGCGGCACTCGGCGAGCTTGGTGGAGTACTGGCCAAGGGTGCCGGAGGTGAAGAGGTTGTCGTTGGCGGGGAGGACGAGGTCGCGGCGGGTGCCCTCGATCTGGACGAGATCGGCGGGGGTGCTGAGGTGCTGGTCGTTGCCGGAGAGGAACTGGAGGCGGAGGAGGTCCTTGTAGCCGGGGACGAGGCGCTGGATCTCGTCGAGGATGGCGAGGGTGTCAAACGGGCTGGTGCGCGGCTCGAGGTTGTTCGCCGTCAGCCAAACAGCATGGCGGTCGGCTTCGCCCGACTGGGCTCCGCGGGTCTGGCCGAGGTCGGCGCGGGAGGCTCGGCCGAAGGGGACGAGGGTGGGGATGTGGGCGCCCATCTTGTCGGCGAGGCGGACGATCATTTCGTTGTCGGTGCGGACGGGGGGGCGGGGGGGTTCGTTGTTGCGCGTCTCGTGTTCGGCGTAGGAGTTGGGGCCCGAGCCGGACTTCTCGTAGAGGTTGGCGGCGGGGAGGATGACGTCGGCGATGCGGGCCGTCTCGGTGAGGAACATGTCTTGAACCACCAAAAACGTGTTCCTCAGAGACTCGGGGTCGACCGAGAAGCGGGCGACGGGGTTGGCGCCGACGATGTAGAGGGCGGCGAGGGTGCCGGCGGCTGCGGCGTCGAACTGCTGCAGAAGATCGAGGCCGGGTGTGGTGGGAGCGGAGCCGTACTCGGCGAAGGATGCGTGGCCCAGGGGGGTGTAGCCGGGGAGCATGTCGGGAAGGAGGCCCATGTCGGCGGCGCCGCGGGAGTTGACGTAATCGGCGAGCAGGGCGAACTTGCGATTCGGCATGGTGAGGCCGAACTCGAGCAGGCGACGGAGGTCGGCGCCGTGGATCTCGTTCGAGATCAGGACGAGGAGCGATTCTTCGGCGCGGACCAGCTTGCGGAATTCGTGGGCGAGCGAAGAGTCGTTGCCGGGCTGAACAAGGGAGTCGGCCGCGGCGTCGTCGCCGGTGAGGAAGTTGACCAGGGCGGAGTAGGAGAACTCGGGGATGTGGACGAAGGCGCGGGCCTGGCGGCGCAGCTTGATTTCGGCGTGGTTTGCGACGTAGAGGCGGGCGCGGTTGAGGCGGACATCGGAGCGCAGGTTC
Organism: uncultured Acidobacteriaceae bacterium; assembly: GCA_964249375.1. Classification (GTDB taxonomy): domain Bacteria; phylum Acidobacteriota; class Terriglobia; order Terriglobales; family Acidobacteriaceae; genus Edaphobacter. The sequence continues at coordinate 3,128 of CAXUCK010000102.1, forward strand.
CAGGCCGTGAGGGGGTTCTGGTTCGACGGATCGCCGCCGAGGATCATGACGGCGGGCGCAGTCTGGTTATCCTTCTGCGAGGCGGTGCGGCCGGGGTGGCCGGCCATGACCTGGTTGAAGGTGACGTAGTCCGCAGTGCGGTGATGGTCGATGTTGTTGGTGCCGAGAACGGTGCGGGCGAACTTCTGGAGGAGGTAGTTTTCCTCGTTGGTGGTGCGGTTAGAGCCGATGACGCCGATGGCCTGGCCGCCCTCCGTGTCGCGGATTTCGCGGAGGCGCTTGCCGGCGAAGGAGAAAGCTTCTTCCCAGGTGGCGGGCTTGTGGGTGCCATCGGGCTGGCGGAGGAGCGGTGTGGTGATGCGGCCTTCGGCGTTGGCGAAGTCGAAGGCATAGCGGCCCTTGACGCAGAGGAAGTCGCCGTTCATGCCGGACTTGTCGCGGTTGTCGCCACGCATGATCTCGGTGCCGTCGGCGGTGGCGCGGACGCCGAGGGTGGTCTTGCAGCCGTCGCCGCAGTGGGTGCAGACCGTGGAGACGTGGTTCATCTCCCACGGGCGGGTTCTGTAGCGGTAGGAGCCGGAGGTGAGCGCGCCGACGGGGCAGGCGTCGATGCACATGCCGCACTGCTCGCAGTCGACGTGGGCGAGGTTGTCGGCGGACTCGGCGGCGGGGATGTTGGGCGCGATGACGGAGGCGGAGCCGCGGTTCTGGATGCCGAGGGCGAAGACGTCCATGGCCTCGCCGCACATGCGGATGCAGCGGTAGCAGAGGATGCAGCGGGGGCGGTCGAAGTAGACGACAGGAGACCACTGCTGCTCTTCGCGGTGGTTTTTCGGCTCGGCGTAGAAGGAGCTCGCGGCGCCGTACTTGAAGGTCATGTCCTGCAGCTCGCACTGGCCGCCGGCGTCGCAGACGGGGCAGTCGAGGGGGTGGTTGCCGAGAAGGAGTTCGAGGGTGGATTTGCGGGCCTGGGCAATCTCGGGCGTTTCGGTCGAGATGACCATGCCCTCGGCGACCGGCGTGGTGCAGGCGGTCTGGAGCTTGGGCATTTTCTCGATACGGACGACGCACATGCGGCAAGCGGCCTGGAGCGAGAGGCCGGGGTAGTAGCAGAAGGCCGGGATTTCGATGCCGGCGGATTTGCAGGCTTCGATGAGCAGGGTGCCGGCAGGGGCGGTGATCTGTTTGCCGTCTACGGTGAAGGTTACGTCTGGCATGGCGAGTCCTTAGGCTGCGGTAAGACTATGGGGGACTGGCGTTGGAATGGGTATGGGGAGCCACTCCACGACATAGTGTCCGGTCTCATCTGCGTCTTCGCGAGTGAAGTCGAAGCTGGTGGTTACAGGTTCGGGCATCGGGTCGTGATCGGAGGCCATCCACTCCAGATGAGCTTTGACGGCTTCAAGGAAGCGTCCCCGGGTACTTTCGACGGTATCGCCCAAGGCGTAGCAGCCTGGGATGTCCGGCGCGAAAGCGCTAAAGTTTTTTCGTCCAGCTTCAAAGACGACCAGGAAATCTTTTGTCATTTGAACCCCGCCTGCTTCTTCATCTTGCGATATGTCCCTTTAGGAACGTCATCGTTTGGGTGACCCGCGACGGTGACCTTGCCCGGTTTGGTCGGGTGAACCCACTGCTGGTGACTGCCTTCCTGTGATTTTAGCGTCCATCCCTCGTCGAGAAGTTGTCTTGTGAAGTCTCGGTACTTTGGTGGCACGCTATGCAGCCTGCTCAGAGACGGCGATTAGAAGAACGTGATTGCTACGGAGCGGGCCGCGCAGGAGAGGCTCCGCTATTCGCAGTTGTCCTTGCATCACCCTCCTTCTTCCAAAGCTACGCACAACCTGAAGACGTCCGCTAAGCGATCTCGCTTTGCCGCAAACTCTTCTGGATTAATCGGCAGCACGTAACTTCCCGAGTGGGATTCAGAACGTATTTGGGGTTGATGCTTTCGAGCAGGTTGTCCATCTCAGGAGTCTGGTGAACATGCAGAACGACTCTGATACGGTTCTTGCTCGGCAGAAACGAAAACCTGTTCCGCGTCCCGGACTTGATGCTTGTATAGTTCTGATGAAAAGAAGCTGGCAGGTTGGGGGCAACTTCTGCCGCAAGTTCAACCAACTTCTCCATCAGTTCTCTATTGGCTCCGGAAACATGATCGGGTAGTCCGGTCGCTTCCGGAGCAGTGCTACGTTCTTTCCTTATTGCAGAGACTCTATCGTTGCTTGTACTTAGATCGAGAACTTTCGTGAAGATGATACTGTTCTGGTCGGCGACCCTAATTGCGGTCATCTTCACAGCGATGAGCGGAATGTGTTGGCTGAAAAGATGAATTATGTTGTAAAACCGCTTGTTGAAGTCTTCAGCAATAATCACAGCAATGTGATCGGTATGCGGTCTCGCGGTCCGCTCGTTGTCCCAATATTCGATCGTACGAATGATGTGGCTAGGGTCAGTGTGACCGAGTTGGATTTCCACGACATACCTTGCAGAGTTCTGATCCCCGCTTAGAATCAGGTCAATCCTTCCTCCTGTCGGTTGGGTCAGCTCACGATGCACATTCGAAAAACGTCCGAGCCCCAAGACCTCTGGATCGTTGGCGATGAGATCTTGGATGTCCTTTTCTGCCCAGTTTGTCGATTCCTTAATGCGGAGGCTCTCTGCCGCCTTGATGTTAGGGGTTGCCATCAGTGCGCTCCGACGAGGTCGTGCTCTTCGCTCATGATGGGGACGCCGGCGCGGTTGCCAGCGATGTAGTCTTCGAATTCCTTGCGGAATTTTTTGACAAAGGCGATGGTGGGCATGGCGGCCGCGTCGCCGAGCGGGCAAAAGGTGCGGCCCATCATGTTTTCGGCGAGGTACTGGACGTTGTCGACGTCCTTGGGGATGCCGCCGCCCTGGTAGACGCGGGTGAGCGTCTTTTTGATCCAGTCGGTGCCTTCGCGGCAGGGAATGCACCAGCCGCAGCTCTCGTGCTGGTAGAACTTGATGGTGCGGAGGGCGAACTCGACGATGGAGACGGTCTCGTCGAGGACGACGATGCCGCCCGAGCCGAGCATGGTGCCGGCCTTGGCCATCTGGTCGAAGTCGAGGCCGACGTCGAGCTCGTCGGCGGTGAGGACGGGGCAGGAGCTGCCGCCGGGGACGACGGCCTTGATGGGCTTGCCGCCGAGCACGCCGCCGGCCACCTCGTAGATGGCGCGCTTGAGGTTGTAGCCCATGGGGAGCTCGTAAACGCCGGGGCGCGCTACATGCCCAGAGATCCCAAACAACCTGGTGCCGCCGTTCTTTTCTGAGCCGAGCTTGGCATACGCTTCGCCGCCCATGAGAAGGATGTGGGGAACCGACGCGATGGTTTCGGCGTTGTTGATGACGGTGGGTCCGCCGTAGAGGCCGACGACGGCGGGGAAGGGCGGCTTGATGCGGGGGACGCCGCGCTTGCCTTCGAGCGACTCCATGAGGGCGGATTCTTCGCCGACCTCGTAGGCGCCGGCGCCGGTCTGGGTGACGCTGTCGAAGTCGACACCCTCGCGGCCGAAGATGTTTTTGCCCAGGATGCCCTTGGCGTAGGCGTCGGCGACCGCCTTTTCCATGATTTGAAGCAGGTAGCGGTACTCGCCGCGCAAGTAAATGAAGCCCATCTTGGCGCCGATGGCGAGGCCGGCGATCATGGTGCCCTCGATCATGGCGTGCGGGTCTTCGAGAAAGAGCACGTGGTCCTTGCAGGTGCCGGGCTCGGACTCGTCGCCGTTGACCAGGACGTATTTGGGCTTTTCGGACTGCTTGGGGACGAATGACCATTTGAGGCCGGTGGGGAAGCCAGCGCCTCCGCGGCCGCGCAGGCCGGAGGCTTTCATGGTGTTGATGATCCATTCGGGGCCCTTGTCGAGCGCCATCTGGACGGCCTTGTAGCCATCGAGCTCCATGTACTTGTCGAGGTTGCGGGCGCCCTGGCCGAAGCGGCGCTTGAGGACGATGATCTCGTCGGGATGAGAAACAGGGGTGGGCATTTACTGGCCGTCCTTTTGGGACACAGGTGGGGAAACGGGAGGAGGTACATTTTGGCCGCGGCCTTCACGGTAGCTGGCGAGAACCTGGTCCATTTTGGCGGGCGTGAGGTCTTCGTGAAAGTCGTAGTTGATCTGGACGGCGGGCGCCCAGCAGCAGGCGCCGATGCACTCGACTTCTTCGAGCGAGAAGAGGCCGTCCGCGGTGACGCCCTTGTGGCCGATGCCGAGCTTCGCCTTGCAGTGGTCGTAGAGTTCGTAGCCGCCGCGCAGCATGCAGGAGATGTTGGTGCAGACCTGGACGTTGTACTTGCCCGCCGGCGTGGTGCGCAGCATGGAGTAGTAGGAGAGGACGTTGCGGACGTCGAGCTCGAACAGGTCGAGGCGCGTGGCGATTTCCTGAATGACGGCTTCGGAGACGTAGCCGATCTCATCCTGCGCGTAGAGCAGCATGGGCACGAGGGCGGAGCGTTTGATGGGGTAAAGCGTGACCAGGTGGTCGAAGCGCTCGGCGAGGGCGGGCGAGAAGATTGTGTTGGCGACAGTGCTCATTCGGGTTTCGTGTCCTTAATCGCGGGCTTCCAGCTTGGCCATGCGCTCGTGCAAGGGGACCATGTAGCTCATGAGGGAAACAAAATCTTTGTGGTGGTCGTTGCGCATGGCGGTCATCTCGGCTCGGAGAGCTTCGGCATTGCGATCAACCTTGTCGCTGAGCCGATTGAGGTCTGAACGGTTTGCCAGCCAAGCGAGGACTACGGTCAGGGTGGGGATGCCGATGCTGAGGTAGAGCTGGGTGTTGTTCATCCTAGGAATCCCTCCTTACGGTTGCATGACTTCCCGGGCGAGCCGCTCGGCTGCCAAATCCATCTCTTCGGTTTCTGTACTAATCTTAACAGTTCCATCTTCGTTGAGTGAAAAAGGCTGGGTGTATCCGTGGGTGTCGGTAAGGG
>CAXUCK010000103.1:0-7870 GCA_964249375.1 uncultured Acidobacteriaceae bacterium
CGCGGCGTGGCAAGGGGCAGGGCGCGGTCGGTGTGCATGGTGGGGGCGGAGGCGAGCAGGGCGCGGGTGTAGGGGTGCTCCGGCGCGAGAAAGACGCGGTCGGCGGGGCTGTCTTCGATGATCCGGCCATGTTGCATGACGGCAACCCGGTCTCCGGGCTGGTTTGTCGCCTGGGAAACGACGGCCAGGTCGTGCGAGATAAAAAGCATGGCCAGGTTATACTGGTTGCGGAGCTGGCGGAGCAGGGCGAGGATCTGCGCCTGAACGGTGACGTCGAGGGCCGTGGTGGGCTCGTCGGCGATGAGCAGCTGGGGGCGGTTGATGAGGGCCATGGCGATGACAAGCCGCTGGCGCTGCCCGCCCGAGAACTGGTGGGGGTAGTCGCGGAGGCGTGTTTCCGGAGACGGCAGGGCGACCTCGTGAAGGGCGGCGAGTACACGGTCGCGGAGGGCGCTGCGGGTAAGTTCTGGTTGATGGACGCGCAGGGCTTCGGCGACTTGTTTGCCGATGGGCATTACCGGATTCAGGGCGGTCATGGGCTCCTGGAAGATCATGGCGAGGTCACGGCCGCGGTGGCGGCGCATGGTGGGCTCGGGGAGGTCGAGGAGGTTTTGCCCCTTGAAGCGGATTTGACCGGAGAGAGTGGCGGACGGGGGAAGGAGGCGGAGCAGGGCGAGCGAGGTGGCGGACTTGCCGGAACCGGACTCGCCGACGAGGCCGAGGGTCTGGCCGGGGGCGATCGTGAAGGAGATGCCGTCGACGGCGGTGTGGAGGCCGAAGCGGATGCGGAGGTCTGAGACCTGGAGAAGCGGAGCGACTTCGAGCGGCGGCATCTTTGCTGATAGTAGCTGGGCCGGCGATCGGGGAGGGAGGATGGAGGCTGCGCGGATGTGTCCGGGGCAGGACTTTCGGGCTCCGTGCGGCGTCTAACAAACGATATGCGTGGATGGCAACGAAGGGGCGTGTTGGCGGGCGCGGTGGCGGCAGCGCTGGGTCTGCCGGCGCAGATGCACAAGGTGGCGAAGCCGGAGAAGGTGGTACGGGCGGTTGGAGTGTATGAGTGGACGGGGGAGATGGGGAAACCGACGGCGAGCCGGTTGATCCCGGTGTCTCTGTTTATCGATGGGGAGCTCGAGGATGCAGGCGTGTATCTAGCCCGGCCGGTGCCGTTCGCGCTGAGTTCCGGGACGGAGTACGAGCTCGACGCAGGTGGGCTGGCGAAGGGTGATGTGGCGCTCGAGTCCGCGGCCAAAGTCCAGACGGCGGATGACGCGTATACGGACGGATGGATCGGGTATGGCATGTATCAAGCACCAGTCCAGACCGTTGCAAAAGCCGTGCCGGGTAAGGGGCGGCCGGGAAGCACCAGCGGAACGATTAAGGTGGCCGATGTTGACGATTCCAAGCCGCGCTTTGCGTCCCGGTCGGAGGATGCGACCAAGGGAAAGGGCGCTTCGGATCCGGGCGATGCGAATGGAACGGGGACCGGAACGTCGAGCACGGATCCGGATCGGCCAACAATGCGACGGACGGACGCGGGATCAAGTGGGGACACGCCAGACGATCCGGCGGACCGGCCGACGCTGAAGCGGCGGACTCCAGACGCGGCCGCGGAAGCGAAGAAGGAAAAGAAGAAGAAAGAGCAGACGGCCTCCGTGACGGGTGTCGGATCGCTCAATGATGACCCGGACCGTCCCGTGCTGCACCGGGGTGGGTCTGAGGCCGCAGACCGGGACGTGCCGAAGCTGATGGGCCTGCCGCCCGACATGCACCAGATGGTGGCGGTGTCGGATGCGACGTCGCGGGCAGCGCATCCGTTTGCGCGACCGTGGGAAGGCGACGACGAGCGGATGGCGGTGCTGGCGAAAATGCGAGCGATGGCGACAGCTCAAGTGACGGCGTATGCGGCGAAGACGGGAGAAGGAATCTCGGGCTCTCAGGGCACGACGGCGAGTGGCAGCCGACCGGCGGCGAGCCCTGGGACAGTTGCAACGGCTTCGGGGACGGTGCCGCGCTTGCGCGCCGGGGCGGGAAGCGGGTTGAAAACCCGGCGTCTCGGGCCAGCGCCGAAGGCTCCGGCACTGGTGGATGAGGACGTACGCGGGTTTCTGTTGAGCTACGGTGGGGCGCCGACGTACGTGTATACGGCGCACACGGCCGGGGAAGGTGAAGCGCTGCGATATGTGACGGTGGTCGCCCAGGTGGGAGCAGGAGGCGAGTTGCAGCAGGCCATGACGAGCGTAACGGACGCAGCCCACCTGGACCGGACTCCGTGGGTTCGATTGGTGGATGCGGTGGACGCGGAAGCGTCAAACCGGGCAAGCCTGTTATTTGAGCTGCGCGGGAAGGAGGCGCGGCAGTTCGCGCTGTTTCGTGTGCTCGGCGGACGGTCCGACCAGGTGTTTGCGACGGGAACGACGCAGTAGAGAGTTCGCGACTTCTGAAATATACTTGGCGGCAAAGTTCCACGGTGAGGATGCGCGTGAGGCGACGGCAAGCGAAGCGCAGGACGCTGATTCTGGTGGTGTGCGGCGCACTTCTGCTCCTGCCTGCGATGGGATGGGCGCAGGATCCGGCGGGAGTGGTGGCTGCCCCGAGGGCAGATGCGATTGCCGGTTGGCTCCGTAGCGGGGATGCGCGGGTCCAGGCGTGGGGGGCTGTTTGGGCGTTGCGGAAGAGAGATCGTAGCTTCTTGCGCGAACTGAACGAGATCGCGGCACGGTGGAAGCCGCTGTTTCCGGAGTCCGCAGGGAACGCGGACGGGGACAGACCGTTGCGACGGTTGACGGCCGACGGGGCGGACCGGCGGGACGTGATGGCGGCGGTCCTTGATGGCGTAATTCAGATGGAGGGCGAGCTTCCAGCCGACGTGGTAGGGAGGTTCGCTGAAGATTTCCCGGCGCAGGCAGTGGTGCTGCTGGCACGGATGTCACCGGGCGAGCGGACACCGGTGCTGCGGCGGATGTTCCGGGAGGGGTCTCCGGTGTTGCGGCGCTCCGCCGCTTCCCTGTTGGCGTTGACGCCGCCGCCGGGGTTTACGGTGGAGCTGCTACGTGGGACGACAGTGTGGGAGAAGGTTTGGGTTTCCACGCCAGGGGATACGCAGATGGAAAGTGGCTCGGGCGCTTGCTGCGGAATGGGTACGGGCGAGAGGGAGGCAGCGGGATGGCCGGAGGTGGGGCAATACCGGCTGCTGGAGCCAGGAAAGGGCGACGGTATCGGCTTCACGCTGATTGTGCCTGGAATGAGGCCCATCGGGGTCATGCGCACGATGGCTGCGCACGACGGGGGTCAGTGGAGTGGCTGTGACTTCGGGGGGCTCACCGACGGCACGCGGTGGGATCTGCTGGCGCAAATGCTTGGCTGGACTCGGACGCAGATGCCTGGACAAGCGGCGGACCAAGTGCATGTGGCAGTGTCAAGCGAGGCCGAGTACGAACGGCAGCTTGGGACGCTGATCACGCAACGTGCAGAGACGTTCGTTCGGCTACGGCGGAGTCTGGGCGTGAAAGGGCTGCTCTCGGCCGACGAGATTGCCGAAGCGGAATTGCGGCCGAAACTCATGCTGGAGCTCGTGGATGCGCGTTCAGAAAAGAACTTCGAGCTGAGGCAGTTGCCCACCCGAGACGCCGAATGGCTCAAAGACGGTCAGCCGGAACCTTGGCAGTTTCAGCTGGCAAATCGCTGACGAGCGACTCAGCTTCCTGGAGTTTGCGCCCGCAGCAGTCAAGTCCGTCCCGCGCGACCAGAGGCGCCAGCGACGGCTTTATGCGTGCTGGAGGGTGGGGTAGTCGGTGTAGCCGGCTTCGGTGTGGCTGTAGAACGTGGCTGGATCGAGTGGGTTGAGCGGGGCGTGGTCACGGAAGCGCATGGGGAGGTCGGGGTTTGCGATGAACAGTTTGCCGAACGCGACGGCATCGGCTTCGCCTCGCTCGACAAGTTCCTGAGCGGTTTCGAGGGTGAACTCTTCGTTGGCGATGTAGACACCACCGAAGGCTCGCTTGAGCTGGGGGCCGAGGCGGTTGGGCCCGAGTTTTTCACGGGCGGCGATGAAGGCGATCTCCCGGCGGCCGAGTTCCGTGGCGACGTAGCCGAAAGTCCGGGCAGGGTCGGAGTCGGAGATGCCGTGGGCGTCGCCACGCGGGGCCAGGTGCATGCCGACGCGTCCGCGACCGAAGACGGAAATAGCGGCGTCGGTGCACGCCAGCATGAGGCGGGCGCGGTTCTCGAGGGTACCGCCATACTGATCGGTACGGTGGTTGGAGCCGTCCTGGAGAAACTGGTCGAGGAGGTACCCGTTGGCGCCGTGCAGTTCAACGCCATCGAATCCGGCGGCTTTTGCGTTTGCGGCGGCGGTGCGGAACTCCTCGACCACGGCGGTCACCTCTTCGAGGCGAAGCTCGCGCGGGGTGACGAAGGGGCGCTGCGGGCGGAGGAGGGATACGTGGCCGGAAGCAGCGATGGGCGACGGTGCGACCGGCGCCATGCCGGAGAGGAACACAGGGTCAGAGATGCGGCCGACATGCCAGATCTGGGCGAAGATGCGACCGCCTGCGGCGTGGACGCCGGCAGTGACCGGCTTCCAGGCTTCGACCTGCTGCTGTGACCAGATGCCCGGCACTTGGGAGTAGCCAATGCCCATGGCAGAGACGGGGGTGCCTTCCGACAGGATGAGGCCGGCCGAGGCGCGTTGCTTGTAGTACTCCGCCATGATCGGTGTGGGCACGTGGTCGGGGGTGCCGCGCAGGCGGGTAAGCGGGGCCATGATGATGCGATTGGGGAGATGCAAGTCGCCAAGCTGCAGCGGATCGAAGAGGGATGGCACGGGTTTGAACACCTTTTCTGGTTGCAGGTCGCTGCCCTATGGGATGCATCTGGGCCGGAGGAAGGTGCGGGCGAGGGCGGCGCGAGAAGCAGAAAGCAAGACCCGCGTCGCTTTCGCAATGCGGGTCGGGGACGTCTTGTTTTGGAGGAACCGCTACAAGGGAAAGGACTTCAGCCACTCGCGGAAGGGTGGACCGAGGTCTGGGCGCCCAAGGGCAAATTCGACAGTGGCCTTCAGGAAGCCGAGCTTGTCGCCTGCGTCGTGGCGCTTGCCCTGGTAGGAGAAACCGTAAACTTTTTCATGTTGAAGAAGGGCGAGGATGGCGTCGGTGAGCTGGAGCTCGCCGCCGGCGCCGGGCTTGATCCCCTCGATCATCTCGAAGATCTTCGGGGTCAGGATGTATCGGCCGATGATGGCGTTCTGCGACGGCTGAGTACCGGGCTTGGGCTTTTCGACCATGCCCTTGACGTCGAGCAGACGCGGGTTACGCGGATCGGGCGTGCAATCGAGACACCCGTAAGCCGAGATGGCGTCGCCTTCGACGACTTCGGAGCCGAGAATGGAGCAGCCCACTTCGTTGTAGGCCTCGACCATCTGCTGAATGCACGGCACCTGGGCATCGACGACGTCATCGGCAAGAATGACGGCGAAGGGCTCGTCACCGACGATCTGCTTGGCCATAAGGACGGCGTGGCCGAGACCGAGGGGCTCCGGCTGGCGGGTGACGACCACCTTAGCGAGCTTGGAGGTGGACCGGGCGATCTCAAGCAGGGCCTGCTTGTTTTTGGCTTCGAGGGAGGCTTCGAGCTCGGCGTTCCTGTCGAAATGATCCTCCATCGCGGTTTTGCCGCGGGACGAGATGAGGATGATCTCGGTGCAGCCGGCGGCGACGGCCTCCTCGACGCCGTACTGAATAAGCGGCTTGTCGACCAGGGGGAGCATTTCCTTGGGAACAGCTTTGGTGGCGGGAAGGAAGCGAGTGCCCAGGCCAGCGGCGGGAAAGACGGCTTTACGGATTTTTTTATAGGTCATCGGTCTTTGGTTACGTCCGGCTCAGAGGATCATCGTAGCAAGCGCGGTTGTGCGAAAGCACCGGCTGGGGGATTGCAGGCAAACCTTTGGGGGAGGATCGCGCACGAGTTGCCGGTGAAGCCGGTGGCGTGCCTCGCGCATCGAACTCTTATGGTGGTTGATGGTTGCGTGCGGACTCGCATGAGTGATTGCTGGTTCTGACAGGAAGATCTCGTCCCGTGGGCGGCGAGATCTCATGGGAAATGGGACATGGATGTTGGACGAAGGCGCGTAAGCGCTGGATGGCGTTGGCTTTGGGCTGGGATGGCTTGGTTGGGATGGGCAAGCGGCGCAGCGCAGCCGGCGCGTGCGGATGTGACGCTGCTGCTGCAGGAACCGATTGATCTGCTAGGTCACTTCAGTGCTACGGGACATGCGACGGTGCTGGTGAGTGAGCTGTGCTCGGACGATCACCTCCATATGCGGCGGTGCGGGCCAGGCGAGACGGGCAGCGTGCTGGGGCGGTATCACCATATCCGAGGGTATGACTGGCTGGCGATTGAGCCGACGGCGTACCTGTTTGCGGTGGATTCCGCGGCAAAGGTCCCGGCGAGCGTAACGGAAGACGAGGTGGACCGGCTGCGGACGCGGTATGTGGCGGACCACATGAACGGGTTTGGCAGCGATATGCGGGGGACGCTGTGGCCGGAGGTGCTGGGTGCGTCGTACCGGCGAAGGATTGTTACCGTCCGGATGCGAACGACGGAGGAGCAGGACGCGCGGCTGATGCGATGGCTGAACGAGAGCCGCAACCGGAGTGAGTTCAACTTCTTTTTCAACAATTGTGCGGACTTCACGCGCAAGGTGCTGGACGTTCTGTTTCCTGGAGCGGTGCATCGTAACCTGCTATTCGACGCGGGGTTCACCACACCGAAGCAGCTGGCCAGCGGCATGCGCGGGTATGCTCGACGGCATCCGGAGGTGGGGTTTGAGGTGGCGGTGCTGCCGCAGGTGCCGGGAACGATGCCGCGCAGCATGAAGATGTACGGGGTGACGGAGTCGTTTGTGAAGCGGACATGGTTCTGCTTGCCGGTGGCGGTGCTGAATCCGCTGGAGTTCGGGCTGGTGATCGGGTCGGGCGTGCTAGACCCGCGGTGGAATGTGAACCGCGCGGCGAAGACGGCACCGACGATTTCTGCGAGAGACGTTACGACGGGAACGAGGTGGCCTGTGGACGCGGGAACGATGGCATCGGCGGCGGCGATACCTAGCGCGTCAGCGCCGGAGGCAGTGAATTAGAGGACGGGGCTGTCGTTGTGCAGCATATCTCTGCGGATGATCTTAATGGGGACGGGACCCTCGCGCATGAAGCTGTCGTGGAACTGCTGGAGGTTGAAGGCGGCACCCTGTTTGGCTTCGACGTCGGCGCGGAGTTTCAGGATTTCGAGCTTGCCGAGGTTGTAGTAGAGGTAGGTGGCGTCGGCGGTACCACGCTTAGTTTCGATGAGGCCGATGGCGGGGGACTGGAAGCCCTCCTTGACGAAGAAGTCGACGGCCTGGTCGGTGGTCCACTTACCCGAGGGCTCTCCCTGGGCGGTGTGCAGCTTGATCGAGTTGACGAAGCGGGCGTTGCGGAGGAGGGCGTCCTGCAGCTGGCCGAGGCGGATGAGGCGGGCTTCGCGGGTGTCGGGTTTGACGCCGGGCGGAAGGTAGCCCTCGTCGAGCATCATCTGCTCGCAGTAGTGGGCCCAGCCTTCGATGTTGGTATTCGCGCCGATGAGCTTGCGGATCTTGGACGGGAACTGATCCTGCCAGAGGAACTGGACGTAGTGGCCGGGGTAAGCCTCGTGGATGGCAGTGGAGGTGATGGTGCCGACGTTGAAGGCGGCCATGTGCTCAGCGATGTGCTGCGGGGTCCAGGAAGCCTCGGGAAGGGTGACGTTGAAGTAGGCCTTGGTGGAGTGGGTTTCAAAGGGACCGGGCGGATCCATGGAGGCCTGGGTAGTGGCGCGCATAAAGGGCGGGGTTTCTTCA
>CAXUCK010000104.1:0-1350 GCA_964249375.1 uncultured Acidobacteriaceae bacterium
GCTGCACTCGGCGCTGAGCGCGGCCGAGCGAGCGCAGCAGTGGCACCGGATCCGGCGGGGCGAGGCTCGGGTGGTTGTGGGTACGCGCAGCGCGGTGTTTGCTCCGGTGCGCGATCTCGGGCTGATCCTTGTGGATGAAGAGCACGACGGGAGCTACAAGCAGGAAGAAACACCGCGCTACCACGGCCGCGACACCGCCGTAATGCGAGCGAAGCTGACCGGGGCTGTCGTGGTGCTGGGATCGGCGACGCCGTCGCTTGAGAGCTGGCAGAACGCGGAGCGAGGGCGGTACACCCGGATCGCGATGCTGGAACGCGTTGCCGACCGTCCGCTGCCGGCGATGGAACTGGTCGACATGCGGGCGGAGTTTCGCGAGACGGGCGCGGAACAGATCTTTTCGCGGCGACTGATCGAGCAGACCCAGGCGACGCTTGCGCGCGGCGAACAGGCCATCATCCTGCTGAACCGCCGCGGCTACAGCTTTGTTGTGCTATGCCGTGCCTGCGGTGAAAAAATCGAATGCGAGAACTGCGCGGTGGCGCTGACGTACCACAAGCACGGGGCGGGGGACGATCTCGACGTACGCCCGGGGCAGCGGCTGGAGTGTCACTACTGCGGTTTCCGGCGGTCGGTTCCGAAGACGTGTCCGAAGTGTGCGAGCGAGCACCTCCATTTTCTCGGGGCCGGATCGCAGCAGGGCGAAGAGCGTCTGGTCGAGCTGTTTCCGAGAGCCCGGATCGGGCGTATGGACCGCGATACGGTACGGACGCGCGGCGACATGGAGCGGCTGCTGCGTCGCTTGCACACCGGCGAGATCAACCTGCTGGTGGGAACGCAGATGATCGCCAAGGGGCACGATATCCACGGCGTGACGCTGGTCGGGGTGGTGGGGGCGGACTTTGCTCTGGGTTTACCGGATTTCCGGGCGGCGGAGCGGGTGTTTCAGCTGCTCACGCAGGTCTCGGGACGTGCGGGCCGCGGGGATCTGCCCGGACGCGTGCTGGTGCAGACGTACCACCCGGAGCATTATGCCGTTCGCTTCGCGCAGACGCACGACTATTTCGGCTTCGTCGCGAAAGAACTGCAGTACCGGCGATGGATGCACTACCCGCCGTTTACGTCACTGGCGAATGTTGTGGTGCAGAGCGATCAGCTGGAGCAGGCGCTGCTCTGGTCCGGGCAGCTGGGCACTTGGTTTGAGCAGGCAAGCATCCCCGGCCTGCGCGTTCTGGGTCCGGCCGCTGCGCCCATCGTTCGACTGAAGCGCATCTTTCGCTATCACTTTGTGCTGAAAGCCGAGCGACGGCAAACGCTCCAGACGGCCCTGCGAGCGCTGCTGGCCTACGCCGA
>CAXUCK010000104.1:1360-7792 GCA_964249375.1 uncultured Acidobacteriaceae bacterium
CTCTTTGCCGGGTTTGAATCGGACCGCCTTGCCGGGCGCGATGGACACTTCGGCGCCGGTGCGTGGGTTGCGACCGATGCCGGTCTTTCGCGGCTTGACCGTGAAGACGCCGAAGCCGCGCAGCTCGATGCGGTCGCCTTCCACCAGGGACTGCTTCATGCTTTCGAAAATGGCGTCCACGGCAGCTTCCGCCTTGCTGCGCGGCAGGCCCGTTCGCTCGACCACACGTTGTACGAGACCTTGCTTGATCATGCCGGGACATCCTCTGAACGAGACTCGAAGCCTCTCGGTTTCGGTACGGGTGATGGTAGGAAGTCCTCGTGGCCTTGTCAATGTGAGATCGGCCCGGATCGGAACGTGAGTCACATGATGGCTGTAAGCTTGATCGTGCGGGTTTGCGGGCCGGCAGCTCTTGGCCCATGTTGAAAGGAACTGGACGTGTCAATCAAGAGTGACCGATGGATCCGGGAGCAGGCGCTGAACCGTGGGATGATCGACCCCTTCAGCGAAAAGCAGGTAAGCGAAGGTGTGATTTCGTACGGTCTTTCTTCTTACGGGTACGATCTTCGCGTTTCGGACGAGTTCAAAATTTTTACCAACGTGAATAGCGCGGTGATCGATCCGAAAAACTTCGACGAGCGCTCCTTTGTTTCGGTGCAGGCGCCCAGCGTGATCGTGCCGCCGAACTCCTTTGCTTTAGCCCGGTCGATTGAGTACTTCAAAATTCCTCGCGATGTGCTGACCATTTGTCTGGGCAAGTCGACCTACGCGCGTTGCGGGATTATTGTGAACGTCACCCCGTTCGAGCCGGAGTGGGAGGGGTTCGTGACTCTCGAAATCTCAAACACAACGCCGCTGCCGGCAAAAATTTACGCCAACGAGGGGCTGTGCCAGATCCTGTTCTTCCAGTCCGATGAGGCCTGCGAGACGAGCTACGCCGATCGCCGAGGCAAGTATCAGAAGCAGCAAGGGATTGTTCTCCCCAAGCTGTAGCGCAGGAATTCCGGAACCGCATGCGCGACTGCACCTTGTAAGACGCGCCGTGGAGACGCAAACGGATGTTGAAGACAGGTCATCAGCGTGTGGGCATCGTCAGCCGAGATGCTTTGCGGCTGCTCGGACTTGCGGAGATTCTAACCGCCAAGGGCTTCACAGAAGCTGTTTCGCTCTCCGGCCCGGGCGCCCTCAAAGCGCATCAGTTTCCGTTGATCCTGATCGACGCCGCGTGTACGGATCGGCTGTTTGAGCTGTTGGCCACCTTCCGCAGCACGCGCCCGAAGCTGAAGCTGATCGTTATCGGCCTTTCTGACGACTTCAGCTACATTGAGCGCGTGATCGGCGCCGGAGCGAAAGGCTACCTGACCCACACCGCGCGTGAGACCGAGATCCACATGGCGATCGACATTGTGCTCGATGGTTCGATCTGGGCTCCGCGGAAGGTGCTGGCGCAACTGCTGGACAAATCTGGATCGGCGGCAAACACGCGCTCGACCGATCCGCACCTTACCCATCGGGAGCTCGAGGTGCTGCGACTCCTGGTGGCGGGGCAGTCCAACCGCGAGATCGCCGGTGCGCTGCGGATCGACGAGGGCACCGTGAAGGCGCACGTCGGGCGACTCCTGCGCAAGGTCGGGGTTTCCAACCGGACAGCGTTGAGTATGCAGGCGCTGCGTCGCAAGTTGGTTGAGGCTCACACGTAGGGGTGGAGGCGGAATCCAGGGCGGTACTGGGGAACAAAGGTCTGTATACCTAAGTAACGTTGCCAGTAACCTTCTCTACGGGCACTCTGGTAACAGCAACACAGACCTGGGAGAGGGGCCGCAGAAGGTTGCACCGGGAAACCGGGGCAAAGTCTTCGGCCCCTATTTTTTGCGTCGCACGCGCAAGCAACGGCTGCGGGGATTCACTCGTCGGAATGGACTGGTGTCGTTGGTGAGAGCCACTACGGAACAGCCACGCTTCAGATCGATCGGAGAAATGTATGAACAAGTTAGCAGCAGGCCTTTGTGGATTGGCGTTGATGGCAGGAGCATTGCCGAGCTATGCGGCAGATGACGACCACGGGAAAGATCTGGAACGTCTTTCCAGCGCCGGATCCGTTCTGAGTGAGATTATGGCGACGCCGGACCGCGGCATCCCGCAGTCGATCCTGGCTGGCGCCTCGTGCGTTGTGGTGATCCCAAGCTACAAAAAGGCTGCGTTCGTGGTGGGCGCCGATTACGGCCAGGGTGTGGCGACGTGCCGCACGCCAAATGGGTGGAGCGCACCGGTGTTCGTTCAGCTCAAGGGCGGCAGCTTTGGCTTCCAGATCGGCGCGCAGGCGACGGACCTTGTGTTGCTGGCGATGAACCAGAATGGCTTGCAGGACATGCTCAAGAGCAAGTTCAAGATCGGCGCGGACGCGGCTGCTTCGGCTGGTCCGGTTGGGCGCAACGCACAGGCTGGAACTGACTGGAAGTTGAACGCGGAGTTTCTGACCTACTCGCGCAGCAAAGGTCTCTTCGCCGGTCTTGACCTGACAGGTTCCGTTCTGTCGCAGAATCAGGACGCGACGCGCGCGTTCTACGGGGCGGATCTGCCGTTTGACCAGGTGCTAAAGGGAAATCAACCGACGCCGCCGGAGGCTCAGCCGTTCGTCAGTTCGGTCGCCAAATACTTCGTCGACGCGAAAAGCAACCAGTGACTGCCCGGGGAGACAATCTTGCCGAGTGACGGGTGGGTTCACTGGTAAGATCGAATCGTTGGACGCGAGCCAAATATCTTCGTCAAGAACTCTCCGCCCTGTGACCCTTCGGCACAGGGCGGAGTTCCTTTTTGTGTGGATACTTGTCCGCGGTATCGGCGTTCTTCCCCGGTCTGTGGCCCGGGGCGTAGGCGCGGGCATTGCCGCCTTCGCTTATGCCACGCTTCCCCGGCTCAAAGCGGTTGGCAGGCGGAACCTCCAACTGGCCTTTCCGGAACGCAGCGAGGCTGAACGCGAGCTGATCCTGCGAGCACAGTATCGGCATCTCGGACATCTGCTTGCGGAGTTTTGCCTAATGGGCCGGTATACCCGTATCGCTGTGGGCCAGTTGGTCCGGTATGACGGCCTCGATCGGCTGCAGGAAGC
Source organism: uncultured Acidobacteriaceae bacterium (assembly GCA_964249375.1). Taxonomy (GTDB): domain Bacteria; phylum Acidobacteriota; class Terriglobia; order Terriglobales; family Acidobacteriaceae; genus Edaphobacter. The sequence goes on from CAXUCK010000104.1 coordinate 4,470, forward strand.
GAAGGGAGGCGGACGTGGCGCTCTCATCCTGACCGGCCACCTCGGCGCGTGGGAGCTTTCCAGCTTTTCTCACTCGCTCATGGGGCACCCCATGGGATTGGTGATCCGGCGTCTGGATAATCCGCTGGTCGACGATCTGGTGAATCAGGTCCGCTGCATGCACGGGAACCGGGTGATCCACAAGGATGACTTCGCCCGTGGCCTGCTGGACGCCATGCGATCGGGCGAGACGGTGGGCATCCTGATGGATACGAACATGACGCCGCCGCAGGGCGTCTTCGTGCCCTTTTTCGGTATACCCGCCTGTACAGCGACCGGTCTGGCCCGCGTCGCCCGTAAGACGGAAGCCGCTGTTGTTCCCGGGTTCCTGTTCTGGGAGCCGAGCGAGGGGCGGTACGTCCTGCACTTCGGCGAGGAACTTCAGTTACAGCGCACGGACAATGCCGAGGCCGATGCGGTTGCCAACACAGCGCTGTTCAACCGCATTTTGGAACATTACATCCGACGGTATCCTGAGCAGTGGTTATGGCTTCACCGGCGATGGAAGACACGCCCTTCCACCGAAGCACACGGGGTGTATTGATGCCAACGGCACAGCAGATTGCGGAATACGTCGGTGCCCCTGCACATGGCCCGTCGTGCACCATCTCGCGGGTCTCGGCGATCGATGCGGCCGATGGAGAGGCGCTTGTGTTCGCCACGGACCAGAGAAGCCTGGCACAAGCGCTGGCTTCCGCGGCGGGACTGATCTTCGCGCCAGCCGCGATACAGCCCTCATCGCCGGTCGACAGGCGCCTGGTGTGGGTCAAAGATGCGCGCCTTGCCTTTGCGCGGGCGGCGCGGCTGCTCGCGCCGCCGCTGGAGAGCGCGGGCGTGCATCCTTCGGCTGTCCTGGGGGAGGACGTGAGCCTGGGTTGCTCTGTGCGCATCGGTCCCGGCGTGGTCGTGGGAAAGCACGTCCGTATCGGCGATGACTGCGTTCTTGAGCCGCGTGTGACCGTGTATCGAGGGACACAGATCGGCGCCCGGGTGCGGGTGCAGGCCGGTGCGGTCCTGGGTTCCACGGGTTTCGGGTATGTGCGGGACCCAGAGACAGGTGAGTACCTCGCCTTCCCTCAGCAGGGACGTCTGGTGATCGAAGATGATGTGGAGATCGGAGCCAACAGCACCATCGACCGGGGAGCGCTGGGCGAAACGCGCATCGGACGCGGCAGCAAGCTGGATAACCTGGTCCACGTCGGCCATAACGTCCGCATAGGGCAGAACGTGATTGTTGCGGCCCAGACTGGCATCTCCGGCTCAAGCGTCATCGAAGACGGGGCGATCATCGCAGGGCAGGTAGGCATCGCAGAGCACGTCACCATCGGAACCGGTGTGATCCTCGGCGCCAAGTGCGGAGTTCCTACCGGGAAAACAATTCGAGGTGCCGGTGAGGTCTTCTGGGGGATCCCGGCCCGCCCGATCCGTGAATACCTCCGCGACCTCGCTAAACTTCGCCGATCCTGAGCGGGATGCATCTCTCTTCTGAGGGTTCTTGCAGACCGAAGGCAAGCGCAACCCAGCAGGTACTTACACGTGGCTCTCGTCATCATCGGTGGACACTCTCGCAACATCGGTAAGACCAGCGTCGTGGCCGGCCTGATCGCGGCGATGCCTGAGAAGAACTGGACCGCTTTCAAGATCACGCAATTCGGCCACGGTGTCTGTTCCACCGACGGGAGGCCGTGCGACTGCGACACCGGAGACCACCTGGTGGCCGTTACCGAAGAACGCAGCAGGGCCAGCGGAACGGATTCGGCACGCTACCTCGCTGCGGGGGCACGCCGATCGCTGTGGGTGCGGACCCGGCAGGGAATGCTTGCCGAGGCGATGCCGAGGATCCGGGCTGAACTCGCGAAGGCGGAGAACGCAGTCGTGGAATCGAACAGCATCCTGCGCTTCCTCCGTCCAGATCTGTTCCTGTCTGTTCTCGATCCGGCGGTGGCCGACTTCAAAGGATCGGCCCGCTATTTCCTGGATCGTGCGGACGGGGTGTTGGTGCCTGACGGCGCCGTGCTCAGCTCCGCGCGCTGGGAGGATGTGTCGCTCAGGCTGCTTCGCGGAAAGCGGATCCTGTCGATGCGTCCGCCGGTGTACAGTACTGCGGAGATTACCTCATTTGTCGCAGACCGTCTCGAGGCTCTCGTTCCAAGGTAACGTAAGTCAAAGATTTCCAATTGCAGTTCGTGTGCTGGTCGACTCTTCTGAGCTGTGCGAGCGGCACCTTCACTCTTGTTTCTGCGCGTACGCGTGCGCTCGGCAGCTCTCCAGGATGGACATGGATTCACAGACTCTTGCAGTGGCTAACCTGCTTCTGTTTGTTCTGTACGCGGCGTTTATGATCCTGCAGGCTCGGCTTCTGGGCCAGTCCCGGGCCGCCCATTGGTTTTCCTTGGCCAGTGTGTGCCAGGCCACGGCTATGCTGGCGCTGGTGTTTGCGGGTCATGTGCGGTACGGAATCATCGCCGTTGCGGCAAGTGGGGTGCTGCTGGTGGCGGGGACCGTGATGCTGCACCGCAGCTTTACCGAGCTTCTGGACCGCAGCCGTCTGCTCTGGCGACTGCACCTGGCGCTCTTCACCATCGTTCTTGCCGGGTCGGTGGCTGTTGTCTGGTTTGCGCCGGGACATCCGCTGCTGACGCTTCTGGTGAGTGTGATCCTGGGCGTGCAGGCTGCGTTGACTGCGTCGGCCCTGTTCTCGTTTGCCGGCGACGGTGTGGAGGAGGCTGGGCGGTTCGCGGGGGTGGCGCTGTGCCTGTACTCGCTGGTGAACCTGATGCGTGCGGTGGTGACGCTGCGGTATGGATCGTGGCAGTATCGCACGGCGACGGACGACATGGACAAGGTCTGGTTCGCGGGATGTCTGCTGGCAAACGGCGCAGCCGCGTTTGGCTTTATGTTCCTGTCCAGCGCGAAGCTGCGCATTGAGCTGCTGTGGCGTGCGCAGATCGATGAGTTGACTGGGTTGCTGAACCGGTGGGCGTTCAAGCGGATTGCGGTAAAGGAGACGCTGCGATGCATGCGCCTGCGCAGCCGGCTGGCGGTGGTGATGATGGATCTGGACGGGATGAAGGGGGTCAACGATCGTCTGGGTCACAGCTGTGGAGACGCTGTGTTGCAGGCGGTTTCGGCTACGGTGCAGGCGGCGGTGCGCGACCGGGACTCGGTTGCGCGGATGGGCGGCGACGAGTTCTGCATCCTGCTGCCGGACACGGATGTGCATGAGGCGGTGACGGTGGCGGAGCCGCTGCGATCGCAGGTAGACGCGTTGTCGATTCCGTACC
>CAXUCK010000105.1:0-7767 GCA_964249375.1 uncultured Acidobacteriaceae bacterium
CGGCCAGGTCCTCCGCGCCAAAAACGACTATGTCATCCTCGACTTCGAGGGCGAGCCCGCCCGCTCGCTCGAAGATCGCCGCCGCAAACAGTCCCCGCTCAAAGACGTCGCCGGCATGCTCCGCTCTTTTTCCTACGCGGCGTGGGCGGGTCTTGCCGCCTTCCGCCAGCGCCGCCCCGAAGACGCCCGCAATCTCGAACCCTGGACCCGGCTGTGGGAAAACGCCGCCGCCGGCCAGTTCCTCTTCGCCTACCGGTCCGCCATCGCCGCCCGCCCTGGCCTCATTCCGCAGCCAGAGCAGGCACAGCTCCTTCTCAACGCCTACACTCTGGAAAAGGCGCTGTACGAGCTGCTGTACGAGCTCAACAACCGCCCCACCTGGGTCCGCATCCCGCTCTCCGGCATCCTCGCGCTTCCGCGCTAACCCGCACTGCGACCCGCCCCCGCAGCGGAGAAAGTAAATCTCGATGGCCACGTCCAACACCGCGTTCGCAGCCACCCCGTCCGCCTCACCTCGTGGCACCGGCCTGCTCATCAGCCTCACCTCCATGCCGGCCGCGGCCGTCGAAACGACTCTGGCCAACGTTGCCCTCGCCTTTCCCGGCGAAGACGTCACCGTCGCCACCCCCGACGCGGCGTTCCACGCCGAGCACATGGCCAATCCCTCCCTCCACGTCGTCAGCTACACCCCACCAGCCCCATCTGAGGGAGCCTGGGTCCTCACCGCTGCCGACTACCTCAACACCTTTCAGCTCGCCCGCGAGAACCAGGCCTCCGCTTCCCTTCTGCTCGGTGCCGAAGCCCAGTCCCTCGCGCCCCAGACCCTCCGTAATCTCGCCTCCGCTGTCAGCGCCGGCACCGATCTCGCTGTTCCCCACTACGTCCTCCGCCCCCGCGAGGGCCTGGTCAATTCCGCCCTGCTCTATCCCGTCACCCGCGCCCTCTTCGGCACCAACCCGCGCTTTCCCCTCGCCATCGACCTCGGCCTGTCGCTCCGCGCTGCCGAGCGCCTCGCCACCACCGCCCAGCGCTTTACCGCCACCGGACAGAACGACGCCGTGGTCTGGCCCGTCGCCGAAGCCGCCGCGACCGGCCTCTCCATTGCCGAAGTCGAAGCAGGCACCCGCACCCTTCCACAGCCGCCACAGGCCGACCTCAACAGCCTCCTCAACGTCATCGCCGGCTCGCTCTTTGCCGAAGTCGACACCCGTGCCACCTTCTGGCAGCGCTCCCGCATCGCCCCTGCCAGCGCTATCGCGGGCACCACTCTTGCCACCGCCGAAGCTCCGCCGGATGTCCGCCCCATGCTCGAAAGCTTTCGCGTCGCGTACACCAACCTGCACGAGATCTGGTCGCTCATCCTGCCGCCCAACTCTCTCCTCGGCCTCAAGCGCCTGTCGCTGACGCCGCCCGCCACCTTTCGCATGCCCGACGCCCTCTGGGTCCGCATCGTCTACGACTTCACCCTCGCCTGGCGCCTGCGCACCATCAACCGTGGCCACCTGCTCGGCGCGCTCACCCCGCTCTATCTCGCCTGGGTCGCCTCACACCTGCTGCTTACCAGCCCCACCGAACCCGGCTCGGTCGACCCCGAGCGCCACATCCAGGAGCTCGCCCGCGTCTTCGAATCCGACAAGGCCTATCTTGTTTCCCGCTGGCGATGGCCAGATCGCTTCAACCCCTAGGCCGCGCTCGACGCAAACCCCGGCACCCGCCCAGTTCATCCGATCTCCGATCCGGGCACAGGAAAAAGAAAGGGAGCAACACGATGCTGCAGCAAATCCACTTCGCCCTCAGTGACTCCGCACACCGCGTCCTCGTGCAGCTCGCCAGCTTCCTTCCCGGCGTCATCGCCCTTCTTCTGGCCGTGATCATTCTTTCCGCCGTCGGTTGGGGACTCGCCGCCCTTCTCCGCCGCATCCTCCAGTCGGCCCGCTTCGATGAGCGCCTTTCCAATCGCACCAGTTCCACCTCGCTCGCGGACTGGTCGCCGAACAACAGCCCCACGCTGCTCATCACCCGCATCGTGTTCTGGGCCTTCGTCGTTCTCGGCATCATCATCGGCCTGTCCGCCTTTGACGCCTCCTACGCCACCAACTCGTCTATGGAAGCTTTCATCCTGCCCTACCTGACCCACTCCGTCGGGGCCATCCTCCTGCTCTTCGTCGGCACCCTCATCTCCCGCTTCCTCGCCCGCTCCGTCCTCATCGGCGCCGTCAATGCCCGCCTTCAGTACGCCCGCTTCCTTTCGCTCGGCGTCAAGTGGCTTGTCCTTGTGCTCACCGCCGCCATGGTGCTCGACCACCTCGGCATCGGTGGCGCCGTCATCGAGCTTGCCTTCGGCATCCTCTTCGGCGGCATCGTCCTCACCCTCGCGCTCGCTATCGGCCTCGGCTCCCGCGACCTCGTCTCCCGCTCGCTCGAACGCAATGCAGACCGCCTTGATCCCACCGGTGTCGCCGACCCCACCTACACCACCACCCCCGAACCGGGCGAGACGCTGCGCCACTTCTAAGCATTTAGACTCGTTTCGGGAAAGCTGTTTCGTCGCGCAACGCATTCCTCTTGGAGACGCAACACACCCATGGTCGAGGCTCCAGAACCACCGCACCATCACCACGCAAAAACCGGGCTGCCCTGGTTCGACCTCATCGTTCCCGTGGCTGTCCTCTGCATCTCGGTCGCCTCACTTCTTACCTCCCTGCAGTCAGAGAAGTCCATGCACGCCCTGGTCGAGCAAAACACGCGTCTGGTGAGCGCCCAGTCGACTCCCCTCCTCATGCTCGACACCTCGAACGTCGAAGGTGGAAAGCCCATCATCGGCATGACGCTCAGCAACGTAGGAACCGGACCCGCGCGCATCGTGTGGTTTCACGTGAAGGACGTTCAAGGCAACAACTATGCCAACGGAGCCTACTACGACAGAGTGCAGAAGTGGGACTCCCATATGCCCTTCTTCTCGCAGCAAATCTCCGCAACCCTCATGCGCAGCGGTGACGACCGTTTCGTCTTCAAATGGCCGAAACCGGCCGCCAACTCCCCCGCACTTCCCGAGTGGGAGAAGCTCAACACCACCCGCTTTCAACTCCTTGCGAGCGCTTGTTATTGCTCCATTTTCGACGAGTGCAGGATCACCGAGTTCGGCAACAGCCGCCCCAAGCCAGTCGCGTCCTGCGATGCGCAGGCAAAGGCTGAAAGCTAGCCCTGAGCGCTTTCCGCACTCACGTCCCCCGTTCCCAGCGCACAGAAGACCATCCGCAGCGCATGTGGCGTACCAGTTCTCGCGCGTCCCTATAATCAAACCAGAATGACTCCTGGGGAGGACCGCTTCAACACATGCAGCTTGAGGACATCTACTTCCAGCTCACCCCCATTTTCCGGGATCTCTTCGACGATCCGTCGCTGGTTCTCACGCCCGACCTCACCGCCGCCTCAGTGCCCGACTGGGATTCGTTCAACCACATCAACCTGATCGTCGCCGTCGAACAACATTTCGGCATCAAGTTCCAAACCGCCGAACTCGAGTCCATGCACACCGTCGGCCACCTGGCGAACCTGGTCGGGACGCGCCTGGCGACGCAGGGTCGCTAACCCCCCGCACGACTCGAGCCGGATCGCGCATCACACCCTGACACAAGCCATCGGACCCGCTACCTGCAACGGATCGGGCCCACTCTCTTCTTCTCTCATACTGTGTCTCACGTCAAAGGAGATCTCGCATGGCCCCCCGCAAACCCATCGCGCTGTTCGCCTCCCAGGAGCGCGTCGCTCTTCCCGGCAGCGAAAAACGCGGCTTCTCTCATCCAGACGCCACACCCGGCACCGCGTCCCGCGCGCCCATCACCGTCTCCGTCATCGTTCGCCGCAAATCCCCCATCAATCTCCGCGCCCTCGATGGCCAACAGCTCACACGAGCCCGGTTCAGCGCGCAGCACGGCGCAGATCCCGCCGCCCTCAAGCTGGTTCAGCAGTTTGCCAAGGAGTTCGGCCTCACCGCCACGGTAGCCTCGCCGCAGCTGCGCACCCTCCAACTCACCGGTTCGCAGGTCGCCATGGAGCGGGCCTTCGACGTGAAGCTCACCCACCACAAAGTCGGCGACACCACCTACCGCGTCCGCGAGGGCTCCATCTGCATTCCGTCGGAGCTTGTCGGCGCCATCGAAGCCGTACTCGGCCTCGACAACCGCCCACAGGCAAAGCCGCACTTCCGGGTTCGTCAGCCCCAGCCCTCCGCCGACAGCGAGTCCGCCAAACCTGGAGGCAGCATCATCGCTCACGCGGCCAACGTCTCTTACAGCCCCGTCGAGGTCGCACAACTTTACGGTCTGCCGGCCAACGCCTCGGCCGCCGGACAAACGATCGGCATCCTCGAGCTCGGCGGCGGCTATCGTGCCGCCGACCTCAAGGCGTACTTCCAATCGCTCGGCCTTCCCACCCCCAAGGTCACCGCCGTCTCCGTCGACAAGGGAAAAAACGCCCCCACCACCGCGGGCAGCGCCGACGGCGAAGTCATGCTCGACATCGAAGTCGCCGGTGCGGTCGCGTCCGGCGCGAACATCGTCGTCTACTTCGCCCCCAATACCGACCAGGGTTTCATTGACGCCGTCGCCACAGCCATCCATGACACGGCAAACAAACCGTCCGTCCTTTCCATCTCCTGGGGCGGACCCGAGTCCTCCTGGACCCAACAGGCAGTCACCGCCCTCGACGATGCCTGCCAGTCCGCCGCCGCGCTCGGCGTCACCGTCACCGTCGCGTCCGGCGATGACGGCTCAACCGATGGCGGCACCGGCAACAACGTCGATTTCCCCGCCTCCTCCCCCCACGTCCTCGCGTGCGGCGGCACCAAGCTCCTCGGCTCCGGTGGCGCCATCACCTCCGAGGTCGTCTGGAACGAGCTCCCGAATGAGGGTGCCACCGGCGGCGGTGTTTCGGACCTCTTTCCCCTGCCATCCTGGCAATCCAACAGCAACGTCCCCGCGCCCTCGGACGCGGCCGGCGGTCGCGGCGTTCCCGATGTCGCCGGCGACGCCGATCCCTCCACCGGCTACACCATTCGCGTCGACGGCCAGACCACCGTCATCGGCGGGACCAGCGCCGTCGCCCCGCTTTGGGCTGGCCTCATCGCCGTCGCAAACGCGCAAAACAAGTCCACCGCCGGCTTCCTCAACCCGCTGATCTACGCCAAGGGCACCGCCGGCGGATTTCGCGACATCACCGAAGGCAACAACGGAGCCTTCACCGCCGGCCCCGGCTGGGATGCCTGCACCGGCCTCGGCTCACCGAACCTCCCCACCCTGTTCACCCTGCTGGCAGGGACAGCGCCCGATCCATCGAAGGGCGGCGGTAAAAAAGGTGGCGGCAAGAAGGGCGGCGGTAAGAAAGGTGGCGGCAAGAAGACCCCGACCCAACCCGTAAAGACGCCCGTTCGCAAGCAGCCGAAACCCAGCTAGCGCAGACGTCTTTCTGCGTGCTGCTCCGTCACGGCCTTGTGGCGGGGCAGCTCACCCCACCGACTCTCCTCCGGCACTCCGTCCAGCGCGCACCCGCCTGACAACCATTGCTCCAACCCCGAACATCCCCGTTCCCAGCAGCAGAAGCGAGTCCGGCTCCGGCGTAACCGTCGCCTCCAGGTTCACCGTATCCATGTCGCCCACGTTGTTGTCCGCAATCGTGAACGATTGCAACGCCAACGTGTACCCTCCGAATGCGATCGGTCCGGTCCCATTGATCTGAAGCGTGTCCCAATCCTGAGTGATGTTGTCATCTCCCGTGATCGTCACCAGCTGCGTCACACCGTCTACCGTGACCTGCTCCTGGAACGAGAACGGAATATCCTGCACCAGCGACCCTGAATCGCCGATCGTGAAGGTACCAGTCAGAAAAAGCAACGGCGTCCCGGAGCTGAGATCATACGCAGTCGTCCCTCCACTGAAAGCCAGCGAGTCCGCCGAAGGAGAGAGCGTGAACTGTGCTACCGGGGAAGCCGTAACGTCGATCGGATCCGCCAACAACCCGCGCGAACACAGCAGCAGTAGGGGAAGAAGAAGTGCGGAGGCAGCACGTGAAAACCACCAGGAAAGCAAGTACCGCATGAGGGATCCTCGTATGGGAGCTGCCGATCTCCGTCGGTTCGCCCACACACAGTGTAGAAGACCATCGCACTTTCTTCACCTCTTATTTATGCGCTGATCTACAACGAAAGTTGTAGATCAGCGCCCCTAGACCACCAGGTCCGTCCTCCCCGCCGACTTATAAATCTCGGCGATGTACCGCATATCCCTCAGCCCTTCCTCCCCCGAAGTCGCCGGCTCCTGCCCATTGGCAATGCACTCCGCCAGGTGATCCGCCTCCCATCCAAACTGCGCCGGGTCCTTGTAATCACTGTCCATGTGGAACTCCTCCGGCTTCGCCCCGTTGCCCCCGCCGTACTGCGCCGTCAGCTTCAGTCCCTCATAGGAAAACGCCGGCTCCGCCGACACCCATCCCTTCGGCCCATGCACCTTGAAAAACCCCGGCATATTCGCTCCATAGCTCGTCGCACAGCTCGCCAGCACTCCCGACGGGAACCGCATCGTCCACGAGCAGTTCTCCTCCACCTCCGTGAACCGCCCATCCTTGTCGATCACCGAGCAGTACCCCTTGAACTCCACCGGCTCCTCCCCGGTCATGTACCGCATCGCATTCAGGCTGTAGATCCCGACATCCGCCAGCGGTCCCCCACCCGCCAGCTTCTTCGTCAGCCGCCACACCCCAGGTCTGGAGTTAAACCCAAACGAGCTTTCCATCACCTCCACCGGCCCAATCACTCCGCTCCGCACCAGTTCGATCGCTTTCTTCGTCACCGGCTCATAGTGCAGCCGATACGCAATCATCAGCTTCACATTCGCCGCCCGGCACGCCGCGATCATCTCCTCGCACTCCCGCACCGAGATGGCCATCGGCTTCTCGCACAGCACATGCTTGCCCGCCTTCGCCGACCGCACCGTGAACTCCCGGTGCATGCTGTTCGGCAGCGCCACGTACACCGCATCCACTGTCTTGTTGTCGCGAATGCGGTCAAAGTCCTGATAGCTATAAATTGACGTCGTTGGCACGCCATACTCCGCCGCAATCCGCTCCGCTTTCGCCCGATCCCCACTCACCAGCGCCGTAATCTGGCAGTGCTGGCTCCCTCGGACCCCCGGCATAAAGTGGTTCGCAATCTCCCCCACCCCAATTACCGCATACCCGATCTTTCGCTGCCCCGCATCCTGCCCCAGCACCGGAACGCCGCGCATCGCCGCCGCGCCCAACCCCATCACGCCCACGCGTCCAAACTCCCGCCTCGTCATTCCCATCGCCATCTCCTCTTCCCTCCGGAACAATCGTTTGGATGCCTTCGCCCTAGGACACCGCCAAACTTTCGTCTATCCTTGTCCAACGCCAACCACAGGACGGGCCTGCCATGCCGGAACCGCACCCATCCTCACCCTCACCCCAGCCGATCGTCGGCACCTCGCCTCCGCGCAAAGAAGGCGTTCCCAAGGTCCTGGGCCGCGCCCAGTACGTCGACGACCTCGATCTCCCCGGCATGCTCCACGGCGCAACCGTCCGCTCCACGGTCGCCCGCGGCCGCATCACCGGCATCACCTTCGCTCCAGAAATCCCCTGGCACGAATACACGGTCGTCTCCGCCCGCGACATCCCCGGCGAGAACGTCATCGTCCACCTCGCGAAAGACCACCCCTGCCTCGCCGCCGAGCACATCAACCACCCCCAAGCGCC
>CAXUCK010000106.1:0-7689 GCA_964249375.1 uncultured Acidobacteriaceae bacterium
CCCGGCCCAGCCCCGGCCCACTCCCAGAGCGCTGCTTCCCTCCACAATCGACCCTCACCCGCAGCCACGCCTCCCAAATTCCGGCGGACCGGTAAATCTTTTCCCGTCATCCATACGTCTGTCTGTGTGACAGTGGACAATTTTCTATGGCAACGATGAGCAGACGTATGGGAGAGATAGCAGGGCCGGAGGGAGACACCGGACCTCTGGCGCCGGGGCAGCATCCGGATATGGCAGAGCCGGGCCCCCAGGTAACGAGCGAGGCCGCTGAGGCCTTTATCGAAGAAAAGCGCATCGGCGAGCGCATCAAGTACCTCCGTCTGAAAAAAGGGATGGGGCTGGTCGAACTCGGCCGCCACACCGGCCTTTCGGCCAGCTTTCTGTCGCAGCTCGAGACCGGCCGGGTCGTCCCCACGCTGCGCAACCTGGCGCGGATCGCCATGGTCTTTTCGAAGGATCTCAGCTATTTCTTCGAGCCGGAGCCGCAGGCCATGCTGCGCATCCACCGCTCGAAAGACCGTGTGCGCAAGCCGCAGACCGGCGCGGAAGATCCGGATTACTTCTTCGAAAGCCTCGGCTACCTCGTTCCGGATCGCGGGCTGAACCCCTATTTCGCGGAGTTTCTTCCAGCCAAGCCGGGTCGCGAGGCCCGCGCGCATCAGCATGCCGGCTTCGAGTTCCTCTATGTGCTTTCGGGCGAGATGGACCTGCGGCACGGCGATGCGGCGCACCATCTGGCATCCGGAGACGCCGTGTACTTCGACGCCAGCACCACTCACACCTATCTCTGCGCGAGCGAGCAGCCGGCGCACGCCGTGATCGTCACCCTGCAGGGGAACGCGGCGGAGCAGCACGCCGGACCGGGCGTCCGTGGGACCTACGCCCGGACGCGCACTCCGCTTGGCAATGGCGGCCTGAGGGATGCCGGCCTGAAAGACGGCGGCCTAAAAGACGGCCGCCTGAGAGACGGCGCGGACGGCTCCCCGGCAAAAGGGGTGTCGTAGCTCCCCCCACCGCGGCCGGTGCGGCCCCGGTGGGCGACCCTACGCCATCAACACACATCCATACAGGTATCCCTGCTCATGCGCGAGATCGCGGCGCGCCGAGACCGCCGGGATACATGGAGATCTATAGGATGGCAACCACCGAGATGACGGACGCGGGCAGGCAGCCCCCGTTTCCCAAAGCAGCGCAGGCCGGCGCGCACTACGCGCCACTCCCGAAAAAGAGCGAAGACGGACGCATCGTGGCGCACGCCGTGCAAACGATCCTGGTGGAGCCGAAAGCGCTCTACGACCTGTGGCGCGACGTCGAATCCATCCCGCTCTGGCAGGAGCACGTGGTTTCAGTCGCCAAAATCAGCGACACACGGAGCCACTGGGTCATGGGCGACCCCGAGGACCCGAAGGGCAAGCGCATCGAGTTCGACTCCGAGCTCACCTCCGACGAACCCGGCAAGAAGATCGCCTGGCAGTCAGTGACCGAAGGCGTCGATCAGGGGGGCGTGGTCACCTTCGAGCCGCACTACGGTGGCCGCGGAACGGTTGTGACCCTGGTGCAGGAAGTCAGAATCCCGGGTGGCGCCCTGGCCGCGTTTGCCGGCGCTGTCGCCGAGCGCGGACCGCAGCAGACTGTCATCGAAGACCTGCGCCACTTCAAGCAGTTGGCGGAGTCCGGCGAGATCCCGACCGTCGAGGGGCAGCCGCACGGGCCACGCGGTGCCATCGGCAACCTCAAGCGCTGGATGTACGGCGAGACCAACCCGACCCCGGTCGGAACCCAGTCCGAGGCCTAGGCACGCCCCCTCCACTCGTCAGCCCCCCGAAACGCAAGATCGACATCAAGACATTCGCGGGTCGCAAGCCCGCCGAGAAGGACACACTATGAAGGCAGTTTGTTGGATGGGAAAGCACTCGATCGAGGTCCATAACGTAGAAGACCCCAAGATCACGAACCCGCAGGACGCAATCATCAAAATCACTCGCACGGCCATCTGTGGCAGTGATCTCCACCTCTACGACGGCTACATCCCCACCATGATGGCAGGCGACATCGTCGGCCATGAGTTCATGGGCGTCGTCGAAGAGGTCGGCAGCGAGGTGAAAAATCTCAAGCGCGGCGACCGTGTCGTGGTTCCCTTCACCATCTCCTGCGGCAACTGCTTCTTCTGCCAGAAAACCTTGTGGAGCCTCTGCGATAACTCCAACCCGAACGCCTACATCGCGGAGAACATGTACGGCTACTCCGGCTCGGCCTTGTACGGCTACTCGCACATCTATGGCGGCTATGCCGGCGGTCAGGCACAGTACGCGCGCGTGCCCTTCTCGGACGTCGGCCCCATCAAGATCGAAAGCGACATCCCGGACGAAAAAGTCCTCTTCCTTTCCGACATCTACCCCACCGGCTACATGGGCGCGGAAAACGCCAACATCCAGCCCGGCGACACCGTCGCGGTCTGGGGTGCGGGTCCGGTCGGCCTCTTCGCCATCGCCAGCGCCTACATGCTGGGCGCGGCCAAGGTCATCGCGATTGACCGCTTCCCGGAGCGCCTCAAACTTGCACGCGAGTACTGCGGTGCCACCACCATCGACTACAGCCAGGATGACGTCCTGGTCGTCGAGGCGCTGCGTGACCTCACCGGCGGGGTCGGCCCCGACGCCTGCATCGACGCCGTCGGCATGGAGGCCCACTCCAATACCCTGCTCGGCGCCTACGACTCCGTCAAGCAGGCGCTGATGCTGGAAACCGATCGCCCGTTCGTGCTTCGCCAGGCCATCCAGGCCATCCGCAAGGGCGGCACCTTGTCCATCCCCGGCGTGTACGGCGGCGTTCTCGACAAGGTCAACTTTGGCGCCGCCTTCGGCAAGGGCATTCACATGAACATGGGCCAGACGCACATGCACCGCTATCTCAAGCCGCTGCTCGAGCACGTCGAAAAGGGCGACATCGACCCCTCGTTCCTCATCTCGCACCGCATCGGCATCGAGCAGGCGCCAGAGTTCTACAAAATCTGGCAGAAGAAGGAGCAGTCGGTCACCAAGATCGTGATCGATCCCTGGCAGGACAGCATGGCGCACCCGGACATCCGCACCGCCTAGCAGCCCCGCAGTGAGGATCGGAGAGGTTCGCCGGCAAGGGCGGACCTCTTCTGCTTCGCGGAACGGGGCGCGTGTCCATACGCCTCGTCCGCGACCACGGCCGGGCTGTGGCGCGTCTGCCGCGTCCACAACACCCGAAACAGGGCTTCAATCTCCGGCGTGGCAGGGTCCCCCGCGTTGAACACCCGGTGCCCCTGGCCCAGCGTCTCGGCCACTTGGGTCAGCAGGTGCAGCCGCGCCGGAATCGGCACCGCGGCCGCGCCGAAGTAGCGAAAATCCTCCGCCAGCAGCGTGCGTCCATTCCGGTAATACGGGTACTGCCCCAGGTCGCGGGCACGGTACGCCTCATCCGCATGCAGCGGCGTGCGCCCCGTGTGGGTCAGCTCGCCGTTTGCCCGGTGAAACTGGTAAATACAGTCCGGCCGGTGCCGGAACCGCGAGCGCGCGGCATAGTACTCGCGGGCATCGTGCGCGCCGGAGACCACCGCCGCATAAATCACCGCACCCAGCGGGTAACCCTCGCGCACCGCCAGCGAGTGGCTGGTGATCCCCAGAATGAGTTCCCCCGGCTGCGCCGTCCTCAGAATCGCCGGCTTGCAGATCGACAGCGTCAGCAGCGGAGCCTCACCCGCGCGCGGCGGTGGAGCGCACGGCGCACCCCCACGGTCCGAGGTCAGCTTGTAGAGATATGTGCGGGGCATCGGGCGGTGGGGCAGTTCAGGAATCGTTCTTGCTGCGGCCAAACAGGTAGCCCAGCAGAAGCGTCGCAATCGGGACGGCGGTCTTCGTAATCAGCAGGTCAAAAATGTCGTTCAGCGATTCATGCCACTGGTCCAGCAGCATCTTCTGGTTTTCGAGCGCACTCTTCACCTGGTCGGAGCTCAGGCCATTCAGGTTCGGCGCCGGCGGCTGGTGCGCCAGCGAGTACGCCACCAGGGCCGTTCCCGTCACCAGGATCCAGCCTCCCACCCACGCCAGAAACACCACACCCCAGCGCTCCAGAAACGAAGGCGGCTCCGCCATCACCGCACCGATCCCGATCTCCGGAACCGTCACACTCTTCGGTCGAAAGTCAGCTTGCTCGGCCATGGCCTCTACGGCAGCACAACATCGTTCACGATATTGCCGGACGCATCCCGGATCGAGATCCGCTTCCCATCATTGCCCTTCAGCTCGCCTTTCAGATACTTATAGCTGGCGATCGCCCGACGGATCACCTCAGCCTTGGTCGTCCCCTGCGCAAGGTCCGACAAAGTTTGATTGAACGTGTCGTCCATATCCAGCGTCATGCGTGGCATAGCAGCCCTCCGAGGGCAAAATCCTGTGCTGCAATTGTACTGCGTCCCTGCTGCAATTCTACTGCAATCTGCAGTGGACCTCGGCCGGACGTCTAGACCCGGTCAAGCAATTGGAGGTTCACGGCAGGCAGATACTCGCCCAGCAGCTCCCGCGACCACCACGCACCTGTCCCTCGGCGGATGGCCGCATCGGTGTAGCGTACCGATAAAACCGCGCGCGGATGGCCTCGGGAGGGCGATCCGGAAAGGGGTTGATCCGTAGCAGCCGCAGCGTCGCCGGCTCATTTCTCAGCAGCTTCTTCACAAAACGAAGAAACCAGATCTCGTGCCCACGGACGTAAATGCCGCGCTCGGTCACCGTCACCGTAAACGGAAGAAACCAGATCATCCAATCCAGCCGCAGGTGGTACGGCGCCACCTGCGGCGGCGTGCGGTGGAGATCGCCGGGCTTGCCCTTGAAGCCATACTCCTGCCACCGGCTGGCCGGCGTCGGCACCGCGTCACGCGTCCCTTCCAGCACAATCTCGTGCCGCTCGCGCGTCACCGACCCGAACGCCCCATAGGTGTTCACCAGGTGCCACCGGTTGTAGCTGAAGTTCATCCGCTGCCGCGCGGAAAACAGGTTCAGCACCGGCTGCACGCTCAGCGCCACAGTCAGCGCGCCCACCATCCAAAGCACCGCCGTAAACCCAACCGGCGCCGGATGCAGCGCAGAGCTGTCAAGAAATGGCAAGCCATAGCGCAGCACCTCGTCCGAAAATCCGGCCACCCCCAGCACCACCGTCAGCCAGTTCAGCCAGGAGTAGTTGCCCGAAACAATTAGCCACATCTGCTGCGTCACGCAAAGCGCAGCCGCCACCGACGCGATCGGTTGCGGCGCAAACAGCCCGAGCGGGCACACCACCTGCAGAAAGTGGCTGAACAGCACACCAAACCGGTGCACCGGCTTCGGCAGCCGATGAAAGTACCAGGAAAGCGGGTTCGGCAGCGGCTGCGTCTCGTAGTGAAAGTCCAGGCACGTCAGGTCGCGCCAGCACGGGTCATGCCGCAGTTTGATCAGCCCTGCGCCCATCTCAGTCCGAAAAAACATCCACCGCAGCGCAAGCACCGGGATTACCGACGGAGCGGTGTGCCGAGGCCCCAGAAACGCCGTGAAGAACCCAGCCTCCAGCAGCATGGACTCCCAGCCAAACCCAAAGAAACTCTGCCCGACGTTGACCACCGAAAGATACAAAAGGTACAGCAGCAGCCACGCCGCAACCGAGAGCCACACCGGCCCCGCCTCGGTCAGGCCCAGCACCGCGCACCCGGCAAGCAGCAGCCCGGTCCAGGAGACCAGGTCCAGCATCCGGTCAGAAAAGCGCCAGTGAAACAGGCTGGGCGCCTCCTGGAAACTCTTGCCTTCCAGAAAGTCGGGAATCGGCAACAAGCCACGCTCGCCCACCAGCGGCTTCCCCTGCAGCAGCACCGTCAGGAACGCCACCAGGTAAATCGCCGCCATCCCGCGCTGCAGCAGCAGCCGCGTGAGCGTGAGGTGACCGAAGGGGGAAACAGGAGAAAACATCAGCGGCTACCGGGCTTTGCTGAGGAAGATCACGGGGGGGGGACCAGCAGGGGCGCCGGTATGCCAGGCGCAGCGGGCACCCGGCAGCCCCGTCCTCCAGGTCGACCCACTGCGTTCGCCAACGA
This sequence comes from uncultured Acidobacteriaceae bacterium, assembly GCA_964249375.1. GTDB lineage: Bacteria > Acidobacteriota > Terriglobia > Terriglobales > Acidobacteriaceae > Edaphobacter. The sequence continues at coordinate 6,086 of CAXUCK010000106.1, forward strand.
CGCGCGATTCCTTACTTCTCGAAGCCCTTGGCCGCCGCTTCCGCCACCGCATGATCGTTCTTTCCCGTGGAGCCCGAAACGCCGACAGCCCCAATCACTTCGCCTCCGCGGTACAGCGGCACGCCCCCCGCAAAAATCATCACGCGACCGTGGTTCGAGGCATGAATGCCAAAGAACTGGTCGCCCGACTGCGAGTTCTCTCCCAGGTCCTTGGTGGTGATATCAAACGCGCGCGAGGTAAACGCCTTGTTGATGCTGATGTCGATCGATCCCAGCCACGCGCCTTCCTGCCGCTCAAACGCCAGCAGGTTGCCTCCCGCGTCAACCACGGCGATGTTCATCAGCGTTCCCAGCGAGGTCGCCTTCGCCTGACCGGCCTGGATGATGGATCGAGCTTCGGCGAGCGATACGCCGTTCGACTTTGCAGACATGTAGAACTCCTTGGGTGAAGCGGCTCCGTCTCTCCTTCGGGAGTGTGTTCCGTCCTGGCGACACAATCGTGGGAAACGGTCCCTTCCAGACTATGGCGTATCGCCCGTCCCCGGCAATTCCAGCAGCTGCCGTGTGCGATGCGCACGTACGGGAAAGCATCGCATTCCAGCCTCACATTCTTGGATGCACCTTCTCAAATCCCGTCGCACCCTGGTACGCCCGCGCCACCGCCAGCACTTCCGCATCCCGGTAGAGCCCTCCCAAAAACGTCAGGCTCACCGGCGTCCCCGGCCCACCCTCATTCTCCGCGTCGCCATCCCCCAGGTAGATCGACGCCGGTGCAACCGCGCGCCGCAAACCGTTCGGCACAATCACCGCAGGATGCCCCGTCAGATTCGTCGCCACCAGCTGCGCCCCTCCACTCGGCGTCACCACCACATCCACCTGCGCAAACACTCGCCGCACCGCCTCCATTGCCAGCGTCCGCGCCCGCATCGCCTGCACGTAATCCACCGCCGAGTAAAAATGCGCCACCCGGAAACTCGTCGGCCAGTCGTAGTCCTTTTGCCCGCTCAGCAGCGCGTCCCGCCCGCTCCGCGTCAGCTCGTCAAACGCCGCCGCCGCCTCCGCCTCCAGCACCGGCACAATCTCCCCATACGGAAACTTTGGCCACTCCACCGGCTGCAGCTGCACCCCCACTCCCCCGCAGCTTTTCCAGCGCCGCCGTCCCAAACCGCACATCGTACGCCCGCTGGGCATACTCAACCTGCTGCTGCGCCGCCCGCGCCTTGAACTCTTCAAGCTCCTTCGCCGTCATCCCCTCCGCCGGCTTCGTCGCTTCCGGCGCGGTCGGAGCGTCAAACGCCGCCTTCACATATCCAATGCGTAACCGTTTCCAGTCCAAATCCGCATCCCAGTTGAACGCCGCATCCGCCCGCACCGTCCGGTCCTTCCCATCCGGCCCATAGATCGCACTCATCACCAGCGCACAGTCCTCGACCGACCGGCAGATCGGCCCCAGCTTGTCCATCGTCCAGCTCAGCGCCATCGCCCCCGTCCGCGGCACAAACCCAAACGTCGGCCGCAGCCCTGTCGCTCCGCACCGCGTACTCGGCGACGAGATCGACCCCAGCGTCTCCGACCCAATCCCAAACCCCACACACCCCGCGCTC
>CAXUCK010000107.1:0-6296 GCA_964249375.1 uncultured Acidobacteriaceae bacterium
CCCCCCGGGGGGAGGGTCCACCCACCACCCACCTCCCGAGACAGGATCCAACCAGCAATGCCTCTAAACTGCGGAATCGTCGGTCTGCCCAACGTCGGCAAGTCCACCATCTTCAACGCCCTCACCGCCTCTGCCGCCCCAGCCGCGAACTACCCCTTCTGCACCATCGACCCCAACGTCGGCATCGTCACCGTGCCCGACCCACGCCTCGGCCGCATCGCCGACCTCATCAAGCCCAAGTCCTTCGTCGCCACCACGATGGAGTTCATCGACATCGCCGGCCTCGTCGCCGGAGCCTCCAAAGGCGAAGGCCTCGGCAACCAGTTCCTCGGCCACATCCGCTCCACCGACGCCATCGCCCACGTCGTCCGCTGCTTCCACGACCCCGAAGTCGTCCACGTCTCGGGCAAGGTCGACCCGCTCTCCGATATCGACACCATCAATACCGAGCTCCTTCTGGCCGATCTCGACACCGTCGAGAAGCGCTCGCAGCGCCTCGAGAAGCTCCTCCGGAACACCACCGACAGCAAGCTCAAGTCCGAAGGCTCAGCCGTCAGCAAGCTCAAGGCCGCTCTCGAAGACGGCAGACCCGCCCGCACAGTGGACCTCTCGGACGACGAGCGCGCGGCCGCCCGCGACCTCCACCTCATCACCGCCAAACCCATGCTCTACGTCGCCAACGTCGACGAGACCGCGCTCTCCTCCGGCAACGAATACACCGCGGCCGTCGCCAAGCGCGCCGCCGAAGAAGGCTCGGAAATGGTCACGATCTGCGGCGCGATGGAGTCCGAGATCGCCCTCCTCGATCCCACCGAGCGCGGCGAGTTCCTCGAATCCCTCGGCCTCTCCGAACCCGGCCTCGACCGCCTCATCCACGCCGGCTACCGCCTGCTCCATCTCATCACCTACTTCACCGCCGGCGTCCAGGAAGTCCGCGCTTGGACCATCGAACGCGGAACCAAGGCGCCCGGCGCCGCAGGCGTCATTCACACCGACTTCGAGCGCGGCTTCATCAAAGCCGAGTGCTACGCCTCCGACGACCTCTTCCGCCTCGGCTCCGAGCAGGCCGTCAAAGTCGCCGGCCTCCTCCGCCAGGAAGGCAAGGAGTACGTCGTCAAGGATGGCGACATCTTGTTCTTCAAGTTCAACGTCTGAGAATCGCTTCAGCGGCGTCTCACACCGGAGGATGCCGCAGCTGCTCCTGGTACGCCGCCAGCGCCTCCTCGCAACGCCGCGCAAGCTCCCTCGTCAGTGGATCGCGCTTGCCCAGCTCATGCCGCGCAATCGCGGACAGCGTCAGCAGATCATGCCAGTCGCCTCCGCTCTGCTGCAACGCTTCAAACTGCGTCGCGAGATCGCCGGCGCCCGGCTTTGCGGACCGGCTCTCCCCTCGCTGTGCTCCCGCGGCCGCCGTCGACTCCGCAATGTACCGAGCCAGCTTCGCCGCTTTGCGAACCGAGTGCAAACCCTCCACGCTGGTGATGTCGTCTGTGTCCGGCATGTTGGTGCGGAACCACTCGCGCGTCAACGCCGCCAGCTCCCTCGCCGAGATCTCGGTCGCCTCAGCAGGTTCCAGCCTTGCCAGGAGCCTCTCCAGCTTGCGCGAGATCGAGCGAGACCGCCGCTCCAGCCAATGCTGCAAATGCTTCGCCCTCTCATCTCGGCGGCGCTTCAGCGTCCGCCTCAGCCGCTTCGCCTGCCGTGTCAGACCGGACTCAGGTGCGCAGTCGTCCGAAGAGCTCTGCTGCTCCGGAGCCTCGCTCAGCAGCCGGCGTTGCACATCCAGGTCGCGCACATCCCCAGCCTCGCGACGGAGCTTTCCCAGCTCCCGCAACGCCTTGTCCGCCCGCCTCGCATGGTCCGGAAGCCCCGGCAGCAACGCCAGTAGCGCGACCTGCGCCTCGATGCGGCGCGTCGAAGTCCGAATGCGATGCACGGCCTCCTTCTTCGGCGAGGCCAATGTCACAGTCATTGCAGCCTCGAGCGCGGTCACGTGTTGCCGCAGCACGGCAATCGGGCGAACGGGCGAAACGGCTGCGGTGGTCGATCGAGCCATACCGATTTGGATGCGGCGATGCCTAGTGACGCTTGCCGGCCCGCCGTCGCGACAGGTGCAGACTGATCACACCCGTCAGTCCGACGCCCAGAAAGCCGACCAGCACCAGCACCCCCGCGGCGGTCGCCAGCATGGACATCAGCAGCAGGAAGGCGGAGGCGGCCGAGTGAAGAACAGCCTGGATCACACCGAAGAGGATGCGGAGAATAGTCAGGAGAGAACTCCGGCAGGCGCGGGTGCACGTGCTCGCAAGACCCTAGTATGCGCGTCCCGCCGGGGTTTGGGTATGCGACTTTCGTGCGGGGTTGATGTAACCCCGTAGGGAACGCACCACGTCAGGCACCGCCCAAAGTGACGACCGCTGCACTTCGCGGGATGCTGCGATCGTGGGCTGAACGAGGCCACGTAGTGCTCTGCCCTAGCGCCCTTTGTAGGAGACGAACAGCTCAGGGTAGATGCTGCGTAGCGCTTCGACTTTGGGCCGGTCGCAGACCTGAATGTACGGGTTGTCAGGGTTGTTCAGCGCGTAGTCCTGGTGGTAGTTTTCGGCGCGGTAGAAGCCCTTAAGCGGCGTCACCTCGGTGACGATCGGCTTCGGGAAGGCATGCGCCGCATCGAGCTGGCTGATGTAGGCGGCAGCCACCCGGTGCTGCTCCTCTGAGTTATAGAAGATCGCCGAGCGATAAGACGTGCCGACGTCAGGACCCTGACGATTTAGCTCCGTCGGATTATGCGCCACGGCAAAGAAGATCTCGAGCAGCTTGCCGTACGTGATCTTCTCCGGATCGAAGACGACTTCAACCGACTCGGCGTGACCAGTCGTTTCCGTAGTCACCTGCCCGTAAGTGGCTGTGTTTGCGGCGCCGCCCGCGTAGCCGGCTGTGGTCTTTACAACGCCGCGAACGCGCTCAAACACGGACTGCGTGCCCCAGAAGCACCCCCCGGCAAACACGGCCGTTTCCGTCCTGTGCGCTGCTGTGACGGTCTCGTCCATCTTGGGCGCGGGCAGGCGCACACCGGTGCCCGCGCAGGCGGTCAGGCTGGAGAGAACAAGGGTTGTGAGGGCAAAGAGCTTCGCTGCTTGGCGCATGGTGACGGATCCTTCCCGATCTACCAATTGGATGCGTCAGCCGATCTTTGGTGACAGCGAGACAGACCCGGATCCGCCCACAGGTTCACACGCAAGATTCCTACACCGTCTTGCCGGTCTTCGGCTCCATCCAGAGTCGGCCTGCCACGATCAGCACCAGCAACAGGCCAGCGCAGATCCCAAACACGCGGCGGACGCCCACTACATCCGCCAGCACGCCACTCAGCACCAGGCCGCCGATCTGCGCTGTGAACACCGCCGACATCACAGTCGACCCGACCCGCCCCAGCAACGCCGGAGGCGTTTCCTGCTGGATCATCGTCTGCGCCGGAATCACAATGCCCGAAACCGCAAAGCCGATCACCAGCGTCGCCACCAGCGTCGACCACATAGCCGTCAGCAGCGCCATGATCACCAGACCCGCGGCGATCCCGCACAGCCCGCTGTACACCAGAACGTTGTTCGGCACGCGTTTGCCCGCAACCGTCAACAGGTTGATGCCGGCAAACATACCCAGTCCGATCAACGCGCTCGCAAAGCCAAACACTCGCGTGGAGCCGTGCACGCTGTCCCGCACATACACCGCGATCAGCGGACCGAAGCATCCCAATACAAACATCCCAGCCGCCATCGCGAGGATCACAAACAACAGCCCCGCATGGTGCACGATAAACGCGATCCCCTGCTGCATGTCGGAGCCGACCTTGCGCAGTCCCGTCTGCTCCGCGGCCGTCTCCGCAGCCGCCACCCGAGCCGCCGCCGCCGCAAAGGGCACTGACGCAATCAGCAGGGCCGACATCACAAAGCTGACCGAATCCGCGATGTAGCAAACGCGCGCGCCAAACGACGCCACCAGCACCGCCGCCAGGGTCGGCCCAATGATGCGCACCCCGAACATCACCTGCTGCATCAGCGCGTTGGCCGAGCGTAGCCCATGCAGCGGCACCGCCGACCGCACAGCCACGCCCTGCGCCGGCGCGAAAAAGCTCGAGATGACGCTGATCGCCGCCAGCACCGCGTAGTACTGCCAGAGCCGCGTCGACGCCATCAGAAGCAGCACCAGCCCGGCCCGCAACGCGTCACTTGCCACCATGGTCGGCTTGGTCGGCCACCGATCCACAAACACGCCCGCGATGATGCCCAGCACCGCTATCGGCAGCAGGTACGCGATCTGGATTCCGGTCACCTGCTGCGGCGTCGCAGCGAAGCGAAACGTCAGCACGCTGATCACGGCAAACAGCGCCAGAAAATCGCCAAAAACCGACACAATCTGCGCATACCAGAGCCGCCGCATCATGGCGATGCGCAGCACCGCGCCCATCGACATCGGCTCCGGCCCAGCCTGCGGCACAAACCCAGCAGCCGCAGCCGAATCCGGATTTTGCGTTGAGCTCGCCATCGTGTTGCCTATCTTAACGCGGCAGACACGCACCCCGGCGCAGAAACTGCTACACGGCTACGTCCAGGCCTCGACCGTGACGAACGCCTCGGCCGGGTACTGTTCCAACAGCATCGCAGTTGCTGCCACCGTGCGCGACCGGTCTGCGCCCAACCCGCCGTGACCGCCATCATGCAGAACCACGTTCGCCGCAGACCCCCGCCGATGCCGCGCAGCGATGCCCCGAGTCATCCGCCCAGCGATCTCCTCGGCCGGCCCCGGCTCCCAGTCCTTCGCAATCACATTCCACTGCACCGTGCGCATTCCCAGTTCGCGCCCCACACGCAGCACATACGGCCGCCGCGCTCCATGTGGTGGCCGGAACTCCCGCACCGCCTGCCCCAGCACATCCTCGATCACCCGCTGCGACTCCGTCAGCTCCCGCCGAACGCGTGCATCGCTCTGCCAGGCAAGCCACGGATGCGACATGGTGTGCGAGCCCACCACGTGCCCCGCTGCAGCAACCTCGCGCAGCAGTGCGGGCTCTTCACGCGCAAACGCGCCAATCACGAAAAACGTGGCCCGCACACCGCGTCGGGCCAGCAGCTCTAAAAGCTGCGGAGTCGCCGCGGGGTTCGGCCCATCGTCAAAGGTAAGGGCGATCTCGCCCGGTCTCCGCGGCGCTACCAGCACCTGCCCGAAAATCTGCGACTGCGGATACAGTGCCGCGTACGCCATACTGCCCATCGCCAGGCCAGCAGCCCCAGCGGCGCCGGCAGCCCTCGCCCACGTCCGCCGCGTCACTGAGCCTTCGCCTGCTCCAGCAGCCGCAGCACCTCGTCGGCGTGCCCCTCCGGCTTCACCTTCTCAAACACATGCAGCAGGTGTTGCTTGCCAGCGGAGTCAGCGGGCGCAATAACGAACGTTGTCCGCTCCACGCCCTTCACCAGCTTGCCGTACATACTCTTCGGCTTGATGACACCGAAGCGGTTACAAATCACTTCCTCAGGATCCGCCAGCAGAGTGTACGGCAACGCATACTTCTCGTGGAACTTTTTCTGCGCCTTCACCGTGTCCCGCGAGATGCCCAGCACCACGGCTCCCGCAGCCTGCAGCTTCTCGAAGCTGTCACGGAAACCACAGGCCTCAAGGGTGCACCCGGGCGTGTCAGCCCGGGGATAAAAGAACAGAACCACCGGCTGAGTCTTGTAATCGGAGAGCGATACCCCGCGCCCGTCCTGATCCTGCAACGTAAAATTTTCCACCACGTCGCGCTCTTGCATTCCGTTCAGCCTTTCTGGAAGTGTGACAGCAAACGTTACAGAACGAATTCAGCCCGCCGACAACGCCGCAACCGTCTTCTCGAGCGATGCCACATCTTCCACATTCAGCATCGTCTGTGCCCGGTCGATGGTCCGCATCAGGCCGCTCAGCACCTTGCCTGGACCAATCTCCACAAACGTCGTCGCTCCGTCGTTGATCATCAGCTGCACGCACTCCACCCACCGCACCGGTCCCGTCACCTGCCGGATCAGACAATCCCGCGCATCCATGCCCCGCGTCACGCATCGAGCATCTACATTCACCACTACGGGAATACGGGGGTCGGCGAAGGCGATCGATTCGAGGTCCGTCGACAGCCGCTCCTGCGCGGGCCGCATCAGCGAGCAGTGAAACGGCGCACTCACCGGCAGCATCACCACGCGCTTCGCCCCGGCCTCTTTCAGCCGCTCCGCCGCGCGCTCCACCGCTGCCTTCGATCCCGAAATGAC
>CAXUCK010000107.1:6306-7662 GCA_964249375.1 uncultured Acidobacteriaceae bacterium
AAAAGGTGGAGGGCACCTACCACCACGGAGACCTGAAGTCGTCACTGAAAAAGGCCGCGCTGCGGCTGGTCCGGGAGAAGGGCCCGAGAGGTTTCTCACTCAACGAGGCCTTCAGGTTGGCCGGCGTCACCGTCGCCGCCACCTGCGTGGCCGCCTGCGCCACACTGGCCGCGGTGTTGGTCGCGTCCGCCAGCATGCTTTGAGAGGTCGCCGAGCTCGCCAGCGGCGCGTCCTCATGCGCCTCCGCCATCTCGCTCGTGTTGGTCGTCGCCGGAGCATCGATTTCGCGGGTGACCTGCTCGGCCATCTCATCCGCAACCGCCCCGCAGATGTCGTTGATCAAATCCACCGGCAGGCCAATGATCGCGGCCATGGCGCCTTCGCCTGGCGGCACCGCCTCCTGCATATACTTGCCACGACAGCGCACCGTCTGCACCGCGTCCGCAAACGAAATCGTCCCCGCAACCACATGCGCCGAATACTCGCCCAGGGAGTGCCCTGCCAAAAAGGCCGGCGCCAGCGTTCCGCCAAGCTGCTCGGCCAGCACCCGTGCCGCCGCAACCGACGCAGTCAGGATGGCCGGCTGCGTCCTCTCGGTTCCCTGCAGGTCGTCGTCCGGTCCCTCAAAAATCAGCCGCGAAAGCGCGAATCCCAGCGCCTCGTCCGCCTCGTCAAAGACAGCCTTGGCCGTCGGAAATCGATCGTAGAGCTCACGGCCCATGCCCACCACCTGCGAGCCTTGTCCGGGGAAGAGGAATGCTGCTTTCATGCTGCGTTGGATGCCAAACACAACGCTCTGGAAGCCACCCTAGATGCCGACGCCAAACTCCACATCCGGCAGACGGTCGCCCGAGTGCGCGTAGAAGTCGTACGGTGTCCGCCGGTGAAACTTATAGCGCTGCCGCAGCTCGCGCCCAACGTACAGGCCCAGCGCCAGCGCACCCGCGCCCGCCGTCGTCCAGGCAACCGTCTTCAGCAGCACCGAGCCATCCTCTGGGAGAGCGTCGGCCACCGTAGCCTGGAGGTGGGCAGCCGAGGGGAGTGAGCGGCGAAGTTTACGCGCGGTCCACATGCCAAGGATCATAGCGCACCCGGCGCGGCTCTGGCATCACCGCCATGTGACACTTTCAGGTGACCTCCACCTGCTGAAAACCAAGGCCCAGCAGCAGCGTCGTCACCGTCGCGCGCGCGTTCTTGCGTGCCGCGTCCAGGATGCCGTCGGCCAGCGCCGCCTGCTGCAACTGCCCCTGCGCCTTGGCGCGCGTCTCGCTCTCAAGGTTCTGAGCCACCGGCACCAGCAGCCCGGGCTGCCGCGAATACACCCGGGGGTGGCTGTTGGCGATCGCGGTCACAAAC
>CAXUCK010000108.1:0-7561 GCA_964249375.1 uncultured Acidobacteriaceae bacterium
CGTGGCGGGTGCGGCCGTGCGCGGGCTGCTGGGGGCGTCGGGCAGCGGCGGCTGCTGCTGAGGGCTCGTCGGCGTGCCGGTCTGCACCGGCGCAGCGGCAGCGGCGGCTTGGTCCACGGGCAACGCGGGAGACAACAGAAGAGCTGCAAGGACGGCCGGGCGGCAGAGGGCGATCACCGCCTCATTCTACCGGACGGCCCGTCTACCGGAGCCGCGGTGTAGCTGGCTTAGGTCGGCCACGCGGCTTGATCGCAGCGGCCGCGGTGCTGCGGAGCGTCTCCAGAAATGTCATCAGTTCAGGCGGCAACGGCGCCTCGAGCGCGAGCGGCTCCCCCGTGCGCGGATGCGGAAGCGCCAGGCGGGCCGCGTGGAGGAAGTTGCGTGCGAGCGAAAGCGGATCGGCGGCCGCGTCCGACGTGTGCCGGATGCTGCCCGGCGCGCCGTACAGCGTGTCGCCCACCACCGGGTGCCCAGGCGCCTGCAGGTGCACGCGGATCTGGTGCGTACGTCCGGTTTCGATCGTGACCTCCACCAGCGTGAACGGACCAAAGTCAGTCTGCAGCCGCTCGAGCACATGCACATGCGAAACAGCCGAGCGAACGCCAGGAGCATCGGGCGGTCGGCGCGTCGTCATCCGGGTCCGGCGAAGATTGTCCCGGCCAATCGGCAGCTTCACCGTGGTGTCGTCGAGGCGCAGGTGCCCATGCACTAGGGCAACATAGGTCTTGTGCACCTCGCGCGCGGCAAACATCTCCCCCAGACGGCGGTGCGTCAGGTCGTCTTTCGCCACCAGGATCAGGCCGGAGGTCTGCTTGTCCAGGCGGTGCACGATGCCCGGTCGAAGCTCCCCGCCCACCGAGGAGAGCTGCCCGTTGAAGTGGTGCAGAAGCGCGTTCACCAGCGTGCCCGAAGAGCGTGGGTCAGCTGGTTCGGCGGCTTCCGGGTCGGGATCCGAAGCGGGCGCGTTGCCTGCGTGCACCATCATCCCGGCCGGCTTGTTGATCACCGCGAGCGACGTGTCCTCAAAGACAACCGTCAGCGGAATATCTTCCGGAGTCGCCTTCAGCGGCTCGGGCCGCGGGCTACCCTCGATCTCGATAATCTCGCCCGGGCTCACGGTGTGCTTGGGCTTGGCGCGTGCCCCCCCAACGCGCACCTGGCCATGCTCAATCAGCAGCTGCACCCGCGCTCGCGAGATGTTGGGAATCGCCTGCGCCAGGTAAAAATCCAGGCGCTTCCCTCGGGCCTCGGCCGGAGCCACGAAGCGGATGATCTCGCCCGGTGCGCCCAGGCCGAGGTCCATCAGCGGAATCGCGGGATCGAGCGCGGGATCGACACCGCGGGTCGCCACGTACTCAGGCCGTACCGTCCTGCGGCGCTTACCTTTCGGAAGCATGTTTTTTGAGGGCATCGGCGGGCTCTAGCTCCCAGTCTCCATCTGAGTGGATGCGTTCAGGGCTGCCTGCGGACTCGTCAGAGAAAGGACAGTGCCGGCAAAAATCAGGCCAAGAGCGAGCCACTGGATCGGGTCAAGGATGCTGGTGAACGGAGGCTCGTAGACAAAAGGCTGCCGCAGAAAGGTGAGCAGAAACTGCGTCAGGCCCACCGTGACGAGGCCCAGCGAGGCAGTGCTTCCCGGGTTGGAGAACCCGGAAACGCGCAGGTGGCGCATGAGATTTGCCGTGAGGGCGAGCGCGACGGCCGCGCAGAAAAGGGAAACCGGATACAGGCGAAGCGGCGATCCCGGAGCCGCGGGCAGACCCAGGTGTCGCGCCGGCAGACCAGGGTCTGAGCCCTCCGCAAAGTGCCCGATCGCCAGAAACGCCCACAACAGAGTCGCCGGTGCGGCCCACGCATCCACCACGCGGCGCAAGGGCAGCTGGCGCAGCCAGAAATACACCACGGCAGCAACCGCCGTCAGCACCAGCCCGAGCGGCGTCAGCGAAGGCACCATCAACAGCAGGATGGGATACGCGCGGAACGACGGGAAGTTCGTCGCCACAAGCAAAATCCGTGACAGCAGAAACGCAGCCACAACCGCAAACAACCCCGCGTTCCAGACGCCGTCAGGATGGAGGCCGGCAAAGCGCGCCGTCCGCAGCGACAGACCCAGCGCCGCAATCAGACCGAGCGCCGCAAGCACGCCAAAGGTGGGCAGGGTGAGATGGCCGAGGTGGAGAAGGGTGGGATGCACAGAATCTTGCAATCTTTTACAAGCTAAGGTCAGGAACCGCTCGGGCTGTATGCGGGGAAGGTGGTGCTAACGGCCGCTACCAAGCGAAGTAGTGTTTGAGCCACATGCTCAGCAAGCCCAGACCGAAAAGCACGATGCTCCCCAGTACACCCCAGAGTGCACGCATGGCCCACACAACAATTGGCTTAAGTGTCTCAATTCGCGTGCTGAGTTCCGTGATTTGAGTGGACACTCCGCTCAACTTTGCTTCGACCGACGTCAGCCGCGACGCAACGGAGTCGAGGCCCGTTTCGAGCTTTCCAATCTCACGTTGTATTTCGAAGACTGCCTGCGTGTGAAAGTTGTGGTCCTGAACCCCAACTGGTATGGAGGGTATTCCCTGCCGAGGCCCTGGAGTGGACTCCTGCCCGGACGACTTAGCTCGCGCTGACAAGGGAGACCTCCATCTTTGCGGCGATCCATTCCCAAACGTCTGTGTTGGCGCGTCCGAAGTAGTTCTCGACCCGTACGACAACGGCACTGCTTACGGACCCGTCCGTGATGCCAAGGGCGTTTGCCAATTCGACGGTCGTGACGGCGTTCGGAGCAATCAGCAACCAACTCTCATCGGAGGTGCCTTTGGAAAGAAGCTGAAAGGCGTCATGTCTTTCCAGCCGCTCTCTAAGGGCTTCTGGATTCGAAGCTGCGAAAACAGCAAAGAGTGCGTTCGGCATTGCCATCGGACACATCCTATCGCGACGCGGAGCCTGGCCAGCGATCAGAGTCAGGCCCTTTTGTGAGTCGTTCGGCATGGAGCGGAAAGAACGAAACCGACCCGCGGGGCCGTGCGTCGAGTCGCTGGTGAACCCGTCTTAGACGGTGGGAACTCGCCGTGGCTCTTTAGGCATTCCGGACTGGCGGACACTGCACACCGAGCCATATCTACGAGCAAGGACCCTGTTCAATGAATATTGGTTCAACCAGCGTTGGTCGCGCACCTGCTTAGCAGGCCGGTTTCATAGGTTGGATGCTACCGGCGATGCCCGGTTCTGGCAAGCGGAGTCCTCCGGGAGAGATACAACGAAAGTTCTGTTGAGCAGATGGACGGCCGTGTGGCAGGGCACGAATCAGAGGTGCCCATGCGCGTTTGGGTCTCCGGCCTTCACGTCGTCGGGAATGGCAATCCGGTCAAAATCCGCGGCAAGCTTCTCGAGACCAGGCGCGACGTCAGCGCCGGAAAGCGGCTTCCCGTGGCCCGGCGCCACCGTGACGGGGTGGAGCGCCGCCAGCTTCTCGACCGACGCGCGCGCAGAACCCCAGTCCGGCGTGAAGTAGGACGGTGGCCCGTGGAGCTCGGGGTGCTGGATCAGAACAGCTTCAAAGAAGCTCTCCGGCTTCGTCGTGCAGAAGGCGTCGCCCACCAGCAGCGTGCGATCGCTCTCGCGGAAAAACGACACATGCCCGGGCGTATGTCCCGGCGTGTGCAGCAGCGTCCAGCCGGGCAGCTCGGCCATCGCCAGCTCGGCGCCTTCGCCAGGAAGCGCGCGCAGCCGGTCGCCCACATCGATCGGATCCCGCGGGTAAGTCGGACCAAGCAGTGGCATCACCCCGCCGCCCGCTTTCCAGTTCGGTGGGTCGTACGCCTTCTGGCCGGTCAGGTACGGAAACTCGAGCGGGTGCGCGTAGATCGGCACATCCCACACGTCCGCAAGCTCGCGCACGTCGCCCACATGGTCGAAGTGTCCGTGGGTCAGCACAATCGCGTTCGGCGCGCGTCCGCCAAACGTCTTTTCCGCCCAGCTCTTGATCCGCCACGCCGTATGCGGAATCGCCGCGTCAATCAGCGTCCACGAGCCATCGGGGTGAGTCACCCCGAAAACATTTACAAACGCAATGCGGAGGCCGGTCAGGCCAGGCTCAATGGCCTCCATGGGAACGACCAACTCTTCGGGAACGTCTACTTTGTCCATCACACCGCTCTCCTGCTGCATGCGATGCAATGGGAGCCGGCGAGATGCTTTGGCCGCGTGTGCCCCGTGACGGTGTGGGTGCCGGCGTGAGCTCCAAGCAGTGAGGCCAGTGCGGCAGCGAGCGTCGCGACGGGAAAGCAACGAAGGCTTCGCCGGCAGCCATGCCGGCGAAGCCCCGGGTGTAGGACGAATAACCTAGCGCCCGATCCGGCGCCGCAAGAGGCTCACCGCACCCAGCGCCCCGCTGCCAAGCAGCAAAAACGAGGCTGGCTCGGGTGTGGCGGAGGTCGTCCTGGTAATGTCGAGCTTGTACGAGCAGTTGCTGCCCGCGTCCGAATCTTCCGTACTCCCGCACGCGGGTCCGCCGGTCAGGGTGAACTCGCCCTCCTTGAAGGTCGGCTTCTTCAACGTACCCGTAAACAGCTTCGGACCGTAAAAGTCCAGGCCGTCAAGGATGTTGCCTGCGCTGTCATCCAGTTGGAAGCCGCCACCATTGGGCTTGTTGTAGAAGTACGCGTCGTTGGCCGTCATCGTCACGCCATTTTCGACAAAGGTGACGTCGCCGACAAAGAAGTCCATGTGCGGATTCGTGCCGGTGGGAGTGGGGCTGGTCGGCAGGGTGAAGTCGAGCGAAAGTCCTTGGCCGGTCACGTCGAACGTGCTGTTCGTGTCCGCGTGGGCCGCGGCGGCCAACACAGAAAGAACCGCAAGGGCAGAGAGGATGCTGCGCATAGTGTGCCTCGATGGGAAGTCTGAAAGTACGGTGGATCAGGGGACGTTAGCGGGTACGGAAGTGCAAACGCAAGGCCGCGATTGGGAACCAATTTCCCTCTCGCCAGTCGCCTACAGGATGGCGCTCCCCTCCACCCAATGGTAGGTGCCCCCGGGGGGAACCGCATTCAGGCCCCGTTTGCTACCCGGCGCGTCGCGTCTCACGATCGTCCAGCACCTCGTCCAGCAGGCCGGCCAGTGATCCCGCGCGCGAGCGGACCTCCCGCTGCGTCTGCCGCAGGTGCTGCGTCGCTGCCTCGTGGCGGGCACGCAGCGTCGCCAGCTCGTCGGCAAGGTTCAGCGCAGCTAGCACCGCGACCCGCAGCGAATCCACCGTCGTCCCCGTGGCAGCCACCGCGCGCATCTTGCCGTCCACCAGGCTGGCAAGGTGCTCGAGATACGCCGGGTCGGAGCCGCGCAGATGATACACCTGGTCGTAAATGTGCACAGCGACCCCCGCGGGTAGGGTCACTTCCGGATCAATCGGTTGTGGCATGCGGCTCCTTTCCTCTGCGTCAGCTAGACCAGGAGCCGCGCTACAGCAGCTCATCCATCTGGTGCAGCATGCGCTCAATCCGCTGGCGCACCTCGGCACGCTCCTCCGAAAGCGTCGCCAGTTCGTTCCGGGCAGCTTCGGCGGCCATGTGTTGCTCGGCATGCGCCCGCTCCAGCCGCTCGATCTCCCCCGCCTGCTCGGAAACCCTCGCCTTCAGCCGGCCAAGCTCCGCCTCGGCCGCCGAACGCGCTTCCCGCTCCCGCCGCACCACCTCGACGGCTCGCAGCACACGCTGCTCCAGCGCCTCGAACTCATCCGCCGCGGACGTCGAAGAAAGGGCGCTCGCCGGGGCGCCAGCTGTGCTCATAAAGTTTGGCTCGTAAAAGTCGTAACGCAGGCTGTGCTCATCAAGCGAGAAATCTCCTCAGGCGAATGGGGGGCTCACGCCCTGCCCAAAGTATATGTAACTTCGCCGTGGAATTCCCCGTGCCTGGCCCCGCCGGACGCGAAGAAGTTACCGCCCGGCCCAGCCACCGGCAGCTGACCTTCATCTGCCTCGGACATGCCTTTCAAAGGAGCCGGCAACCGCTTCGCACGCGCTCGCCAGCCCCCTCAGAGAACCCGTTGCACCCATCACGCTTTTCGCGTAATCAGGCGCAGCAGCAGCGTAAGTAAAACAGCGCCCACCACGGCGACAAGGATCGTGTACAGCAGACCACCCTGATCAGAGAACCCCGCTGCCCGCATGATGAAGCCGCCGGCGATGGCGCCCACAATACCGACAACGATGTCCATGATCGGGCCATATCCGCTGCCCTGCATCAGTTTGCCCGTGATAAAGCCCGCAATCAGACCAACAAGAATCCACCAAAGAATGAACATACTTTCTCTCCTGAGCTACGTGTTGTGGGGCATGGACATGTCACAGCATGCCCCACGCCGCAAGTGGAAGACGGAAGCAGAGATCCGCTTGGAGCAATCGCAAAAGTTGCGCAAGACGCGCCGGACGACCCACAACGCACGTCGGTGGCCACGGCGAAACTCAGCTCAGGTACGGGAAAATGCTCAACGAAACGGTTGCCCTCCATGCAGTTGAACGGTGGCGTCTTCGGGTCGATACCTGCAACGCTCCGCCTTGTCTGGAGTGTAGGATGCTGAACATTCCTAAGAAGTGTAGGACGCTGAACATTTTTTGTCGAAGGTCCACACCGCCTTCTTTTGCGTCTAACGAACTCGTTTCGCGTCTAAGGGAGCAGAGGGGAACGAAGCCGCGCATCGCGTCTCGCCCGCGCTCCCCGTATCATCACGATTCCCTTTCGTCCGCAGTACCCGCATCCTCTAAGGCGGTGCCTGCCCAGTTCAAGCGAGGTGTGCACCCGATGTCCGAGACCAACCGTCTGTTGCAGTCCTTGACTGCCAAAGAACGGAAGGAAGTCCTGAGCCACTCCACTCTGGTCGACCTCGAGCAGAAAACGCTCATCTCGGAGTCCTCCAGTCGCCCCCAGCACGCCTATTTCATGCTCACCGCGCTCGCCTCCGAGGTCGTCGAACTCGAAGGCGGCGAGATCGTCGAAGTCGGCCTGGTCGGCTTCGAGGGCGTCACCGGCAGCTTTCACCTCCTGGGCAGTTCCCCGTCTGTTTCCCAGTGCCTCATTCAGATTGCCGGCTCCGCCTACCGCATCGCCTTTCGCGATCTCGACAAGCTGTTCAACAACTCACACGGCGTTCGTGCAGCCATCCTGCAGTACGTCCAGCACCAGATGGCGCACCTCGGCCAAACCGCGGCCTGCAACCGCATGCACGACGCCGGCCCAAGGTTCGCGCGCTGGCTGCTCACGGTGCAGGATCGTTCCGCCCGCGAAGAGTTCTTCCTCACCCAGCAGTTTCTCGCCCACATCCTTGGCACCGGACGAACCACCATGAACGTGCTCGCCCGCCACTTCGAGCGCGAGTCCCTCATCGGTCACAACCGCGGCAGGATCACCATTCTGAATCGCAAAGGCCTCGAAGCCGCCGCGTGCGCGTGCTACGAAGCCACGCGCGGCCATCTCACCGATCTTTACGCCTGAGCCGCCCCCCTAACCCGCCGCACCCCCCGCTACGCTCGGAGCGTCCCCCCCAGTTCCGTCAACGCCTGGAGAATGCGGATGC
>CAXUCK010000109.1:0-7526 GCA_964249375.1 uncultured Acidobacteriaceae bacterium
CCAGACGTGGTGATTGCGATCAGCCTGCCGCTGAACCCAACCACGGACGCGGCACTTGGCTCGGTGCTCGGCATCCTGCAGCGATCGTTCTCGGTTGCGATTGAGGGCGCAGAACGCGAGCAGCGCAAGCTGGCCGACGTGGTGGTGATGCCGGACCTCAAGGGCTTCGACGCGAGCGACTACCTGAAAGGGGAGCAGCTGGCGCAACGCGGGTACCAGGCCGCGGAGCGAGACCGGGCCCAACTGCTGCCGTACGCGGTGAGCGACCCGGAGTGGCAGCAGTATCTGGAGGAGCGCCGCGCGAAGCGACGGGGCCGGCCGGGCACGATTTTGCGTGTGCATGTGACGGCCCCGACAGAGGCGGTGACGCGGGCGGTCGAGCGGAAGTTCGAGCCGCTCGTGAATCAGCCTACCGACCCGAGACAGATCGATGCGCTGCTGGACGAGGTCCGTTCCGACGGGCGCTACGATGCTGACTATACCGTCAGTTATGAGCCACCGACGGCGGGCGGCACGGGGACGAACCGGCCGACGGTTCTGGTGACCGTGGCGGACAAGAAGACGGGGCCGCCGTTTCTGTTTGCCGGTTTGAATATCGAGGCGCAGACCGCCGGCGTGACCCGCGCGACGGTTGAAGGCATCTTTGTCCATCAGGATCTGGGCGGCTATGGATCGGAGTTGCGGGGGCAGATCCGGCTGGGCTTTCTGACCGACCTGAACGCCGAATATTACCGCCGCCTGCGTGACACGGGCACTGCCGGCGGCTTTTTTACGGCGCCCCACGTTGGGTTGTTGCGCGAACCGTTTTACATCTACAGCAACCAGCGGCGACTTTCGGAGCGCGAGCTCCAACGGGGCGGCGGCGGCGTGGATGTGGGCTGGTCTGACTCGCGGGTGCAGGAGCTTCGGCTGGGCTGGGAAGAGGATTCGATTCGGTGGACGACGACCACTGGATCCGACGGCTTGCCGGATGAGATGGGATCGGCGCAACGTGCCCACCTGCGCTACGCCTACGACACGCAGGACCGGGCGCTGGTCCCGCGCTTTGGCTTCCGCTCCACCACCGACGTTGCGTATCTCTACAGGGCGGTGGGGAGTGTGAATGCGCCGCAGTTTCGCTCCGAGCTTTCCGTCACGCATGCGCTTGGCAGCTTCACGCTGGCGGGGCGCTTTGAGGGTGGAACCATGTTCGATCGCAATGTGGCGCAGCCGTTCCGTTTCACGCTCGGCGGACCGCTGCGGCTTTCGGCTTCGGCGATCGACGAGTATCGCGGGACGGATTACTTCCTGGTCGCGCCTGCCCTGCTTCGCCGGATCGCGACGCTGCCAGCGCCACTGGGGGAGAGCATTTACCTCGGGGCCGGGTACGAGGCGGGCCAGGTGCGCGCGCCGGACATGCGCACCGTGACGCGGCAGGATGGATTTTTCGGCATCATCGCCGAGACGCCGTTGGGGGTGCTGACCCTGGCGCCTTCCGTGGGCGACGACGGCCGCCGGAAATTTAATTTCACGCTGGGCAAGGTGTTCTAGGCGCGGCAACACACCGCGCTGCGCGCTTCAGTGAAAGTGCTCGCGCAGCTCGGTTCTGTCGGCAGCTCGACGTCGTCCCTGCTGATTGCGGAACGGCGGACGGTGGGTCGACCGTGTCGTGGGTGATGTCGCCGCCAATTGGTTGCGTCCGCGTGCATAATCACCCTATGCCGTCACTTTGGACACCTGCCGGGGGCTGGTCGCAACGGGTTGCTGAGCTTGAGGCCAGCGAACCGGATCAGAAGGAAGCACCGTTACGCCGCGACGTGCGGTCGCTTGGGATGCTGCTGGGCGAGGTGCTGCGGGAGCAGGCCGGACCGGGCATTTTCGAAGCGGTTGAGCAGCTTCGCCGGACCTCCATTGCCCAGCGGGACGCGGCGCCCGGTGGCGATGAAAGCTCTGCCCCCGCCACGCTTGACCAGACACTGTGCGGACCGGCGGGATGCACCGACGATCCGGCCACGGCGTACCAGCTGGCGCGCGCCTTTTCCTTTTACTTCGAGCTGATCAACCTGGCGGAAACGAACCACAGGAAGCGCAGGCGGCTGGCAGCGGAGCTTGACCCCGCTGCACCGCCGCAGCGGGGGAGCCTGCGCGGCACGCTGCGCATGTTGCGTCGCACCGGCGTTCTGCGTCCCGAAGCGCTTGGCCTGCTCGCGCGCGTTTGCGTTTCACCGGTGTTTACGGCGCACCCGACCGAGGTGGCCCGACGTTCGGTGATGTTCAAGCGCCGGCGCATCTCCGACCTGCTGGAGCAGCTTGACCGCATCCCGCTGCCGCCGCTCGAGATGGCCGCCCTGGAACGCGACCTGCTGGCTGAAATCACCGCACTGTGGCAGACAGACGACGTTCGAAGCGCGCGTCCCACGGTTCGCGACGAGATCCGGATGGCGCTCGACTACTTTGAGTCGTCGCTGTTCGACACACTGCCTGTGCTTTACGCCGAAGTGGCGACCGCGCTTTCGGAAGAGTATCCCGAGTCCGCATCCGGCGAGCTTCCCGGCGGACCGGATGATGCGGCTTCGACGGCGGATGCCTTGCCTACGCTCGCCGATCTTCCGCAGATTGTGCAGTTCGGTTCGTGGATCGGTGGCGACCGCGACGGCAATCCGTTCGTTACTCCTGAGGTGACGCGCACCGCCATCACGATGGCTCGGGCCGTGCTGCTGGCGCACTACCGCCGACGGCTACAGAACCTGTTTGAGCAACTTGGCGCCTCGACGCAGCAGGTTCCTGTCTCTCCTGCCGTGGAGGAACGCCTCGGCCGATATCTCCAGCAATTGCGCGAGGCCGGCCAGACGGCTCTCGAAGAGCGCTTCCCTTTTGAGCGTCTGCGGCTCTTGCTCTCATGCATCTCGATGCGGCTCGGGCAGACGCCGCAGTCGGCGGCCCCGGCGCCGGATGTTCCGGCGTTGCCACCCTACACCCGAGCGTCCGACCTGCATGCCGATCTCACCCTTGTGCGCGATTCCCTGCTGGCAAACCGCGGCGCGCGCCTTGCGCGGCTGCTGATCGATCCTCTGCTGCTGGAAGTCCGGACTTATGGACTCTACCTCCAGACGCTGGACATCCGGCAGCACGCCAAGCTGCACACCGCCGCCCTGGCCGAGCTTGCGGCGTTCCATGGGGGTGACGGCGCGCTTCCTCCACGGCTCTCGCCGGCTGCAACCGAGTTGCTTGAGACATTTCGGGCGATCGCCCAGCTGAAGCGCGACTTTCCTCCCGAGACGATCCGGCAGTACGTGATCTCGGGGGCTGCTTCGGCGACTGACATCCGCAATGTGATCACGCTGGCGCGCCTGGGCGGCGTGGCGGTGGAGGGCGGCCCGGCCACCGAGGCCAGCGACGCCGACCCGGGTCTACAGCCGGTGCCGCTGTTCGAGTCGATCGAGGACCTCCAGAACGCGCCGGACATCATGCGGGAGCTCTGGTCGAGCGTCGGATATCAGCCGCTGCTGGACGCGTGGGACCGGCGGCAGGAGGTGATGCTTGGGTACTCCGACTCCAACAAAGATGGCGGGATGATCACGTCGACGTGGGAGATCTGGCGGGCGCACCGCGCGCTGCATGAGGTAGCCCGCGAAACGGGCGTAACGCTTCGGCTTTTCCACGGGCGTGGAGGGACGGTAGGCCGGGGTGGCGGGCCGACGCACCGTGCCATCTTTGCGCAGCCGATCGACAGCTTTTCGGGCGAGCTTCGCCTCACCGAGCAGGGCGAGGTGCTGAACTGGAAGTACTCCGACGTGATCCTGGCGGAGCGCAATCTGGAGCTGATGGTTGCCGCGTCGCTCGATGCCCTGGGCCGCCCTGACATCACGTTCCAGCAGGCGCAAGGCAGCAAGGGTGAGGCCGGCGAGGACGTGGCGGCGGGTGTTCCTCGCCTGACCGGCGAGATCACCCCTGCGTGGGAGGCGGCGATGGACCGCCTGTCAAAGCTTTCGTATGCCTTTTACAGGCAGCACATTGTCGACAACCCGGACACCTTTACCTACTTTGAAGAGGCAACGCCGGTGGCTGAGCTGGAGCATGCCCGGATTGGTTCCCGGCCCGCTAAGCGCAAGGATGCTTCGGCGACGGGACAGAAGCGGTCGATGGCTGATCTGCGTGCGATCCCGTGGGTGTTCGGATGGATGCAGTCCCGGCAACTGGTTCCGGCTTACTTCGGCGTTGGCCACGTACTCTCTACCTTCGCTCAGGACGATCCTCGGAACCTCGCTCTGCTGCGTGAGATGGTTCGGGGATTCCCGCTTTTTCTCGATATCGTGCGGAATGTGGAGATGGCTCTGGCGATAGCGGATTTTGGTATCGCCAGGCTGTATGCCTCGCTGGTGGAAGATGCCGCTCTTCGGGAACGTGTTTTCGGGACTCTGGAGGCTGAGTTTCACCTGACGCGCCGCATGGTGCTTGCTGTGACAGGGCAGACCGAACTGCTGGAGACGAATCCGGTGCTATCGCGGTCTGTGCGCCTGCGCAACCCCTATGTGGACCCGCTCTCGCTGCTGCAGGTTGACCTTCTTCGACGGAAACGCAGCTTGCCGAAGGGCGATGGCAACACCGGGGCCAGCAATCCCGAGCTTCAGGTGCTGAACCAAGCGATCACGGCGACCATTAACGGGATAAGCGCCGGTCTGCGGAACACGGGCTGATCTCACGGGGTGGCCCCGCGACCGCGGCTACGATGATGGGGTACGACTACGGTTCGGGGTTGCTGGCTTCGATACTCTGATCTAGAGAGCGGCAGCGAGCTGGGCGTAGCGGCCGGCGTGGCTGGTTTCGTAGAGGGCCAGCAGCCGCTCGCGCATGAGGTAGTAGGCGCTGGTGGCTTCCTGCAGACTGAATGGCCCACTGATCTTATCTGATTCGAGAAGGTACCGCAGCAGCAGGCGCTGGCTGGCGCGGCGCAACAGAACTGCATCGCGGCGCATGCGCTCCACCACAATGACGCTCTCCCCGGGGTTCCAGCGCTGCGTGTAGGAAGCCAGTGCGAGTAAAACGGCACTGTTGCTGTACATGCGCCGAACGCCATCGTACCCGCCAATCAGGGTCCACAGCTCATCGGTCTCAATGCGCATCTGCCCTTTTCTGGGTTGCAGGTAATCCAGGGCGACGGCCGAAACGCCGGCAAAGGGCACGGGCTTGATTTGCGCCACCAGATCTTCCCAGCGCAGGCGCGCGATCCGGGAAGCCTGTCTATGCGTTCGCACGGACAGAACAAGAATGATCGCGACCGTAAGGCCAAACAGAATCAGAAAGCTCATTGGTGGGGTCCGTCTCCGCCATGGAGATCGTAGTTCACTCGATTGTGGAGTGCAAGCAGATATTCGCGCATCTCCGGCGAAAGCGGCGCCCGGCCCTTTTCCGGCAGAGAAAACGTCACGATCCAGTAAATGAGGACAAGGAGGTAGACGACCTGCTCGAAATGAGCCAGACCCACCAGGTTCCGGTTCCAACCGAGGGCAGCGTGAGCGAAATCCTGGATCAGGGCGACGCAGGCCCAAACGGTGATGCCCAGGCCAAGGGCCACGACATAGCTTCGCCGCTGAAGGCCGAGCCGGTTAGCCGCCGTAGACATGGCCAGGAACAGCTCGCAGGTGAGCATGGATGTAAATACCTGAAGCCGCGCGTCCCAGACGTCGAGTCCCTTCGACTGCGACGGCCCCAGCTGCAGCGCCAGGACGGCGGCCACGACGAGGCCTAACCCACCCCAGAGAAAGAACGATCGCTGTGCTTCCCGGACCCATCGCCCGGTTGGACGCAGGACGTCGCGCGCGATCTCATAGATCACGGCTACCTGGTATAGGTAGTTGCCGAACCCGGTGATCCAGTAGGCCAGAAAGTATGCATGCCCGCTGGCTTTGTGCAGGACGGCGAACAGAAGCAGGGTGGTGAATGCCTCGTAGACGACGAACGAGGTGAAAACCGGGAACTCTTTCCAGCGCTTTCGAACGACAAGAACAGACGCAAGGGCGGCGTGCCCAACCAAGCTCGCCGCCCACAGTACCTGGTCCAGCGTAGAAAGAGTCATAGGGCGGAACTGTCACTCCTGAGTCTACAGAGTCAGGCTGCTGATGACAGTGTAGACAAGGGTGGCAAGCTGGCTCGCCGGCGCTGCCACGACCTGAGGGTGGGGATTGCAGCCGGTGCGGTCTGCGTAGAGGCTCGGAGCGGCGCTGACGGCGAGAGTGGCAACGAGGACGAACGAGCGGAGGGACTTCGACATGGTATGGCTCCTGAAGGCGCTAGGTGCGCCTGTGTCCCTAGCCTAGCTCTCCCCAGCCCCGTAGCGGCCAAATATCTGCTAACATCTTTCGCCGAAAACGTGTCCGTTGTGTGGGAAAGGAAGTTTCCTTGCGTGAGCAGCAATTTGCGACTCCTCGATGCTCGAACGGATTCCACGTCGTACGAACGGAATGGAACCGAGAAGAGCGGAGGGGTACCAAGGTGCTGTAGTTCGGTTACTGAGGCAGGTCGTTGTCGGTCCGCAGATCACCCTGGCTCCCATGCATGGCGGGCTCACTGGCACGACGCCGCGCCCAAATGTGCGATGGCGCACCGAGGCTCTGGTCAGGGCTGCGTGTGTGCCGGCTCCGGAGAGATGGTTGCCGGATCGAGCGTTCAGTCCGAAGGGGCCCGGTCGCTGTGCGGCGCGGCTACATCTGCAGCGGGTAGCCTTGGTCGTCCTGAGGCCGCTCGACCCTCAATATCCCTGATCATCCCGAACGGCCGTCGCCTGATCTTTGACAAAGGTGACCGCTTTCGGGTGCCCGAGGTTGGAGTAGACGACCAGGCGATTTCCGTACTCCTGGCTGACGCTCTTGCTGACCTGACCGAGGGCGAGCTGCACCTCCGCCTCACTCATGCCCAGGATTGCCTCGTGCCGATCCACCGCGTCCCACACCTTTGGCCCCCAGTGCTTGTAGAGCTCATGCGGATCGTCGTAGAAGAACAGCTCGTCCGTGTAGAAGGTGTAGTCCGCGCCCGGCTTGAACCCGACCGGGACGGCGAATTGCCTGGCGGGGTCGCTGCCCTGCGGCAGCGTGAAGATCAGGAGCACCTGCTTGTCGCCACCCGGGATGCGGAAGGTTGCGCCCTTGGGTGCGCCACCCTGCTCGATGGCGTCCTTCACATCCATGGCTTGCGCCCCGAGCAGCGTGCCGGCCGACCTGGTGTAGACCGCGCGCCTCCCGACCACCGGGTAATAGTCCATCTGGCCGCCCGCGCTGACCCAGATGCGGGTGCCGGCGAGTTGCTTGACGTCTTTGAGATTGCTCGGGCGCTTCTTCTTGAGAAACACCAGGGCGTCCTGGTTGGTGCCTTTTTTCCAGTCATCGGCATGGTTTGCGACCGGAGCCGCCTCGTCGACGTGGCGCTGGTGGACCAGCAAGCCGAACCGGATCCCCACTGCCATGACTGCAACCAAGGTCGCCCCGATTGCGACCTTTTTCCCAGTGTCCATCTTGCCTCCCGCCGGTCTGGCCGAGACCCCAATCTAAATC
>CAXUCK010000110.1:0-7492 GCA_964249375.1 uncultured Acidobacteriaceae bacterium
GGCGAGTTGCCGGTCATATTCATAAGCCCGGCCGGAGAGGACGATGTCCCCGGTGAGCTGCTGGAGGGCGGAGCGGGTTTCGGGCGAGACGGTGACTTGCGCGGGGGCGAGTGGGGCTACGGCGAGGAGGAGCAGGGCAGCGGTGAGGCGCATCCGGTGAGGGTAACAAAAGCGGGTGGGGTGCGATGCAGGCGGGCAATGGTGAGGCGAAGAAGCACGCTTCAGAAAGACGAACAAGAAAGGCAGCCGCAAACGACGGAACGCAGCGGTCGCGCCGGATTTTGCGGCGGTCGCTGCGTTCGGTCCTCTGCTGCGTTCTGGTGTTGCGCAGGATTTCTGAGGTGAATTTCGGGAACGGTCGAGCTCTGACCAGACCAGTGCGACCATCCCCGAACGAAAAAGACAAGAATAGCTTGAAAGGCTCTAACTCAATCGAGTCGTTGCACAATCGGGCAATTGATTGCGAACTTTGAATTGCCAAATGGGGTTCCGGCGGGAAATCCAGTAATCAAACCATCCTGGGCGTAGGTGAGAATCTGGAACTCTTCGCGCAGCTGCTGCCGGTAGCCCCTTCGGATGGCGTCCTCGGTCCAGGTGTACAACTGTGCATTCCATGCGGGGCTGTAGTCGAGGGCAAGTGTCGGAATGCCGCCCAACGTGTTGTTTGGACGATGGTCATCCGCCAACGCAGCCGACAGACCCTGGCGTTGAGGATTGTCACAGCCTTCGGTACCGTTGGTGGCAATGAAGATGCGCTCGATCGGGCTGCCGAAGCTGTCGTCATCTCCAAGTAAGAGCTTTCCCATCAGCGGCGCATAGGTATTCCGCTCGACAGACGCAGCCAATGGAATGCTGGAATCGGTGGAGATATACCAGACCGGACGGCCGAAGCTGAAGCCGTTAATCAGGTTAAGGGTCACGGTCATATTGACGGTATCGATGGCCACCACCTGGTCATGAACCTTGGTGTAGTCGACATGTCCATTGGGGAAGTTAATTTCATTGGCGCTCACACCGTAGGCGACCATGGGAGCGTTGTAGATAACCCCTTGGGCGTTCTTGAGGCTGACATAGGGACTGTAGTTTTGGTCGCCCACCTCGCCGGGGTCAAAGGACTTCGGGGGAAATTCGGCGCCTTCCGGCCCGGGCACGATATGGAGCGCCGGTCCGAAGTTGACGGTTCCTTTGTCGAAGACAATATTTCCTTCGGCGTCAAGGTTTCCGGTCCGAGCTGCAGCGGTAATAAAATTCAGTTTTTGCGGAGTAGTTCAGGCCGAGTTCATTCGCGACGCCCTGATCGGAAACATCGGTGAGGATGTACCAGGCCGTCTTCCCCGTGCTTTTTACCGATCCTTTGTAGAGCGGAATCGTAATGGTGCCTGCAATCGCATCCACCTTGCCGGTGTTGAGCAGCTGCACGGGACCGACCAGGCTTGGGTTCACCGTGGAAGGCATGGGTCCGAAGTAGGACAGACCCACATTGGTGCCGATAGAGGGCGGGGCCGGAAATACGTCACAGCCTGGTTTGCCCTGATCGCGCGGTCCGGCTCCGGGCCCTTGTACCTGACTGCTCGCGGACGCGAACCGTAGAGGTGGGTCTATAGGCGTCGTAGGCTTGGCGGCGGGACGCTTGGCGAGGAGGTGCACCGCCATCGCCTCGGGAGAGACTGGGGGCACTGCGGGTGCAGCTTGTCCGAACGCCGCGGCGGGCACGAAACCGCTGATGAGCGCGGCGCCGGTGGAGAGAAAGAGAGCTTTGTGTAAGCGCGCGGCGACGGATCGCAGGTCTTTCCCGGAATGGGGGGACCTTCGCGTGAAGGACAACTGACAAGAATTTAAGAGCATTCGCTGGCTCCTGGGAGGGATTTCACGAACAGGCGTTGCGGCTTGTTCGCGTGTCTGTGAGATCGACATCTGCTCGAATGGTTACAAGCAAAATACGAGAGCCGGACGAACGGCTACAGCGGGAAAGGGGCTGAGGTCCAATCGTTCCCCAATGGCGCGAGGTGAGGGAGGTTCCGAGCGGTGCTTTGGGCTGAGGAATAGTTGGTGCGCGGCCTCGACGCGGTGGGTTAGGTGACGTCCGTCAGATACATCAAGAAAGTCGAACGCAGCGGCCGTGGCGGTATGCCGGCGATCGCTGCGTTCGGTGTTGCTGCAAGGGCAAGGAGTCGCGTCTGGTTGGGCGCGACGGGTGCGGCTACTGCAAGGCGATCTGTGCGGTGACGTCGGTGAGGACGGTGGTGCCTTCCTCACGGACAGATTCGAGCGCCTGGGGGTTGAGGCCCAGGGCCTGAAGAATCGTTGGCCCCACCTGAGTTGTCTCGGCCAGCGCCGACACGGTGCGCCCGGTGAAAGCGGGGTTGCTGAACAGCATCACCACATTCGTGTCGTCGTGCGAGAACCCGCCATGCTCAGAAAGCTTCTTGCTGCTGCCGGTATACGTCACACCCACGTTCGGCGTCACGATGATGTCCGGCGTCCGTGGGTCCCCGTTCGGCGGCAGGCCCGGCTTGTTGAAGTTCATCGCGACCGTCGGGCCGTAGTTGATCTGGCCCAGGCCAATCTCTTTCCCGTTCCGCTCCAGGATCGC
Organism: uncultured Acidobacteriaceae bacterium; assembly: GCA_964249375.1. Classification (GTDB taxonomy): domain Bacteria; phylum Acidobacteriota; class Terriglobia; order Terriglobales; family Acidobacteriaceae; genus Edaphobacter. The sequence goes on from CAXUCK010000110.1 coordinate 2,594, forward strand.
AACATCATTCAGCAGATTGGCGCCCGGCTTCAGCCACAGCAGCGAGATGTCGTCCTCCGTCGCACCAATCCCAACCGGGTTCAGCGGCGATTCGGAAAGCGGCAGGTCCCTCGCCAGCAGCGTTGCGGGCGTCGTTCCGTTGTCGCCGGTGTGGCCGGGGATCGGGAAGTAACGGTGCGGGTCAATCGGCGACTGGCCATGCTTCGCGGTGATCACGACCAGCGTGTCCTCATAGTGGCCGTTGTCCTTCAGCGCGGTCACCATCTGGCCGATCGCCGCGTCCACAAACTGCAGCTCGCCGCGCAGCACGGGCGTCGGTGTCGCCGCCGCATCAATGTAGCCGCCGGTGGCCACGTTTTTCTCAATCAGCTTTTGCCCCACGCTGACCGCCTGGAAATTCATGCCAAAGATGTTCGGCATCTGCGCCGCCGCACCCGAGTGCGTCTTGCCGGCAATCTGGTTCAGAATGGCGTTGACCTTCAGCGTGTCGTAGCACTTGATGTTCTGGAAGCTGTCCGTCCAGGCGCCCACCTGCGAGGGATCCGGGATCGTCGCGCAGGAAAGACCTTCCGCCGTCGCAACCCCCGGCAGCGCAACCACGTTGGAGTTGATCTCAGGCGAGTAAAAATCATTCAGCGTGCCGCCACCAGGTCCGGCAACAGAAGAGTAGGCGGGGTGCTTGTCCGACCACGCCGTATACCCGCCAGCCTCATGGATCACGCTGAAGATGGTGTTCGTGCGGGGGAAGTTCCACGGGTACACCGGCGCGCAGCCGGCTGCCGGGTCACGCGGCAGCCGCGCCGGGTCGATCGAGTTGATGCCGCCCTCGGTCAGTGCCGCTCCAGGAGCTCCGCCGTTCAGCTTCGTCTGGTCAAGGTCGATGCCTTCCTCGTACTCCGTGGTCGTTCCGGTGGGCGCTCCATAAGCCGCGCAGGGTCCAGCCTGGACGCCATTGCCCGTGGTCTTCGCCGGCGCATCGAGCGACCGGTCGTACGCCACGTCGTAGTAAACGCCGGTAGACTTCGGTGTTCCGCCTGAGATGATGGCCGTCAGGCCGGGGAAGGAGTCGGACGGCTTCGAGGTGGTCGCCGCCACGTAGTTCACGCCCGTCTGGGTCAGCGCGGCAAGGTTCGGGCAGTACGAGGCTCCGCTCGCAATCGTCGGGATGCCGTAGGCGCAGTTGCGCAGGTCAACGGCGTGCATGCCGTCGATCGAGATCAGCAGTACATGCCGGATAGGGCTGTTGCCCGGATCAAAGGTGGACGACTGGGCGGACGCGGCGAGCGGCTGGACGGTGATGGCAGCCAGAGCCACGAAAGCAGCGGATTGCGATTTCATAAAGAACCTCCGTGCACGTTGATAGCAGCCGCCGTATGGCTGCTTTATTGCTGACCTGTGAATCTTCCGTTACAGCGGGCGCGCGTCACGGGGCGTCCCGATTCTTGACAGCCTGTCCGGCATACGCGATGCTTAGGGGCTGGGCAACCTTTTGCCGCGTCTGCGCGGCAGCGCTTTCCCCTGTCTGCGTCGGCGGCTTGGCTCCGTTGCGGGGGGCCGGGCGCTCAGGCAGGTTGCTCCCTGTGGAGTGAAACGGATTTGTTGATCGTTGCGGCTTGGCTTCAGCTGGGAACTTCGGGGTTCGGCGGAATAAGCGGTCTGCTTCTGCCGGTGCTCTTCTTTGTGGTGCTCTATTTCCTCATGATCGCGCCCAATCAGCGCAAGCAGAAGAAGTGGCAGGAGATGCTGGGTCAGCTCAAAAATGGCGACCGCGTCACCACCAGCGGCGGCCTGCGCGGCACAGTCTTAAACGTCAAGGACGACGTCGTGGTCGTGCGGGTGCAGCCGGACAACATCAAGCTCGAGTTCGTCAAAAGCGCCATTTCGGCCGTGACCACTCCCGACGAGAGCAAGGCTTAGGCATTCGTCGCGAAAGCGGCCGAACACAGAGTTAAGGAAGGACCGCCACGGGCGGGGGCGCGCGATCGGCACCACCTGGGTCGCGTGCCGGACGAAAGAGGACATGGGACAGAAACTCACGGGCCGAGTGGCCTTCATCGTAGCGATTCTTGTGATCTTTGCGTACGGCATCCTCGGGATTCCGCATGGCGGCCTCAAGCAGTCCATCGCAAACCGGATCAATCTTGGCCTTGATCTGCGCGGCGGCACCCATCTGGTGCTGGAAGTGCACGTGGCCGAGGCGATCGCCTCCGCCACGGATCGCGACGTCGCCCGCCTCCAGGCCGATCTCGACAAAGCCGGGATCACCGGCGTCACCGTCGGCAAGACCGATCCGCAGCACCCCAACGCCATCGTTCTTTCAGGCATCCCGCCGGCCAAATCCGGCGACGTTCGCAGCGTTACTGGCGGCACCGACTATAGCAGCCTGTATGACGTCGCCACCACCTCCCCGGGCTCGGTGACGCTCACCATGAAGCAGGCAGCCGAGCGCGACCTCACCGCCCGCACGCTCAACACCTCCATGGAGGCCATTCGCGAACGCATCGATAAGCTCGGCGTCTCCGAGCCAGTGGTCGCGCCGTACGGCCTCGGCGCCAACCAGATCCTGGTGGAGCTGCCCGGCGTCGAAGACCTGACCCGCGTCGAGGACATCATCCAGTCCACCGCCAAGCTTGAAATTCACGCCGTTGTTGGCGGACCGTACGCCAGCGAGCAAGAGGCGATGGCCGCCAACAACGGGACCATTCCGGTTGACGCCGAAATGTTGCGCGGCCAGGCCACCGAGGCCGCTCCCGAGAGCGTCTGGGTGCTCAAGCGCGCGAGCGAGGTTGAGGGCACAGACTTCCGCGACGCCCAGCCCAGCCAGGACCAGAACGGTCGCCCCAACATCACCTTCACCCTCACCACCGAGGCCGGCGACCGCTTCTATAAGTACACCTCCGAGCATGCGCGCAGTTCGGCGACCCCCGGGCAGATGGCCATCGTGCTCGACAACAAGGTGCGCGAAGTGGCCGGCATCAACTCGGCCATTCGCGATCGCGGCGAAATCGAGGGCGGCTTCACCAAACAGCAGGCCGATGACCTGAGCCTCATGCTCCGCACCGGCGCCCTGCCCGCTTCCATCTCCTACCTCGAAACCCGCACCGTCGGCCCCAGCCTGGGCGCGGCTTCCATCCGCCAGGGCGTCATCGCGGCCGTCGCCGGCATGCTCGCCGTCATGGTCTTCATGCTCCTCTACTACAAAGGCGCCGGCATCAACGCGGATCTCGCCCTTCTTCTGAACCTCCTCATCCTGCTCGGGTTTATGGGCTTCTCGCACGCCGTGCTCACGCTGCCCGGCATCGCCGGCGTCATCCTCACCATCGGCATGGGCGTCGATTCCAACGTGCTCATCTTCGAGCGCATCCGCGAGGAGCTGCGTGCCGGAAAGTCTTCTGTCAACGCCGTTCAGGAAGGATTCGCCCATGCGTGGATCACGATCGTGGACACCCACGTCACCACCATCGTCTCGGCCGGCATCCTGTTTCTCTTCGGCACCGGTCCGGTCAAAGGATTCGCCGTCACGCTGACGTTCGGTCTCTTGGCCAATCTCTTCACCGCCGTCTTCGTCTCCCGCGTCATTTTCGACGCCATCCTGGGACGCCGGCAGCGCGGCGCGGCCCTGTCGATCTAAGGCTACCCGGGGCTCCGCAGCTCGGAGCTCCTCCAATTTTTCCCCGGCCTTGCGCCGGGTTCGAAGGTAGGGAACGTGGAACTGTTTCGAGGCGTCAACGTCGACTGGCTGGGGAAGAAGTGGTATTTCCTCGGTTTCTCGCTCACCTTCTCCGTAGCCGGCATCCTCAGCATGCTGTTCTGGCACGGTATTCCGCTCGGCGTGGATTTCAAGGGCGGCACCCAGGTGCGCGTTCACTTCACCGGCACCCCCAACGAAGATCACATCCGGCAGGCGCTCGACCGCTCTGGCGTCCATGACTTCCGCGTGCAGCGCATCAGCGACACCACCGGGCAGGGAGCCAACCAGGTCATCGTCGCCCTCCCGCAGGCCACCGCGTCGGACGCGTCGCACGATCAGGGCCGGCTGAGCGTCGAGAACGCGCTCTCGGCCAATTACCACGACTCCGGCTTCTCGGTCGAGCAGGTCGACATCGTTGGCCCGACCGCCGGCCGGCAGCTGCAGAAGCAGGCCGCCTGGGCCACCGTTTACTCGCTCATCGGTATGCTCATCTATCTGTGGTTCCGCTTTGAGCTCATCTACGGCGTGGCCGCCGTCGTCGCCGTCTTTCATGATACCCTCATCACCGTCGGTGCGTTTTCGCTCACCAATCAGGAAATCACCCTTACCGTCATCGCCGCCATCCTTACCCTGATCGGCTACTCGATGAACGACACCATCGTGGTCTTCGACCGCATCCGCGAGAACCTCGCCACCTCGCGCCGCGAAAGCCTCAGTGACGTGGTCAACCGGTCCATCAACCAGACGCTGAGCCGGACCGTGCTCACCTCCGGTCTCACCTTTCTCACCGTCCTCTCGCTCTACCTGTTCGGCGGCGAGGTGCTGCACGGCTTCTCCTTCGCCCTTGTGGTCGGCATTCTGATCGGCACCTACTCCTCCATCGCGGTCGCCGCTCCCATGCTCGTCGCCTACCAGGACTGGCGCGCCAAGCGCGGCAAGGCGGTCGCGCTTCCCGCCGCAAAACGCGCGAGAGCGTAAATCCCCCAAAGGTTGCATTATTTTTTGTCGCTGGGGAACCTTCCTCGTGCACCCGGTGTCCAAGCAAGGTAGCTCTTCTCCAAAGCGAGGCGGCCTATGTTTGAAGATTCATTGATGGAATCGGGTGGCAAGCTCAAGACCAAGTCCAAGTACTGGATGATCGGCACGTTTATTTTCAACGCCGCTATCCTGGCTCTGCTGGTTTTGATCCCCCTGCTCTACCCGGAAGC
>CAXUCK010000111.1:0-7487 GCA_964249375.1 uncultured Acidobacteriaceae bacterium
AGTCCGTACTTTGCGATCAGCTTCGACCGGCGCACCCGGTCCTTCGGCTTGGTGGAGAACGTGGCGTAGCTGCGCGGATCGAGGTTGAGTGTGACCACCTTGGTTATCCCATCGCGGCGCACGTAGAGCGCCTCGCGATCCTGCAAGCTCTCGAAGAGGGCGATCTGTTGCTCATTCATTTTGAACAACTCGGCATACCGCTTGCGGTTGAACGTGGCATCCTTTAGGAACAAGAACGACGTGCAGGAGTTCACGATGGAATCAGCGTTCTCGCCCAGGTCCTCGGCCGACTGGCCGATCATGGTGACGCCGCCCAGGTTCTTCCGCACCGTCTTGATCGAAGCCAAGGCACCTTCAAGCAGCTGCCGGTTCTTCATGGAAGAGAAGATCTCTTCGATGAGGATGTGCTTGGGGGCGCCCAGATTGGCAGGATCGTAGAGCACGTCGTTGATGCGGCGTAGCAGCCAGACCATCAGCGGCTCGATCAGATCGGCGTACTGTTCGTTATTGACGCCGGCGAAGTCGAAGCACTGGACGCGAGAGAGTGACAACGAGTCCTCGACGTTGTCGAAGATTGCGTTGTACACGCCCTTGCCAACCCACTTCGACATGTACCGGTCGAGCTTCTTCGGCAGGAAAAGATTGGAAAGTCGGCGGTTTTCCGGGTCGAGCAGGTACATGTCCTGCACGGACTTGTAAATGACATCGTCGTCTTCGGGCTCAAGCTCCGCGCCTCCCTTGGTCAGGAGCAGCTTGACGAAGCTGTACAGGAACTTGATGTTGTTTTCCGTTGGCTCCAGCGCGAACGGGTTGACGCGCGGCCCGTCCTTGCCGATGCGGTCCACCTTGCCGCCGTACAGCTCAACGACGCTTTCGTAGCTGGCACCGATATCGAACACATAGGTAAACCCACCGTATTTTTGCTCCAGCGCAACGAGGGTATTACCGTGCACCGATTTGCCGGTCCCTGTGGGACCGAGGATCAGCATGACGCGCACACCATCCACGTAAGCGTCCTGGAAGAACGGGGTACGGGTGCGTGTTTCGAGGATATTCAGATATTCAGCATCGAGGTCCTCGGAGTGCGGGTGGCCGAGATGCGGCGCGAACACGGAGGAGAGCCGGGCGTGGTGCTCCTCCGAGAGCCACAGTGGAAAGACATTGAACTTCTGATTGCCGGGGAACATGGCATAGAAGGCAGACAGGTTGCCTAGCGTCTCTTCCACGGCTTGGGCGCGAGCTCCCACGAAGATACGGTGCACGGTCGGTACAGCGTCACGAAGTTGCGCCTGGCTGTCGGCAGAGAGCAAGAGCCGGAGTGAGAACTCGCCCTGCGCCTTCTTGTCGAGGGAGCGGATGACTTCGCTTAGATCGTCAACGGCGTTGTTCGCGGCCTTCGCGCCTGCTCCTGTGTCGAGCGACGAGGTATCGCGCCCGCTCATGACACGGGTGAGGACACCGACCTTAAAGAACGAGATGAACTTCTCTTGGTGGTCGATCTCGCGGCGAGCGGAGGTAGTGGACTTCACCCGCCACGATGTACACAGGATGCTGTCGCAGTCGAGCGTGAGCAGGTCCGAAAAGAGCCCAGGTCGTGACGCCTCGGGCGTGGCCTGGAGCGAAAACATCTGCACATGTCGTCGTCCAATTTCGAGATGGTCGCTGTGCCATGCGACAGGGTTCTTCACAACCTGGCGGTCTATGCCCTCGTCGTTGCGAAGCCAATCCTGCTCGGCCCAGTCCTGGAGATTGAAAAGGTAGCTGAAGAACTTGAATGTTGTTTCCTTGTCTAGCAAGTGCAACCCGACTGCACTTGCGAGATGACCCTCCAGAAGCGCTGCGGTCTTCTGGAGGTCCACAAGCATCCGCGCGCTGTTGGCGGCATTCTCGTTCGGCTTGCGGGAGAGCGCCTTGACTTTGGGCGGCTCCAGCGTGAGGCACCAGTGCAGGTCGTTGCGGCGAAAGCGAGCGTTCTGCGCGAGATGAGCCGCACGGTCTGAAACGAACTGCTCCGTCACGGCATGGCTGTAGCTGACTTGTCGCGGAAGTGACGCACCGGACATCACGCGCGTGTACTGGTAGAGGCATGAACTCTCGGGTAGACCGCGCAGTGCGCCTTCGACAGAGCGGACAAGGGTTTCAAGTTCCTGATCTGTCTTGCCCTCGTCATCAACGCCGGTGAGCGAAAAGAGGCATCCATAGCCGCCGCCCTTGAGAGCGAAAGTGTTCGGGCCGACGAAGCGGGCCAACGGCATTATGCTGCACGCTGCGCCGGCTTTGGCGAACCATGGCGTGTGCTTCTGTTGTTCAGCGTTGGCGCGGGTCATAGTAGCTCTTCTGGTTGAGGCTCAAGCCCCAGAGTTGGAACATCTTTGGGTGTTTGCGAACAATCAGCCATGCCGCGACGGCGAGCGTTGGAAACGCGAGCATCGCGAGCAAGCGAAAGCCGACGAGGAAAACCGTTACGCAGACGAAAACGATCGCCATCCATGCTGTGAGGTCCAAACCGAGCTTGGCTCGGGGACGGTTCAGCGCCTGATTGATCGGTAACGGTTCTCCCCGCTTGGCCATGTCGATGTCACCTCCTACATCGACTGCCCGGTCAGCGAGCCGATCCAGCCGGCTCCCCAGCCGAGAACACCGGCGCCGAAGAGAGCGCCAAACAGACCCGGAATGGCGTCCTGAAAGCGGCCGCTCATCATGCGGATACCCGCGAAGATGAGTCCACCGAGACAGATCACGGCACCCGCATACATCGCGAATGTCTTGAATGTGCCCATGAGGGTCTGCGCGCCGGAGAAGTCCATCGTGCCTTGCGCGTGGGCAACGCTGGCGAGCGACAGAGCGAACAGAGCAGGGAAAAGGGTACGAACCACACGCCGCGCGTGCTGCCAAACAGCAGCGCGGGCGTGGCGGTTGTGTGCGCGGGAAGGCTCGGCACGGCCGAGGCGAACGGGCAACCGGACGGATGCGCTATCCGAGCGGAGTACGGGGTAGTAGTGCTGCATTTGCACCTCCGCTGACGCTTCGTACGTCAGCTATGGAGCAAACCTAAAATCCGTTCCGCAGCCCGTCCAATACTTTGTGCTCGATTGGGTATAGCTTTTGTCTATGGCTGAGGTCACGCGAGCAGATCGAACTTGAGTGCGTACTGCGGCCGCTCTGAGCGCACGTCCTTGCGCATAGATGATGCCGCCGCGCGAGTGAGATGACGGCGCAAATAGGACAGAGCCGGATGGCGGTTCTCGTTTGAGTACACCAGAGCTGTCTCACTCGTCCAGGCAACACCCGAGATCGGCTTACGCGTAAGGTTCGACTGCGACGGCATGTCGGCATCCACAAGCGCCCAACCGTAGCCATCGCACACAAGCAGCTGGATGTCTTGCGGCGTAGCTGCCGAGCACGTCACGTTCACAGGCACACCCGCCTCCACTAGCGTCTGCATCAGCTTTGTGTGAGCAAGTGGATGTGCGTCGGGATCACGGAACACCGTGAGCCTCTGGGCGACCTCTTGCAAGCTCAATTCAGCTCTGTCCGCCAGAGCATCGTCAGAGCGCATACAAACAACTAAGGGTGCGCTTGCGATTTGCTCCACAGTCCACTTCGGACCCTCGATAGGAAGTTGCAACAGGGCGCAATCCAGGTCTCCGCGTTCCATGCGGTGCAGGACGTGAACCGTATCGCCTCCGGACAGCTGAAGAACACACGATGGAAAGTGCTTCTCGTAGAGAGACCGAAGCGTCTGGAGATGGCGCGAGTTCACGAAACAGGAGAAGCCGACTCTCAGAGGTGGTATCGCGCCCAAGGTGATTTCTCTTGCGAGACGGAAGACATGGTTCCGTTCAGCAAGAGTTGCATTCGCGTAGTCCACAATCATCTGCCCGACAGGTGTCGGGAAGACGCCTTCTCGCTGGCGCTCGAAGATATGAATACCGGTCTCGGTCTCCACATCTTTGATCTGCTTGCTCAGCGAAGGTTGCGAGACATACAGCCCCTCCGCGGCGCGGGTAAAGTTACCGGCTTCCGCGACGGCAGCGATGTACTTCAGGTCTCTGAACTCGACATGCTCTGACATAGCCCGCTGTGCTCCACATGGGTCTCCATCATGTCCCTGACCGCAGGCGAGATTGAAGCCCAATCAAACGGCACAATCATCCTTCTCAGCCGAATCAGCGTTGTCAATAAGTCACCCCGAGGTGACCTAACCAACCCTGTACCACGGCTATAACGAAAGCGCAGTTTGCCATAGACAGGAAGTATTGGACACGGAAGCGCAGTGTCTTCAGGCTCAGAGGTGTTGTAGGCACGACCACCACTCCGAGGTGGCCGTGACAGGGAGGCCCCGCATGGCACAGCCGTTTCACGAGCTAAGCTCCGTGCTCACCATCGCAAGAGATCCGATCTCGAGCCAGACGGACATCAACAATGGCCTGCGGAAGCCACCCGCAAGCGCTCGGGACATCGATCCTCTGCTGACCGCAGAGGACGTTGCCAATCGCCTCCGTGTCAGCACGGATTGGGTGTGGGATCACTCGTCACGAAAGAAGCCCTTCCTTCCGGTGATTCGGATGGGTGACGGTACTCTTCGTTATCGCCAAAGCGGGATCGAAGCTTTCATCGATGAACGCGAGCGCCTTTCCACGATGGGCCTTCGTCGCACTGGCCGGTAGAATGGAAAGGCCCACTGTCTTCCCCACAGGAACAGAGGAATCATGGGTACATCGCACCAGACGGGGTCGGTGGTCCAGCGTGGGAAGTGCTGGTATGGCTTCTTTCGCAAGGAAGCGCTCGATCCAGAAACAGAGGAAGTCCGATCCGTGCGCATCTGCGTGCGGCTTGGCCTAAGGACGGAGATGACAAAAGCCGCAGCCCGTCAGGTGCTGCGGAGTGAGATCGCCAGAAGGACCGGACAGCTTGCAGACGGCAGAATCCAAAAAGACTCTGTTACCTTCGAGTGGTTCGTCCGGCATCGCTACTTTCCGCTGCGACAGGGAGACTGGCGTCCGGAGACAGCGAGGGAGAAGACGGCTCAGATCGAGTTCGATTTGATCTCCAAGTTCGGTACCCGCAACCTGGAGACGATCGACAAGTTCGAGCTGCAAACGCATGTTAACCACTTGGCTAGGACGTACTGCCAGGATCGCGTGAAGCAGGCGCGCTCCTATCTCAAGTCGATCTTCGATGAAGCAATCGAGCAGGAGTTTCTGGTCAGGGATCCGACCCGGACGCTGAAGATTCCCAAGAATCTGCGGCCTAAGGACAAACAGATTCTGACCTGGGAGCAGATGGGAGCCATCCTGGCAAAAGCCAAGCGGCGCGACCAGCTGATTCTCATGCTGGACATGACGGATGCCCTCCGCCCCAGCGAACTCTTCGCTCTACGCTGGCGGTCCTTCGACAACGTGAATACGTTGTCGCTGACGGAAACGGTTTACCGGCGGCAGTTGCGGCCGTTCGGGAAGACCACAAAGAGTCTCGGCAAGATGCATCTTCCCGATGGTCTTGCGGCTGAGCTCAATCTCTGGAAGCGGCAGTGTCCCGATCCATCACCGGAAGCGTTCATCTTTGCGAGCGCGGACGGTGGCGCCATCGACACGGCCAACTACCGGAGCCGGATTCTAAGACCTTTAGCAGAGGAGCTGGGCATTCCCAAGCTGAACTTCCAGGTGCTGCGCCGCACAATGGCAACGCGGGCTCAGAACCTGGGATCGGTGAAGGACATCCAGTCCCACTTGCGGCACTCGCGAGCGGACACCACGGCGAACGAGTACATGCAGGAGCTGCCAGAGAGTGTGCAGCAGATGGTCGGTTCGGTCTACCAGATGCTCACCACAGCAGCAGCGCAGCAGCGGGCTATGGAGGGAGGATGCAGCCGGTACAACCGGCGAACTTGATGCCAACCGGTGCAGTTTGGCATCAAATGGCATCAACTTACCTTTGCCAGGGCCGCTAAGTTGTTGATTTGATGGTGGGCACAGCAGGATTCGAACCTACGACTTCCACCGTGTGAAGGTGGCACTCTACCGCTGAGTTATGCGCCCGGTACTGCCGAGGCAGGGCCCGCGATACGGGCTTGCAGGTGCCAGTGTACCATCGGCGTGCACGGGAGCCCAAGCAGTCATGAGGACCGGCGGTTTGCATGGTGACAAAGCGGGGCTCGCCAGCAAAGATGCTTTTGTCGGCAACACGGAGCAGAGCTCGCAGCCCCTCGGTGGTGGCAAACCGCTACAATAAGCCCTTGATGCAGCGTGATCCCAAGGCGGCCCCCGGTGACCCTTCCGAGAGAAGTGCACCCGCCCCGCTAAATTCTCCGCAACCTCTCGCCGAGACGCGGGTTGAGGAAGATATGAGCACGCTGGCGATCCATCCCGGAATGCTGCCAGGGGATCCTGGTAGTCGGAGCATCGTTGGGAACTCGCCCGGGGCAGGGCGCGGCGCGGCTTTTTCTGCCGCGGGAGCTTTTCCCTCGCCGGTGGATGCGAGCCCGGAGGGGCTGCGGCGCCGTGCCGAGGCTGTGGCGCGGGGCAGCTATGCCGAGCTGACCGATGCCGAAGTGATGCTGGAGCTGAAGACCGGCAACATGGCAGCTTTTGATGTGCTGCTGGCAAAATATCGCAAGCCGATCATCCACTTCATGTTTCGCATGGTGCACAATCAGGCAGTTGCGGAGGAGCTGGCGCAGGAGGTGTTTCTGCGGGTGTATCGGTCGCGCGAAACATACCGTGCGGAGGCACGCTTCAGCACCTGGCTTTACCGGATTGCGACCAACCTCGGCGTGAACCACGCCCGCGACCACCGGCATGAGCGCGCCGCGCAAACGGTCCATCTGGACGAGCCGGATGCAGACACCGGCACCACGCCCGACCTGGCCGATGACCGGCCCACGGTCGAGTCGCGGTTGTTGCGCGATGAACGTATGAACGCCATTCGGGAGCATGTGATGGCATTGCCGGAACGCCAACGGACCGCGGTGTTGCTGCACAAATACGAGGGGCTTGACTATAAGGGCATCGGCGAGGTGTTGAAGCTTTCCGAAAGCGCCACAAAATCTTTGCTGTTCCGCGCGTACCAGACCTTGCGCGAAAAGCTGAAGGGTTTTCTCTGATACCGGTGGACCCGTGGCGCTGGAGGGCGGGGAACCCGCATCGGCGTCGGCGTGTCCACATCCAATCACACGGTCCGGCAAACATTGCCGTTCCGAACCGCAAGGGAGCCGCCAACCCGCATGGGAGGCCATGATGACGAAAATCGATTGCAAGACTTGCCGTACCGCTTTACCTGATCTGCTATTGGACGCCGCTGCTGCCGACCCGCAGGCCGCCGCGCATGTGGTGGCCTGCCTGGAGTGCCGGGCGGAGCTGGATGACTTGCGCGCCACAATGGCGCTGATGGATGCCTGGGCCGCGCCCGAGCCTTCGCCGTACTTCGATGCGCGGGTGCGGGCGCATCTACGCGAAGCTCAGCACACCGCACCCGAAGGGCTGTGG
>CAXUCK010000112.1:0-2208 GCA_964249375.1 uncultured Acidobacteriaceae bacterium
GTTCCAGCCTAAGGGATGCAAAGGGAAAGGACATCTCCTTGAGCCGCCGAAAGCCGGTATCAACTCTTCCCGCATCCGTAACCGCTCGCCGAAGCCGCGCATCGTAAACTCACCTTGACCGCAGCCCAAAGGATCAACGTGAGCCAACCCCATTCCGACGCCCTGGTCTTCTTCGGCGCCACCGGCGACCTCGCCTACAAGAAAATCTTTCCCGCGCTCCAGGCGATGATCAAGCGCGGCCACCTCGACACCCCCGTCGTTGGCGTCGCCAAAGCCGGCTGGAACCTCGACCAGTTCCGCGCCCGCGCCAAAGACAGCCTGGAAAAGCACGGCGGCTGCGATCCCGCAGCCTGGGACAAGCTCTGCCGCCTCCTCTGCTACGTCGACGGCGACTACAGCGACGACGCCACCTTCACCAAGGTCCGCCAGGAGCTCGGCAAAGCCGAGCACCCCGCGCACTACCTCGCCATCCCACCCTCGCTCTTCGGCACCGTCGTCGAAAAGCTCGTCAGCTCCGGTTGCGCGAACGGCGCGCGCATCATCGTCGAAAAGCCCTTCGGCCACGACCTCGCCTCCGCGCAGGCACTCAACCGCATTCTCCTCTCCGCCTTCCCCGAATCCTCCATCTTCCGCATCGACCATTACCTCGCGAAAAACCCCGTCCGCAACATGGTCTCCTTCCGCTTCTCCAACGCCTTCATGGAGCCGCTCTGGAACCGCAACTACATCGAGAGCGTCCAGATCACCATGTCCGAAAACTTCGGCATCCAGGGTCGCGGCGTCTTTTACGACAACACCGGCACCATCCGCGACGTCATCCAGAACCACATCTTCCAAATCCTCTCCAACGTCGCCATGGAAGCTCCCTCCCGCAACGACAGTGAGAGCCTGCGCGACGAGAAGGTCAAGGTCCTCAAGTCCATTCCGCCCATCAAGCCGCAGGACCTCGTGCGCGGGCAGTTCGTCGGCTACCGCGACGAAAAGGGTGTCGCGCCCGACTCCTCCACCGAAACCTTCGCCGCCCTCCGACTCGAGATCGCCTCCTGGCGCTGGGAAGGTGTCCCGTTTTACATCCGTGCCGGCAAGCAGCTGCCCATCACCTGCACCGAGGTCCTCGCGCGCTTCCGCCGCACACCGCACACCAGCCTGTCCGAACCCGGCAACCCGCAGAACTACATGCGCTTCCGTTTCTCCCCCGAAGTCACCGTCGCCATGGCCGTCTCCGTCGTCGGTTCTCTCGACCCCGGCCCGCGCAACGCGATCGAGCTCATCGCCAGCCGCCATCCGCGCCCTGAAGAGATGGAAGCCTACGAGCGCGTCCTCACCGACGCCATGAACGGCGACGCGACCCTCTTCGCCCGGCAGGACTACGTCGAGGAAGCCTGGCGTATCGTCGACCCCGTTCTCGCAGACGCCACCCCTGTTTACCCCTACGATCCTCAAACCTGGGGACCCAAAGAGACCAACAGCAAGGTGATGCCGAAGGGCGGTTGGCACACACCGATCGCGGACGGGCAGGAAGATCTATGGATGGTTCAGAAGCCCGACGAAGACTGCTCTCCCGAGCAAACGAACCAGATGACCACGCAGCCAGCCAGGGTTGTCGCGCAGCCGTAGATCTCGGGCAGGTGTCCGGTACTGAACACCTGCCCTCACAGCCGGACATTGCACTCCCTCCGCAGTTCTTCCTCAACCCCAAAGTCCTCAGAAATTGCAGAGCAGAGTTTGGCAACCTGATTGCCTTTAGCCTCTGTGCATGGATATCTCCCGCCCAGACCTGAAGCAGCGCAAGCGTCGCCTCGCCATCCTCACCCTTGCCGTCGTCCTTCTGCTTGCCGGCGTCGCCGCGTTCGCCCTGCTCCGCCTTAAGCCCGCCCTGCCCACCATTGACGCCGCCGTCTACACCGACACCGTCAAGCGCGGCCCACTGCTCCGCCAGGTGCGCGGCCCCGGAACCCTCGTCCCCCGCGAAGACAAGATTCGCCTCATCCCCGCCGAAACCGAAGCCACCGTCGTCCGCATCCGCGTCCTTCCCGGCGCACACGTCGAGCCCGACACCATCCTGATGGACCTCGTGGATCCCACGCTGCAGCAACACCTGCTGGATGCCCAGCTTCAGCTCAAGGGCGCCGAGGCCGACCTGCAGAACACCCGCGCGCACCTTCAAGGCGACCTGATGACCCAGCGCGCCGGCGCCGCCACGGTCGG
>CAXUCK010000112.1:2218-7466 GCA_964249375.1 uncultured Acidobacteriaceae bacterium
CAGACCGACAAGAGCCTCTACGATCTCGGCGTCATCTCCGGCCTCACCTACTCCGCCTCCAAAGGCAAGGCCGACGAGCTGGCCCAGCGCAATGACCTCGAGCGCCAGCGCCTCGACCTTAACGGCAAAACCATCTCCACCGAAATGGCGGTACAGCAGACCAAGGTGCAGCAGGCACAGGCGCTGCTTGCCCTCTATGAAAAGCAGCAGGCCGCCCTCAGCGTTCGCGCCGGCATCTCCGGCGTTCTCACCGAGCTGCCCCACCAGGTCGGCGAGCACGTCGCCCCCGGAACCACGCTCGCCAAAGTCGTCCAGCTCGACCAGCTCAAGGCAGCGCTCAAAATTCCCGAAACCCAGGCACGCGACATCCAGAGCGGCCAGCCCGCCGAGATTGACACTCACAACGGGGTCATTCCCGGCAGGGTCACCCGCATCGATCCGGCCGTGCAGAACGGAACCGTCACCGTTGACGTAGAACTCCTCGGCGCCCTGCCGCAGGGCGCTCGACCGGACCTCTCGGTCGACGGCACCATCGACCTCGACCGCATGACCGACGTCCTCTACGTCGGCCGCCCCGCCTTCGGTAACGAGAACTCCACCATAACGCTGTTCCGCCTTTCGCCCGATGGCAAGACCGCCACCCGCGTGCCCGTCAAGGTCGGCCGCGCCTCCGTCAACGCCATCCAGATCATCGAGGGCCTCAACCCGGGCGACACCGTGATCCTCTCCGATATGTCCCGCTGGGACTCCGTCGACAAGGTCCGTTTGCCCTGAGTTTGCGAAATCAAGTGCATTTGTAACCGAAACTGTTCGGGCCCCGATTTCAACATTCACGACCGCCGCTTCCGCCGCTTGAAAGGGAGATCCATCACATGTCCGCTGCCACCGCCACCGCCGCCCCGAACCTTATCCATATCGAGCAGCTCACCAAAGTCTTCTACACCGACGAGATCGAAACCCACGCGCTCTCGGGCGTTCACCTCTCGATCGGCCGCGGGGAGTATGTCGCCATGTCCGGCCCCTCCGGCTGCGGGAAATCGACCCTGCTCTCCATCCTCGGTCTGCTCGACACACCCACGGACGGCCAGTACACGCTCAACGGAAAGGAGGTCGCCAACCTCAACTTCGCCGACCGCTCCCGCATTCGCAACCAGGAGATCGGCTTCATCTTCCAGAGCTTCAATCTCATCGGCGACCTTACCGTCTACGAAAACGTCGAGTTGCCCCTCACCTACCGCTCCGGCATGGCCGCCTCCGAGCGCAAAGACCGCGTGGGGCGATCGCTCGAACGCGTCAACATGGCGCACCGCATGCGCCACTACCCGGCCCAGCTCTCCGGCGGTCAGCAGCAGCGTGTCGCCGTCGCCCGCGCCCTCGCCGGAACCCCCTCCATCCTGCTCGCCGACGAGCCCACCGGCAACCTCGACTCGAAAAACGGCGAAGCCGTCATGCGCCTGCTCAAGGAACTGCACGACGAAGGCGCGACCATCTGCATGGTCACCCACGACCCACGCTTCGCCGCCCACGCCGACCGCCAGGTCCACCTCTTCGACGGCAAAGTCGTCGCCGAGGGCGAGCTTCAGCGCCTGCTCGCCGAGCCCGAGTTCAACCCCTCCACCGTCACCGGCGTCGACCGCGAGGATCGCAAACTCGCAGGAGAAGCGTGATGACTACGTGGCTGCAAGACCTCCGCTTCGGCCTTCGCGGACTTCGCAAGAACCCCGCCTTCGCCGCGGTCGCCATTCTCTCGCTCGCGCTCGGCATCGGCGCCACCACAGCCATGTTTTCGCTCGTCTACGCCGTCGTCCTCGACGCGTATCCGTATGCCGGCCACGAGCGCACGGTGAATCCGATCGTGCGGGATGTCGAGCATCCAAAAGATTGGGACTGGTTTTCCCTGACCCCCGCGCAGGCTGCGGCCTATCGCCAGACACCCGCGTTTGAAGACGTAGTTGGCCAAGGCTCCGACGGCCTTGAGTTGCGCGGCCAGGACCTCCCCGAAGATGTCCACGTCACGTACCTCACCCCGAATGAAGGCGCCTTCAACCGGGTCCCGGCATTGCTTGGACGTGGCATCCAACTCTCCGATGATGGCAAACACAACATCGTCATTCTGAGTTACAAATTCTGGCTTCGTCGCTTCAGCGGTGATCGCGGCGTCCTTGGACGCAAGCTGCAGCTGGACGATCGCCTCTACGAGGTCGTCGGGGTCATGCCACAGCGCTACACGCTTGGCGGCAAGCCGGACATGTACATGCCGTCCACGCTGGACACCCGGCCTGACAAGCACATGCTGTATTTCGCGAAGCTCAAGCCCGGCGTTACGGCAGCGCAGGCCTCCGCTCAAGTCGATGCGCTCATTCATCAGTTTGCGAAAGAAGACCCGCGCTACTACCCCAAGAACTTCCATGCGCAGCTGCAGTACCTGATCGACCCGGTCACCAAGGGCACGGGTGGCAGCCCCGGTCTCGCGCACACCTTTCCGCTCATCTTCCTGGCCGTCGTCATGCTTCTTCTGATCGGCTGTGCTAACTGCTCGATCCTGCTGCTGGCTCGCGGAACCGCCCGAACGCATGAGTTCGCCGTGCGCTCGGCCGTAGGCGCCACACGCAGCCGCATCATCCGCCAGCTGCTGGTGGAGTGCCTCGTCCTCTCGTTCGCGGGCGCCGGGCTGGGCGTTGCCCTCTCCTACTTCCTCGCGAGACTGCCGCTCGATCTGCTGCCCAACGTCTTCCCCTCCGAGGCGCTCGTCCGCGTCAACCTGCCCGTGCTCGGCTTCTCGGTTGTCATCGCAACGCTCGCCGACGTTCTCTTCGGCCTCCTGCCCGCGATCCGCTTCTCGCGGCCAAACATCTCCCAAACCATGCAGGCCAGCGCCCGTCGCAACACCGGCAGCAAAGGCGCACGTGCCACGCTGAACACACTCATCGCCGGCCAGATCGCGCTGACGCTGGTGCTGCTGGCGGTCGCCGGCGCCGCCATCGCCGGCTTCATGGGCCTGCTGCGCATGCACCTCGGCTACGAGCCGACCAGCACTGTACTGGTCGGCGGCCCGTTCGCGAAAGGCACACTGTCAGGGTGGCAGGAGCGCACCGCCTATGTCGAGCAGCTCCGGCAGCAGATCGCCACGACGGCCGGCGTACTCGGCGTTGAAAACGGAGATGCCCCGCCGAACAGTGGGTTTGAGACCGACTTCTCCGTCGTTGGCCGACCGACCTCACAGAAGCAGAAGACGCACATGGCCCAAGCCGGTAGCGGCTACTTCGCTCTGCTGAAGATGCCGGTGCTGCGCGGACGCGTGTGGAACTCAACCGAGAACCGGCAAGGGCTCCCGCTCGCCGTGGTCAACGAAACTTTCACCAAGCGCTTTCTCGCGGGCAGCGATCCCATCGGCCAGCAGATCTCCTGGCCGGTCATCGACGAGATTCGCAAGGAAACACCGCCGCCTGGCTTTCCGCCACCCGCAGTCTCGCCCGCCATCACTGGTACGTTGTTCCAGATTGTCGGAGTGGTGACCGACTCCGTGAACGATGGCTTGGACAAGCCGATCGCGCCCGAAGTCTACATCCCGTCCACCTCGGCACTCTTCGGCGGGTTCAACTACCTCGTCCACACCCAGGGCGATCCACTCGCGTCCATGCGCGCCATCAAGGCCAGCATCCACGCCTTCAACCCCAACCAGAAGCTATGGTCGGACCCCTACACCCTCGAGCGCATCCTCCACGAAACGCCCGAATGGGGCCAGCAGCGCCTCATCTCCATCCTCTTCGGCATCTTCGCCGCCGCCGCGCTCGCCCTCGCCATCGTCGGCCTGTACAGCGTCGTCGCCTTCGCCGTTGCCCAGCGCACGGGCGAGTTCGGCATCCGCATGGCGCTCGGGGCCCAACGCGGGTCCATCCTCGCGCTCGTCGTGCGCTCCACCCTGCCCACCGTTCTCGGCGGAACCGCCGTCGGCCTCGTCCTCGCTTCCATCTTCCGCCACGCGTCGGCGCGCTGGTCGGAAAACAGCTCGCAAAGCCCGCTCATCCTCGCCGGCGCCGCGCTCCTCCTCGTCGTCGCTGCACTTGTCGCCAGCCTTCCGCCGGCACGTCGCGCCGCCGCCATCGACCCCATGCAAGCGCTTCGCTCGGAGTAAGTCCAACCATGGCCCTCTTCGCCCAGCACCTCCGCCACGCCCTTCGCTCGCTCCGGCAGTCGCCCACGTTCACCCTCAGCGTGGTCGCCACGCTGGCTCTCGGCATCGGCCTCAACACGGCCATCTTCACCGTCGTCGACAACGTCCTCCTGCGCCCGCTCGGCTACCATGACGCCGACCGCATCGTCGCCCTCCAGACCCACTTCGACGACGAAGGCCGGTCGATCCCGCGGCTCGGCGGCGACGATTACAACGACCTCGCCCGCGACGTCCGCGGCCTCGACGCCACCGCCCACTACAGCAGCTACCCCAACGGCATCCGCCTCGGCACCACCTCGTTCTACGTTCCCGTCGCCTTTGTCAGCCCCCGGTTCACCGAGATCCTCGGCGTCCAGCCCATTGCCGGCCGGCTACTCCACCCAACCGATCAGACCGGCACCGACGCCCTGCTCAGCGCATCCTTTGCCCGCGACCACTTCGCCTCCGCCGCCGCCGCCCTCGGTCAGCCCCTCACCCTCGCGGGAAAGACCTACACCGTCGCCGGCGTTCTTCCGCCGGGCTTCTCCTTCCCCGACAAGACCGACGTCTGGATCGAACAGCCCTCGAACATCAGCAACCCACATCGCACCGCGTACAACGATGCCGCCGTCGGCCGCCGCCGCTCCGGCGTCTCCCCCGCCGAGCTCTCGGCCGAGTTCGCCACCTTCTCCGCCCACCTCCAGCAGAGCTTTCCTGAGGACCGGCATAAGAGCCTCGAAGCCATTCCCCTTCAGGAGGAGATCGTCGGCAAAATCCGGCCCACGCTCCGCCTGCTCATGGGTTCGGTCATCGTCCTCCTTTTGATCGTCGCCGCCAACCTCACCCACCTGCAGCTCGTCCGCTCCACCCAGAAAGTTCGCTCCGTCACCATCCGCACCGCGCTCGGCGCCTCACGCCGCACCCTCGCCAGCACCGCCCTTACCGAGACGGCCTTGCTGGCGTCCGCCGGCTTTGCCCTCGCCGTCCTCATCGTCATCCCCTCCCTCAAGCTGCTCCTCCGCCTCGCTCCGCCCGAGATCCCCCGCCTCGCCGAAGTTCACCTCAACCTTGACGTCCTCGTCTTCTCCGGCCTCA
>CAXUCK010000113.1:0-7140 GCA_964249375.1 uncultured Acidobacteriaceae bacterium
CTTTGAGCCCCGCGTTTGCCGGGCTCAAAGATCAGCTTGCCTTTTACGCCAGCCGCGTGGATCAGTGCGCGGTGGATGGCGAAGTGGTGCAGGCGCAGCCGGGCGATTTTTACGGCGGATGGATCACGTCCGACGTCGTGGGTCCGTTCAAGGGAGCGCCGGGAACGATGGGCTGGTGAGCGCCGTTCAGGCGTCCGGTGCGGGTCGGCCTGCGGGTGGTGGATCGCGCTCGACCGGGGGCGGCAGTTTGTCGGGCGTGGTGCCGATAAGCTGCGAGCGCAGCAGATCGTCAGGCGTGCGGGCGAAGTAGGCGCGAAGATCTTCGCCGGGCTCGCGCGCGACCAGGTAGGCGCGGAGCATGCGCTCAATCGCGTCAGGAACGTCGGTGGCGACCGCGCGATACCCCAAAGGACGGGCAGGCTTGGCGTGCCGGCCGATGGCGCCCCCGACGCAGAAGAAGAACGCGTCTTTCTGCTGGCCGTCGACTTTCAGTTTCTTGCCTTCGAGGCCAATGTCGGCGATCCAGTGCTGTCCGCAGGAGTTGGTGCAGCCAGTGACGTGGAGCTTGATCTGCTGATCAAAGGCAGGCAGGCGATCTTCGAGCTCGGAGACGAGCCATCGGGCGAAGCCCTTGGTTTCAGTGATGGCCAGCTTGCAGAACTCGGTGCCGGTGCAGGCGATGGCGCCGCGCCAGAAGGGCGAGACTTCGACGCGCAGGTCGATCTTGCCGAGCTCGGCGATGAGCTCCCCCACGCGCTCGTTGGAAATGTTCGGAAGCAGCAGGTTCTGCATGATGGTGGTGCGCAGTTCGCCATTGCCGAAGTCGTCGGCCAGCTCCGCCAGACGTTGTAGCTGGTCGCCGAAGAGGCGCCCGCGCAGGACGGAGGCGCCGACCGAAGACAGGCCGGGCTGCCGCTGCGGGGTGATGCCGACGTGATCGCGGTAGATGTCGTCGGGAATGCGCTCGGCATCGTGCGAGGCGGCATCGGGCGCGGGGTCGAGCGTTAGGCCGAGCTTGGCCTCCAGCGCTTCGAGGAACGACTCGGCCGTCCATCCATGACGCATAAAAAGATACTTCAGGCGGGCGCGGGTGCGGTTTTCGCGAAGCTCGGTCTGCTCGCGAAAGATCTCGCAGGCCGCAATGGCCACGGCGAGTGCCTGATCCTGGCGAATAAAGGCGGGCAGCCGAAGCGCAAGGTGCGGCTCTGCAGACAGCCCACCGCCGACGCGCAGCGTATAGCCGACCTCGCGGGCGCCGTCCGGCAGGGTTCTCGCGATGGCCGTGAAGCCAAGGTCGTTGATCTCCGGGTAGGAGCACCACAACGGACATCCGGTGACAGAGATTTTGAACTTGCGGGGCAGGTTGTAGAAGTCCGGATTGGCCGTGAGCACGTGCGCCATCTCGCGCGCCAGGGGGCTGGCATCGAGCAGCTCGTGGCCGTCGATACCGGCCAGCGGACAGCCGGTGACGTTGCGGACGACATCGCCGCAAGCTCCCTTCGGGGACAGGCCAACCTCCGTAAGCCGGTCGATCACCTCAACCAGAGCCTCGATCGTGAGCCAGTGCAGCTGAATGTTCTGGCGCGTGGTGACGTCGGCCAGGTTGCGCGCGTGGGTGCGGGTGATGTCGGCGATGCCGCGCAACTGCGCCGTGGTGAGGATGCCGTTCGGCAGGCCGATGCGCATCATGAAGTACTCGGTCGCCTTGCCCTCGCCACCAACGCCGCCGGTGACGCCGACGCCGTCGCCCTGGGTGTAAACGCCCCACCACTTGAAGTAGAGGCCGGCCCACTCCGGCAGAACGGACGCGCGGCCTTCGCGGGCGAAGCGGCGCACCTCGTCCCATGCCTCCCAGGGATTTTTCTCAAGCTTCAGGCGCTCGGAGCGCTGGGCCTTCGTTTCCTTGGGTGCGGGTGCGGCGACGGAGGGAGTGCTGGTGACATCGGGCATTGGAGGTGGTCCTCGAAGCATCGGTTCTGAACGTGAAAAGGCCCACGGTCGGGTCGTGGGCGCGTGGTCTCAATGTGTGGCTGCCAGCGACAGGTCAGCCAGCGACTCGGGAGCCCCGGCGCTCAAAGCATGGACAACAAAGATGCCGACGGCGGGTACAAAGCATACCTTAACGCTATCCGCGGAGGGCAGGAGCGTCAAGGTACGGCGCGCCGCACACCCGCTCTCCACTACAGCCGAGCCAGCGCTAGTCCAGTGCGGCGAATGGTTCCGTCAGGTCGAGCAGGATGGGTGTGTCGGGAACGGCCAGTTTTGCGGGGTCCGTGTATTGCAGGCCATTCCCATCAAAGGTGAACGCAGATCGGCGAATTGGGTCGATGAGCCAAATATTAGGCACGCCCATGGCACGATAGTCGGCAAGGACGATCTGGGCGCGCGCCAGGCGATCTTCCGGAGACAAGATCTCCATGCAGATCAGGGGAGCGGTTTCCGTGACTTTTTCGCGTGGCGCGTCCGCTCGGAGGATGGCGAGGTCGCATATGCGTACGCGCGTTGGGCTGACGCGAATGCGCTGCTCGATCACACCTTTGATCTGCCAGAGCTCTTCTCTCGCAAAAAAGAAGGAAGCCAAGACGTACTGCAGACGTGCGTGATCAAATTCGCCCAAGTTACGTTCCTCAATCTCACCATCGACGAAATCCACGTCGGGCTTGTAGCTGGTGCGGAGGTACTGTTCGATTGAGCGCATCGCGGGTACGGTCGCCATGTTTGCCTCGCTTCGCCTAGTATGCACCCGGTCGGAGGCCCGGACTACTTCTTGCCGAAAACGTCGCCCATCCGGCGGATCTGCGCACCGACCCCACGGAGCTTTTCTTCAAAGCGCTCGTAGCCGCGGTCCAGATGGTAGACGCGGTCCAGGATGGTTTCGCCCTCAGCTACCAGGGCGGCGAGCACGAGCGAGGCGGAAGCGCGGAGATCCGAGCACATGACGGCGGCGGACTGAAGCTGTGACTTGCCGCGAATCGTCGCGGTGCGGCCGTTGACGGAGATGTTGGCGCCCATGCGGTTGAGCTCGCCCACATGCATGAAGCGATTCTCAAAGATGTTTTCAGTCACCGTCGTGGTGCCTTCGGCCTGGGTCGCGAGGGCCATGTATTGCGCCTGCATGTCGGTGGGGAAGCCGGGGTACTCCTCGGTGGAGATGTCGACCGCACGGAGGGATCCGGCGTCCCGGCCGCCTGACCGGACGCGAATGCAGTCGGTGCCGAGGTCGAGGCGAACGCCTGCCTGCTCCAGCTTCGAGAGCAGCGATCCGAGGTGGCTGGGGTTGCAGCCGTCCACGTTGAGGTCGCCGCCCGTGATAGCGCCGGCGAGCAGAAAAGTTCCGGCCTCGATGCGGTCGGGGTTGATGCGGTGGCGCGCCCCGTGCAGTTTCGCGACGCCGCGGACGCGGATGGTGGAGGTGCCGGCGCCCTCAATCCGCGCGCCCATGGCGACCAGCAGGGCCGCAAGATCGGTCACCTCGGGCTCGCGCGCGCAGTTTTCAAACACGGTTTCGCCGTCGGCCAGGGTAGCGGCCATCAGGAGGTCTTCGGTGCCGGTGACGGTAATTTTGTCGAAGACAATGTGCGCGCCTTTCAAGCGGTCCGTGCGGGCTTCGAGATAGCCATGCTCCTGGGTGATGGTGGCGCCCATCGCCTCGAGCCCCGTGATGTGGAGGTCGATGGGGCGACCGCCGATGGCGCACCCGCCGGGCATCGCGACGCGGGCGACCCCGGTGCGCGCGATCAGCGGGCCGAGGACGAGCGAGGAGGCGCGCATCGTCTTAACAATCTCGTACTTGGCGACCGGATCGGAGAGCACGCCGCACTTGATGCGGGTGCGGTGCTGCGCGCGGCCGTAGCCGAGTTCCACCTCGGCCCCCATGGAGGCGAGCAGCTTGCGTTCGGTCTCGATGTCGCGAACCTGGGGGATATTCTCGAGGATCACTTCGTCCTCGGTCAGGATGGCGGCGGCCATGCAGGGAAGCGCGGAGTTCTTTGCGCCGGAGACTTTGATGGTGCCGAGAAGGGGATTTCCGCCGCGAACAACAAACTTATCCATGGCACTAGTCTACGGATGGCGGGCGCGAACAGGGCGCAGGGGGTATACGGGTGGAGACGTGTCCGGCGGGGCTCCCGTGGCGTGTGCGGCTGCCCGGGTGGCCGAAAGAAATTCCCGACGCGAGCCCCGGAGGTCGCCGCCGGTGCCGAGCTTTGCTTCTGCCGGCTGATCTGGTATAAAACTCGCAGCGCAGCGCGTTCCACGGAACGGGCTCCAGGCATATTCCTGAGTAGCTCAATGGCAGAGCATTCGGCTGTTAACCGAAGGGTTGTAGGTTCGAGTCCTACCTCAGGAGCCAAAAAACTCACGCTGAGAGCGAAGAGCGGCTACCAGACAGCCAGCGACGGGACGGAGAAGTCCGATACGTATAAAACCCTGCGGGTGTCAGTCTTCGTCCACGGCAGAGCGGATCCTGTGTCGGCCGCCTTCTCGCCAGGGACGCCAGCTAAAATGGCTGTCTGAACTGATGCGATGCCGGTCGTCGAAAGGACAGGACCTATGGTGAAGACGCGTTTCCCTGAGGAAAGTGGACCTGATCCGTTCGGGGCTGCCCCAATCGACGAGATTTCCTGGCCGGCATCGCGGGCAGCGCGGTGGTGGCGGGGTTTGGAGGTCCGAAGGCGCTTGCGCAGAGCGCCGGCGCAACCACGCTGAACCTTGCCCGCGTGGCCATCCCGTCTTCTTTCGTCACCACCAGCGAGAACAAAATCTCGGTGTTGAACGACGGCATCACGCCCGCGAACTCGTACGACCGCGAGGGTGGCTGCTATGCGGTGCGGCATGACGACGAAATAGGGGACGCGGTTCCGTGGGTGCAGTATGCCTGGGGCACGCCTGTTTCGGTGGGCAAAGTAGACGTTTACTGGGCGGTCGACAGGCCGCGCCCCAATGCCCCTCCAGGCACTGAGTTCACTAGGATCGCCGCGCCGGCCGCCTACCGGATCCTGTACTGGAACGGAAGCGACTTCGTGCCGGTCGCCCATCCCAGCGGCCTCGGACGCGACGCCGACACCTACAACACCACCAGCTTCGACCCCGTGACCACGGACAAACTCCGCCTGGAAATTACTCCCGAGGGAGCACACGCAGCCGGCGTGCTGGAGTGGCGGGTGGGCAACTCCGGACCCGTGCCTGTGCTGGCCCCGGTTGTGGACGCGGGGATCGATCGCTCGGTGATCCTCGGCGGCCAGACCTATCTTGCCGGCAAGGCCGTTTGGCTTCAGGACCTGCCCGAAAACTCCGTCCGTTGGACCAAAACCTTCGGTCCGGGAGACGTCGCGTTCGCGGACGCCGCCGCCCCCGTCACCACCGCAAAGTTCTCAGCCCCGGGCGAGTACGTCCTTCAGCTGACCGGTGCCGGCCGCGCCGAACATACGGCCTCCACGCGGCAGGTTCACGTCGAGGCCGCGCCACCGAAAGATCGGCTCGACGTTGTCTACACCACCCGGTACTCGGTCTCGAGCCCCCTCTGGAGCGCGCGCGCCAAAGCCCTCATCGTCGACTGGATCCCCCACTGCATCGCCTTCTGCGAACGCACCGACATTGCCCCGGGCAAGGGCGACGGCGGCCTCGACAACTTCATCGAAGCCGGCAAAGCCAACCGCGGAGAGCCCCACGCCCGGCACAAGGGATACGTCTTCTCAAACGCCTGGGTCCACCAGACCGTCGAGTCCATGTGCATCGCCCTCATGGTCGACGCCGGAGGCGACCCCGAAATCCTTGCCGCCCAGCAACACATGCACGCCACCCTCGAGCGCTGGATTCCCATCATCCTCGCCGCGCAAATGTCCGACGGCTACCTCCAGACGGCCTACATCCTCGCCGACCGGAAAGACTGGCCCGAGCGCTGGTCGCCCGACCACCGCGGCAATCACGAGGGCTACGTCTCCGGCTACTTCCTCGAGTCGGCCATCAACCACTACACCCTCACCGACGGAAAAGACCTTCGCCTCTACAACGCCGCCAAGCGCCTGGCCGACTGTTGGGTCGCCAACCTCGGCCCCGGCAAGAAACCCTGGTTCGACGGCCATCAGGAGATGGAGCAGGCCCTCGTCCGTTTCGGCCGCTTCGTCAACGACCAGGAAGGCAATCACCGCGGAGGCGCCTATATCCTGCTCGCCAAGTTCCTCCTCGACTCCCGCCGCGGTGGATCCGAGTACGACCAGAGCCACCTCCCGCCCGAGCAGCAATACGAGGCCGTCGGCCACGCCGTCCGCGCCACCTACTTCTACTCCGGCATGGCCGACATCGCCGCCGAAACCCAGGATCCCGGATACCAGAGCGCCGTCCTGTCGCTCTGGGACAACATGGTCAACAAAAAGTTCTACCTGACCGGCGGCATCGGCAGCGGCGAAACCTCCGAAGGCTTCGGCCCCAACTACTCGCTGCGCAACAACGCCTATTGCGAGTCCTGCTCCTCGTGCGGCCTCGTCTTCTTCCAGTACAAGCTCAACCTCGCCTACCACGACGCCAAGTACGCCGACCTCTACGAGCAGACCATGTACAACGCCCTGCTCGGCGGCGTCGCTCTGGACGGCGGCAGCTTCTGCTACACCAACCCCTGGTCAATACCGAGCGCACCCTCTGGCACACTTGCCCCTGCTGCGTCGGCAACATCCCCCGCACGGTGCTTATGATGCCCACCTGGGCCTACGTCAAAAGCAGGGACGGAATTTACGTCAACATGTTCGTCGGCAGTCGCATGGAGGTGGGCCAGGTTGCTGGAACCCACGTGGAAGTGGTCCAGAAAACCGACTATCCCTGGAAGGGAACCGTCGAAAGCCGGCGATCGCATCGAGCTCGAGCTGCCCATGCAGCCACAGCGCGTCACCGCCGACGACCGGGTCAAGGCCGACCTCGGCGCCGTCGCCCTCAAGTACGGCCCGCTCGTCTACAACGTCGAAACCGCCGACCGGCAAAACATCGCCCAGCCCCTCAACGACGCGCCTCTCCAGGCCGAGTGGCGCCCCGACCTGCTCGGCGGCATGGTGGTCCTCACCGGCACCTGGAAAGACGGTTCGCCCATGCTCGCCATCCCCAACTTCGCCCGCATGAATCGCGTCGGTCAACCCCACGCCTACCCCGGAG
>CAXUCK010000113.1:7150-7358 GCA_964249375.1 uncultured Acidobacteriaceae bacterium
ATCACGATCAACCCGCAGACGCAGAAAAGCTTTTCTGTTTACGTCCGCATCCCGAACCGCAACACCAGCAAGCTGTACACCGAAACCCCCGCGCTCAGCGGCCTCAAACATTTCTCCGTCAACGGCCAGCCAGTCACGCCCCATATCGAAAAGGGCTATGCCGTCGTCACCCGTGAGTGGAAAGCCGGCGATCGCATCGAGCTCGAGC
>CAXUCK010000114.1:0-7315 GCA_964249375.1 uncultured Acidobacteriaceae bacterium
AGCGGCGACGATCATCGCGAGCAACACGGGACTTCTGGACGTGCAGCAGATGAAGTCAGGTGAGGCGATCTCGCTCAGAGTGGAGCAGCCGTGGCAGACAGGGTCCTGTCGCCTGGAAAAGGGAGCCCTGTTGTATGGCCACGTCGTGAGTCTGGAGAACGCAAGGGGTCTCGAACGTCCCAACGTGGGTGTCACCTTTGACCGGGCCGACTGCTTTGGCAAGGGAAAGCAGCAGATGCCGTTGCGTCTGGTGAGCGTGGTGGCAGCGCCTGATTCCTTTGTGGGCCTTCATACCGCCATGCCGACGTCAATCGGAGGCGGGTTGACGCGGAACATTGGCGATGCCGTTTCCGCGGTGGACCAGATGGGGGACGACCCGAACATCAACCCCGAGGCGCAGCCCGGCCTGGTGAAGACGGGAAGTGTGCGTGGGATGCCGGCCATGCACCTGGAGCCCGCAGGCCCGGCGTGCAGTGCGTTGCTGACCGGAGGAGGCGGAATGCTGCGATTGGGTGTTGGGACGCGATGGCTGCTGGTGAACCCGCAATAGATGGCTGCTGGTGAACCCGCAGTAAATGCTGAAGGCGACGATGTCCGTACCCACCGCCTGCCCTCCCCCTCCCCGGCGGGATGTTTTTCAGCTAAGATCCTGCGCTGCAGCACCTTGTGGCAGGGTGTGGCTGTAACATTTTCATTTTGGACGACTTGCATGCAAAATTGCTGAAATGAAGCACTTGGGGTTCGCTGCGGTGGTGCGGGATCTGGGCGAGAGTGCCGCTGGTGGGTACCTTTCCAGTGTATGGGTTGGACGGGACTCAATGCGCCAGGGCTAAGCGACCGTTCCGGAAGGAGATAGGCGAGGGTTGGGATTGACACGCTACAGCGAAGGCCGTTTCGGGTTCCATTTAGGGCAGTTCGCAGGACCTAGCATGCTGTTGGTTTCCCCTGGCATCTGAACTTGCCCGCGAGTCCGGCTTCCCCGGTGTTTTGGACCTTCTCAAAACAGCCAGGCACGGAAGGGGCGACAGAAGCGCTTATGCGCTTCGACTCCGTTCCGCCCAGCGAGGCGAAACGTCAGGAACCTTCTCTCCCGCTTCCGGGAAATAGGGAGTCAGATCGTGTTGGCCCATACGGGTCCGAGCCCGACCTGTGCGGGGCCGAACTGGGCTAACTCTCCGCTAGCGGCGTTTCTCGTGACTTATGGCCTGCGGCGTTCGTTTGAATGCATCATGGCTGTTCGTTTGCCTCTTCTGGAGCGCCCCATTATGCAATCAAAGCGCAAACGCCAATAAAGACGGCGAGAACAGCGACGGGCCAAGCTCTCGAAGTCTGGATCGAGCCCTTCACCGGTCTCGATGGGACGGCTAGAGACAACGGCGAAGACGTGAGTTGAAAAAGTGCGCGGATCCGCTGACCTGACAAGGGGCGTTGCGGGATGTTCCCGCAAAGGGGGTGAAGAACTGGGCCGGTCTTTTCGCCGGCGCAGTTCTGGAGGCCGGGGAGACTTTCCCACCAGAGGAAGCAGGCACAGCAAGGTCCCGACCGAAGCCGGGGCCGTGTTCGCATCGGGCGTTTGCCGTTATGCGAAGCGTTGCGAGCTACGCCGAGCGCGCCGAGCAGACCGGTGCCAACAACGCGAGGCTGGAAGGCTCGGGAGTGACGGAACCAGGAGGCGCGACCGGGGGGAAATTGTACGTCAGAGTGCCGGTGGTAGCCGTGGTCGTCGTCGGATTGTCAAAAAAAAGGGCGAGTTGTTCTTGCCCTGTTCCTTCTAAGTATTGATCAAAATAGGAGGCGTAGGTGTCCGTTGCGTTAACGGAGATGGCAAAGCTGCCGCTGGTCGCAAATCCAGAACCTCCTACGAACGTGTTCGTGGGATTCTGAATCGGACCGATGCCGTCAAAAAAGTCGGGAAAGTCCTTCGCGGTCGCGAGGTGAATCCGGCATGATCTTTGGTGGCTCGAGAGGGGCCGCGGCGGGAGATAGAGCAGGGGTTCACGAGATCGTGGCCATGTTCAGAAATTCTTTGGGGGTTGATTCTGATGTGCGGCCGAGATGTTCGCCAAGCGACGATTCAGGGCCGCCCCGAAGCTGGCGAAGTTTCCTTGGCCTGACGCCGACTACAAGGTAGCGCCGACGACGCACCAGCCGACCCATCCCGGCAAGAGCAGAGATTATGGGCGACCGTGAGCTGACCTGGCTCTTTGAGTGCTGGGTCCGCTCTTCCCCGTCGCCAGAATGTCCTGCCAAGTCGCAATCCCGTCAGTAACGACCGGAGTCATCCCCTCCCGGGGCCGAAAGTCCGACCAGCTTCCCACAGCGGTGTTTACAGGTACCAATCAGGGCAGGAACTCAGGTGGCAGATCGCTTCTTGTTTGGGACTTTACCGATCCGGGGATCGTTCCTGACGACTAACTCGCAGGCGTGAAGAGCGCTGGCCTCGAAATCGTCGGCGTCGACGGCAAGCAGGCGCCAGCCGCTGATGTCCTTGCCCATGATTCTGACAGGGCCGGCGTTCGGGAAATCAGCGTGAAGGCTTTCCTGAAACTCGGTGGGGATCGCGAGCCACACGCCGTTCGCCTGCGGATCCGAGGGCCGGTCTCTCAACAGAAAGACGATCTTTTCTCCCACGTAAACTGCGAGGGCGCCGAACATGGCGCGTGTCGTCGGGCACACCTCCGCGATTGCATCGAGGACAAATTGATGGGGCACGCGTTTGCGACGAAGCACGGGCTCTGACCCTCGTATAGATTGCGGCGCAGACGGCTTTTTGGGTGGCTTGAACACAAGGGACCTAGATGAACTTGTGAATGGCTTCGTCTGCGTTTTGCTGAAAAGCCGGGTTGGCCAGGTCCGGAAAAATTTGACTTTGATCCATGACCGCGCCGGTAAGCTCCTTTTCCGCACTTGCGTAGAACACTCCGCTTTGGAAGGAAGGCTCGGTCAGCCCAGCCACGATGCGTCCCGCTCCGGTCTCAAGCGAGTGAGCCAAGCCCAGGAGCGGAGCGATGACGGGCATCATGATGCGCTCTATCAGGATTCGGACCGGAGTGGGCATGGCGCTCGCGATTTCCGTTCCTTGCGTGTTGCCGGGGCTGACCGTGAGCAGTCTGAGCTCAGGATGCTTGCGAGCCTGGGCTGCCATCCAGAGCGCGGCCACGTACTTCACCTCGCCATAAGCCAGAGCGCTGTTGAACTTCTTGCCCGCAAAGTCCCTGCCCGTTATCACATCGACGAAGTCCTCTACCGAAGACGTCGGCAGCGCGGGCCGCTTCATGCCAAATTGCGGAAATCCCCGGGCGGCTTCGCTTCCCAGGTACACCGCTGTCTGGGTCAGTTGACCCGACGCAACGAGTCCCTCCAGCAAGGCGGCGTGGCCCAGCACATTCGACGCAAAGATCTCCGTCACTCCGTCTTTTGTGAGCGACAGGGGAGTCTTCCGCCTGAGCCGCCCGCATTCATGACCAACGCATCGACAGGACCTGCAAGCCCGCGCATCGCAGACCGGACACTGGCAAGATCGGACAGGTCCGTGGGGGGGATACGAAAGCAGGATTTGCCCGTCTTTCGCTCGAGCTCCTGCCTGGCTGCGTTTGCCTTGGTTTCGTTCCGGCAGGCCAGATAGACTCGTTCCATACCGGGGCGTAGCGCCA
Source organism: uncultured Acidobacteriaceae bacterium (assembly GCA_964249375.1). GTDB lineage: Bacteria > Acidobacteriota > Terriglobia > Terriglobales > Acidobacteriaceae > Edaphobacter. The sequence continues at coordinate 3,654 of CAXUCK010000114.1, forward strand.
TCTGGCGCGCGACCTCCTTGCCGATCCCCCGCATTGGCGCCTGTGATCAAGACACTCGTGATCAGAGACGGGGCGCTCATGCGAGAAAATCTCTGGTCGCCGCCGCGACTTCCCCAACATGAGTCTCGAGGGCGAAGTGCCCTGCGTCCAGGAGCTTCACCTGTGCGGCGGGCAGATCGCGCCGAAACGCTTCCGCTCCGGCGGGAATGAAGAAGAGGTCATTCTCCCCCCAGATTGCAAGCAGCCTCGGTTGCGACTGTCGAAAGTACCGTTGGAAAGCAGGGTACATTTTCACGTTGCTGGCATAATCCAGAAACAGGTCCAGTTGGATGTCCATGTTTCCCGGCCGCTGAATCAGCGCGATGTCGAGAGTGTACCCTTCCGGCTTGATGCGCTCCGGTTGAGGTGCGCCGGTGGTGTACTGCGCGCGAATGCCCTTCGGGCTGAGCGCCTCGCGAACAGCCTCACGGTTCTCCTGGGTCGGCTCGTTCCAGTAGCGACGGATCGGCGCCCATGCATCTCCCAGGCCCTCTTCATAGGCGTTGCCGTTTTGCGAAACGATCGCCGTGATTCGCTCGGGCCGTGCCATCGCCAGTCGAAGGCCCACCGGAGCGCCATAGTCGAAGATGTAAAGCGCGTACTGCTCCAAGCCGAGAGCCTCGGTGAACGCGAGCATCGTCTTCGCGAGCGCGTCGAAGGTGTAACGATAGCTGCGGCCTTCGGGGACCTCCGTAAAGCCGAAACCCGGGAGATCCGGAGCGATGACTCGGTACCGGTCCGCAAGCAGCAGCATGAGTTCACGGTACTGGAAGGATGATGCCGGAAAGCCGTGGAGCAGCAGAAGCACCGGACCGTCTTTCGGCCCGGCTTCCCGGTAAAAGACGCTTACGCCATCGGCCTCGATGCGCCGGACCGATGCCAGGGCAATGGGAACTGGGTTCGACATGAACGACCTCACGGTGATCGTGGTTTGGGTGGACCGATTTGCTGCCTTGGAGCAATTACCGGAGACTACATGTTCCGCAGCGAACGAACGAAGTTCGCCACGGCTTTGCCGATTTCAGGGCCACTTGACTCCTGCAAATAGTGGACGCCCTTGACCTGCACTTCGGTTTGATTCTTCAGGACCCCGAAGAACGTCGCGAGCCTGCCGTTGGAGACGAAGCCTGGGTCGCCTTTTACCCACAGTTTAGGTACTGGCGAATGCCTGAGCCACTCGGAAATATCAGACATAATTTCTGTGACATCCGCGGGCGACCCGTCAAGAGAGATCTGGCGGGCCCACGAAAGCATCGCACGACGATCTTCGCCAGGGTTGAGGAAAGGACGGCGGTATTCTGCTTCGTCGGCAGGGGACAGGTTCCCCTTTTCGGCTGCGATGAGGAAACCTTCGATGAAAGTGTTGTCTCTGAGGACCATGTCCTCACCGGCTGGCGTCCGGGAGGCTTTGAAGCCATCCTGAGCATATGCGGGAAAGTCATTCCACGTGAGTGGCAACGGAGCCGCTTCCATGTACGCGATACCCTGTACCCGATGGGGGTGCTGCGACGCCCAATCGAAGCCGAGGGTTGAACCCCAGTCGTGGATAACCAGCACCACGTCTCGCTTCAAGCCCAGTTCCTCCCAGAGCGCGAAGAGATACTCACGTTGCTCCCGATAGGTGTAGCGGCCTGGCCCCGAGTTTGGCAGTTTGTCTGAGTCGCCCATGCCGATGAGGTCACAGGCGATAAGCCGGCCGAGCCCTGCACAGGCCGGCATCACCTTGCGCCAGAGATAGGAACTCGTTGGATTGCCATGCTGGAAGACGATCGGCGCGCCCTCGCCCTCGTCGATGTAAGCCATCTTGCTGCCCTTGATTTCGATGAACTTCTTTTCCGCGAATGCGCTGCCTTGCATGGTTTCTCCCTGACTCGGGCCGCAGCGTAGAGGTTGCGACTTAGTGGAGCAATCATTACACTATGCGCAGTGCCGGTCAAGATTTATTTGAGCGGTCGCTCCAGAAAGTTGGCGCCTGGAATGGGACGCACTCGCACGTTCGACCTTGAGTCCGCTATCGGCACAGCTACCATGTTGTTCTGGCGGGGCTACGACCAAACCTCACTCGCCGATCTCACGGGTGGGCTGGGCATTGGTGCGGCCAGTTTTTACTTCGCATTTGAAAGCAAAGAAAAACTATTCAGGGAAGTGGTGGGCCGCTACATCGCCGCGCTGGAAGCGGCCTACGAAGAGGCACTCCGGGATGCCCCGACTCGCACGGGTTTAGAAGCGCTCCTGCGCCACTACGCCGATGTGGTGACCGACCCGGCGCACACTCCAGGCTGTCTCGTGGTCAACAGCTCCCCGGCGGTACAGGTTGACGACGTGGTCAAACAATGGCTTTCGGGACATCGGGAAGCGCTGCGGGTCAGATTAGAGGAACGCTTCTCGGAGGACCTCGCCCGGGGAGGATTGCCGACCGGCTCCGATCCGAAGACGTTGGCCCGCTTCATCATGACCCTTGCCGGCGGCATCGCCGTCGAAGCTCGAGCAGGAGCGAGCCGGGAGGATCTCTACGCGATGATCGACCTGGCTCTCCACGCGCTTTGATCGCCGCGGATGCAGACCTGAACGTCTGTTTGTAACGGTAGGTCGCGTTTTCGTGAGTAACGGACCGGAGTCACCCGGTCCGGGGCCGGAAGTCTGGTCAACTTCCGAGAACGGCGTTTCCCGCTACCGACCACACTGCGGTGCGGAACTGATTCTCCCCGGCTAACGTACCATCGTTATCACAGGGGATCATGCGATGAATGCGGAAACAGCGCAACGCTACGCGCGATGGATCGGGGCCTTGTATGTCATCACGATCATCTCCGCCGGATGGGGCGAGGCACATGTGCCGAACGTCCTGCTGCTGGCCGACGATGTTGCCGGCACCGCGCGCAAGGTCGCAAGTTCGGTGGGGCTCTTTCGTGCCAGCTTCGTCGCGTACCTTCTGGAGGCTACATGCGACATCGTGCTCAACGTGCTGTTCTACGCGCTGCTTCGGACCGTCAGCCGCTACCTTGCGCTGCTGGCGTTGTGTTTCGGTCTGATGGCGACTTCGATCTATGTCGCAGGAGAGCTGCTCTATTTTGCGTCAGCTCTACCCGCGACAGATGCTCACGTCGCCCGGGCAATGACGCCTGAGGCGAAGGCTTCGCTCACCTACCTCTGCCTGACGATCTATGGCTATGTCAACGGCATTTTCGCTGCGTTCTACGGGACAGCGGCGCTGGTTCGCGGATACCTGATGCTGCAATCCGGCTTTCTGCCACGCACGCTTGGAATCCTTTTCATGCTGGGAGGTGCAAGCTTCATTGCGGACAATCTGATTGTGGTCGCAGCACCGCAATACGACCTGCCCTACATCCTGCTCCCCATGTTTGTTGCCATGATCTCCTGGACACTCTGGCTGTGGATCAAGGGCATCGACTCCACCCAATGGCGCGCCTTACAAGTATCGACTCCGATCCGGTACTGACAAGTGGCATTCTGTTGACTCAAGCGTTGGGACGGACCTGGTACGGGTGGGACCGGGCTTAGGTTTCGTGAGTGGGTTGATCGGGGCTCACTGACGTTGTCAGAACCGGATGCGACGGTGCGGCGGGCATGGGGAATCAGGCGCGGTGGTGGTGGGGCCAGGG
>CAXUCK010000115.1:0-7226 GCA_964249375.1 uncultured Acidobacteriaceae bacterium
TCTACACCCAGTCGATGGGATCCCAGGGCGTCGGCTTTGCCATGCCCTCGAACATCATCGTGAACGTGTACAACATGCTCATCGGACCGCAGCACAAGGTGGTTCGCGGCTCGATCGGCATCAGCTTCCAAGGTGTCCAATCCTCCGCGGTGGGACGCATGTACGGCTTCGCTAACGGCGGCGTTCTCGTCAGCACGGTGACTCCGAACGGCGGAGCGGCGAAAGCTGGGCTTCAGCCTGGTGACGTGATCGTCTCGATCGACGGACGCAAGATCAAGGACGGCGACGACCTGGTCCAGGACATTTCCGCGCGGCCTGTCGGTTCGGCGGTCAATCTGGGATATCTTCGCGCGGGAAAACAGAATAGCGCGAACGTCACCATCGGCGACCGGGCAAAGGTCTACGCCGAACTCAATGGCGGCGACAAAGATGACTCCAACTCCCCCCAGGAAAGTGACGCCGGTCAGGCAAAGCTCGGCATCACTGTCGCTGCGGTTCCACCCCAACTGGCCACCAAAATGGGCATCAAGGGCGGTGTTCTTGTCACCAGCGTGGCGCCTGGATCGTTCGCAGATGAAATCGACCTCATCAAGGGCGAGGTCATCACGGAAATTAACCGCAAATCTATCACCGATGAGGCCAGTTACCGCGCCGTCGTAAGCAGTCTTCATCCCAAAGATGATGTCGTCTTCGTCGTTCATAATCCTCAACAAAAGGGGAGCAGCTACATCGGCGGCACCCTGGAATAGCAAACCATGAGCGGAGTTCGCGATTGGGTGAACTCCGCCTTCACCCCTACGCCATTGCCTGAAAATGCAAGTCGCGTTACTCTGACGTAAACATTGCCACGGATCGGGGAACAACAGAAGCATGCGAATGCGAATCATCCTTGGGTGTTTTCTTCTTTTCGCCCCACCTTCCACGTTTGCTCTAAGCCATCTTCGGCGCGGTCCGACGTCCCCGCGAATCTCCGGACGGAAATCCCGTAAGCTTGCCGCGGGTGCCGCCTTCAAACCGGCACAGCAACGTGCGATCGAAGACACCCGGGCAGCTCAGATACAGTCGGCTCTCACCAGTGCCGGCTATCTTTCAGGGACAAGCTCAGGACATTGGGACGCGCAGACCGAGTCAGCCATGCAGAAGTATCAGGCAGACAACGGTTGGCAGACGAAGCTGGTTCCTGATTCTCGCGCAATCATCAAACTCGGGTTGGGGCCAAATGGAAGCGATCGCGCATCTGCTGATTCCCACACGTCGACGTCACTAGGTTCCTTCTAGGCCTAAAAGCTAGGTCGCACGCCCACTCGTACAAAACTTAACCCCAATTAGGCGGCGAAGCGAGCGCGAGTTCCCGAGCGGCGTTCTTTCTGAGCGGGAGCTGCTGGTGCTAACGCGGACCGGAGACGAACCACCGCACTCGACCGAATCTGCGAAACCCTGGATTCCCCGATCCCGAGCGCCATACCAATCTCACGCAGACTAAGCTCCTCGCTGTAGTAGAGCGAGATGACCAGCCGCTCACGCTCCGGGAGTGTCTCAATAGCTTCCTCGAGACGCTGGCTCATTTCGCCACGAAGACACCGAAACAGCGGTTCTTCCTCGGCCGGACCAGCAACATAAGCCAGCTCCTCGTCCCCCGAGTCTTCATTGCATTCGACATTCAGTGTGCCGATCTCCAAGCCGTGCAGCTGCGCGAGGAGATCGTGATATTGCTCGAGATCAAGACCAAGCTCGGTTGCCACCTCGACGTCGGTGGCCGACCTCCCACACCTGTGGGAAATCATTTGCATGGCTCGCTCGATCTCCCGCCCCTGTCGTCGGAGCTGGCGTGGACTCCAGTCGGTTGCTCGCAGGCTGTCCACAATCGCGCCGCGTATACGGAACTGCGCATAGCTCTTGAATTGAATGTGCTTCGAGGGATCGAACTTTCCGGCCGCGTCGACGAGGCCAACATAGCCGGCCGATTCAAGGTCTGACCGGTCTACATGGTTGGGCAGTAAGCTATGGAAACTACGAACAATCTGCGGAACAAGCTTCATGTGATCCTGAATCAAGGCGTCGCGGTCAATGTAGTTCATGGTATCCCCTGTCGGTTTTCAGATTCGCTTTACCTACGCTTCCGACAGGTCCTACTCTCGACGATTTCTCGGAGTTTCGCAAGAGTTTCGGTGTAGAAAAAGCGAATCGTTTCCCAAAATGGGAATACTCTCGCCCAATCGCGCTTTTTCGTCCCCTGTCTTCATTTTTTCTTTCCAATTCGCCTTCCGTTCGCTAGCATGGGCAGCATGGCTATCACTAAGCGGCAAAAAGACGTGCTCGATTTCCTGACCAGCTTCACCCAGGAGAATGGCTACTCCCCTTCCTTTGAGGAGATTGCGGCTGGTCTCAACCTGAACTCGCTCGCCACGGTTCACAAACACGTAACGAACCTGCACAACAAAGGTCTGCTCCAGCGATCTCACAATCGTTCCCGCTCCATCGACGTCGTCCCAAATATGTCGAAGCCGAGTGGACCGGAGCGCGTACCTTTGGCCGGTCGGATTGCGGCTGGTAGACCGGTGGAAGCAATCGAGTCTGCGGAAAGCATTTCCCTTGGAGACATCATCGGCACCCGCGACGTTTTCGCTCTCGAGGTCCACGGTGAGTCGATGCGGGACGAGCACATCATGTCCGGAGATTACGTCTTGGTGGAACGGACCAGAACAGCTCGCGAGGGCGAGATCATCGTCGCTCTGGTAGACAACTCCGAAGCAACCCTGAAGCGCTACTACCGCGAGGGCAATCTCATTCGGCTCCAACCCTCCAACTCTGAAATGCAGCCAATTTATGCACCAGCGGCCAGTGTTGCCATTCAGGGGAAGGTGCTCGGCATCCTGCGGAAATATGCCTAAGGCATCCCCAACTTGTCGCATCTTGACGACTCGGGAACAAATTGGAAAGCCCTCTCGTAAGCCCTGTGAGGCCATCCAGAGAGGAGCCCGTGGGGGATCGCGTGAATTTGCAGCGCAGGAAACGAAACAGAGCGTGGATCTGGGGTGCTGCCGCGCTCTGTGGTGTGGTTGCGGTCGGCGTGACGATCATGGCACACGGCAGCAGTGTGAAGCTCGATCCTTCTCAGTTGAGCAGGGTCGAACGCGGCAACATCGCCCGATCTGTCGTCGCTACCGGCAAAGTGCAGCCGATCACCAAGGTAGAGGTCAAGTCCAAAGCCTCCGGCATCGTAACGAAGCTTTACGTCGACATCAATGCCAGTGCCCGCCAGGGTCAACTCCTCGCCCAATTGGATCAGCAGGAAATCCTCGATCAGGTCGCTGCACAGAAAGCACAGCTCGCGGCCGCCGAATCCAACGCCCACGCAGCCGCAGCAGCGATCCAATACGATCGCGTCAACGCGGAAGCTCCCGATTTACCGATGTTCAAGCACACGTACGATCGTGCCCAGGAGATGTCTACAGCAGGTGTGGTCAGCAAACAAGCGCTTGACGATGCACAACAGCGTTACCTTGCTGCTGCGAATACCCGCGACAAAGCAGTCGCCCAGATCACGGTCGATGACTCGAAACTGCGCCAGGCCCAAGCCCAGGTCGCCCAGGCTCAGGCATCGCTCAAGCAGCTTGAAGAGCAACTCTCCTACACCACCATTACGTCCCCAATGGATGGGGTTATCCTGTCCCGCGACGTCGAGATCGGTGACGCCGTTTCCTCCATCCTCGTTCTTGGCAGCACGGCAACGCTTGTCATGACCATTGGCGACATCACTCAGGTGTACGTGCAGGGCAAGGTCGACGAAGCCGACATCGGCAAGGTATATCTCGGGCAGCCCGCACGCATCAAGGTGGAGTCGTTCAAAGACAAAGCTTTCCTCGGTAAAGTCACGAAGATTGCTCCTCTGGGAGTGGAGAAGGACAACGTCACAACGTTCGAAGTGCGTGTCTCCATCGACAATCCTGGAGGTGATTTGAAGGCGAACATGACAGCCAATGCCGAGATCCTCCTCGATGAGCACAAAGCTGTCCTCACCGTACCCGAGCAGGCCGTCATTTACGACAAAGACCGGAATGCCTCAGTGGAGATTCCAGATTCGTCGCAAAAGAATGGGCGAAAGAAGATCCCCGTGACAGTCGGCCTCTCAAATGGGGCCCGAGTCGAGATCATGTCCGGGGTCAAAGAAGGTGCGGCTGTTATCGTGCAGCAATAATTGTCTTCAGCTCCGAAACCCAACTTCAAAGGTAGGCAGGTATGCGTTTCATCCTCTCCGCTGGCGTTATCGCTCTCATATCCGTTGCAGGTCAGGCGTGGGCGGCTGACAGCAGCTTCGAACGAACACTCTCTTCGGGTAATTCGCCCGCCGTGGCCGTCTTCACCGGCTCTGGCTCCGTGCGCATACATTCCGGTGCTGGCAACCAGGTCCACGTCGCCGCCCAGGTTCACAGCAACAACAGCTGGTTTGGCGGGAAGAATGACGCGGAAAGCCGAATCAGACAGATTGTCGCCTCCCCTCCCATTCATCAGGATGGAGAACACATCGTCATCGGTGATCGTCACCCGTCCAGCCTCTACCAAAACATCACCATCGATTACGACGTGACAGTCCCGCATGGCGCGGGCATTGAGACCGAAACCGGCTCAGGCGACATAGAAATGACTGATGTCGGCACATCCGTTCGTGCGCAAAGTGGTGCCGGCTCAGTTCGTGTCCGTGGTGTCCATGGCCCGGCAACCTTGGGTACCGGCTCAGGCGATGTCGAACTGGTCGAAACCGCACCCGCCGATGTTCAGGCACAGACTGGGTCTGGATCTATACGTCTGCAGGGTGTCTCCGGCGGTCTCCGCGCAAAGACTGGTTCAGGCGACATCGAGGTAGCGGGCGCCCTCACCTCCGATTGGACGCTCGACACGGGCTCCGGCTCCGTTCGTCTCAGTCTCGGTCCGCAGACTCACTTCTCCCTCGATGCGGACACCGGCTCCGGCACGGTACGCGTCACAAAATCCATTTCTATGAGCGGCGATTTGAACCGGCACCATGTCGTCGGTACCGTAAACGGCGGTGGTCCAGCACTTCGGGTCCGGTCTGGATCAGGGGATGTTGAGATTCGCTGACCGCACTGCGCGAGCTCTTCCGTCCGCATGATCCCCCCTTTCCAGCAGGCTCGCCTCTTGGTTTTCGATCTGGATGGCACGCTGATCGATTCGCGCCAGGACCTCGCCAACGCAGTCAACAACACGCTTCAACATTTCGGCAAGCCGTCTCTCCCGATCGAAACGATTGCGGGCTACGTAGGCGATGGCGCCTTGGCTCTCGTCCAACGGGCCTTTGAGAACTCCGGCTTAAGTCCACAGTTGCTGCCCGAGGGACACGAGTTCTTTCTTGCCGCTTACAAGCAAGGCAAGCTTGACCACACCTATGTCTACCCTGGTGTGCTCAAAGCTCTCAGCGCGATCCGCAAACGATCGCCGAACATGCTCATGGCCTGTCTCACGAATAAGCCCGTAAACCCTTCCCGCAAGATCTGTGAGGCACTCGCACTCGCGCCCTTCTTCTTCCAGGTCTACGGCGGCAACAGCTTCCCAACCAAGAAGCCGGACCCACTCGGACTCGAGCGCCTGATCGCGGAAGCCAACGGCCTTGCCTGCTCGTCAAGCAATCCGGACAGTACCCCAATCCGTGCCGCAAATACAGTCATGATTGGAGACGGACGAGCCGACATGCAAGCCGCCCGGGCCGCGGGTACCCTGGCAATCGGGTGCCGCTTTGGCTTCGCCCAGGACGATCTTGCCTCAGCCCAACCAACTGCCCTTGTCACCTCCCCGTCAGAATGGGTGACCCTCCTCTGCCGCGAGATGGTCTCCTGTCCCTAGTCGGCTTCAAATCCGCGATTCCAGTGCTCAATCACACGCGTCTCCCGCTCCCACCCCAGCACACTCAAGCTCCCCGTACCCAGCGCCAGCATACGACCCCCATCTGCCGGCAAGCCGATCCACCGTGCCGCTAGAATTCTCAAGATGTGTGCGTGCGCAAACAGCGCAACCTTCGCCGCACCCGACCCACCGGCAGACACCGCCAGAGCCCGCGCAATCACCCCGTCCGCGCGCTCGCCCACATGCTCCACTGTCTCCCCCCCGGTAATCTCATCTTTCCAAACGCTCCACCCTGGATGCTCCAGCCGAATCTCCTTCGTCGTCTTCCCCTCATACACCCCGTAATCCCACTCCTTCAGCCTATCCTCCACCTGCGCTTGATCCCCAAACCCAGCTAGCGAACACGTCTCCCTCGCCCGCTGCATCGGACTCGTAAACACCGCGTCGAACCGAGTCCCCTGCAAAAACTCTCCCAGCTCCCGCGCCCGCTGCCGCCCATGCTCCGTCAGCGGAATATCCGTCCGGCTGGTATGCGCCCCGCTCAGGCTCCACTCCGTCTCACCATGCCGAACCAGCCACAACTCCGTCGTTTGTGCCATCACCGTTCCTCGTCGAGCCGCGTGCCCGCCAGCGGCCATCCCGCTTTATCCTATAAGGATGGACTTCCAGCTCGCCACGACCTACACCCCCCAAGGCGACCAGCCCCGCGCCATCGCCGAACTCGTCTCAGGCCTCACCGCCGGCGAAAAAGACCAGGTCCTCCTCGGCGTCACCGGCTCCGGAAAAACCTTCACCATGGCGTCCATCATCGCCGAGTCCAACCGCCCCGCGCTCATCCTCGCCCACAACAAAACCCTTGCCGCCCAGCTCTACCACGAGTTCAAATCCTTCTTCCCCACCAACGCCGTCGAGTACTTTGTCTCCTACTACGACTATTACCAGCCCGAAGCCTACATCCCCTCCGGCGACCTCTTCATCGAAAAAGAGGCCACCATCAACGAGGAGCTCGACAAGCTCCGCCTCTCCGCCACCCGCTCCCTCTTCGAGCGCCGCGACGCCATCATCGTCTCCTCCGTCTCCTGCATCTACGGCCTCGGCAGCCCGGAAGCCTATTACGGCATGCTCCTTCTGCTAGAAAAAGGCCAGCGCATCAAGCGCGAAGACATCACCCGCCGTCTCGTCGAAATCCTCTACGAGCGCAACGACGTCGACTTCCGCCGCGGCACCTTCCGCGTCCGCGGCGACATCATCGAGGTCTACCCCACCTACGACGAGTCCGCCTTCCGCATCGAGCTCTTCGGCGACGAAATCGATTCCCTCTCCCAGATCGACCCCCTCTTCGGTACCGTCAAGCAGAAGTACGCCCC
>CAXUCK010000116.1:0-7190 GCA_964249375.1 uncultured Acidobacteriaceae bacterium
ATCCACCGGCCTTTCAGACAGGTCCGCGGCTTCGCAGAGCTCGTCGCCCCAGCTCCAGCAGAGGGAGCGCTACCACATCCACGAGGGCGATCAGATCCAGGTGGAGTTCACCTACACGCCGGAGTTCAACCAGACCGTCACCGTGCAGCCGGACGGTTTTGTCACGTTGCGCGTCGGTGGCGACGTCCGCGTCGCCGGCCGGACGCTCGACGACATGAAGGCCCTGATCGAGAAAAGCGCGTCGGTCCGTCTCAAAGATCCGGTCGTGGCCCTCACGCTCACCGACTTCCAGCATCCGTACTTCGTCGTCGCGGGCGAGGCCTTCGCGCCGCTCAAGTACGAGCTGCGGGAGCACCTTACCGTGCTGCAGGGGCTTATGCTCGCCGGCGGCATCCGCCAGACCGGCAAGGAAAAGCAGGTGGTCCTCATCCACGGTCTCGGTACGGCCGATCAGCAGCTTTCGCTGCTGGACCTCAAAAACGTGGAATCCTCCAAGATCTTCGAGCACGACATGGACCTCGCTTCCGGCGACATCATCTTTGTTCCGCGCAACAAGCTCACCCGCGCCATCCAGGTCATGTCGCTCGTCAACTCTCCCGCCGGGTATGCCAACACCGCGATCTATGCCCTCCGCTAACGGCAGAGCGCGGCAAAACCGGACCCCGGCTTGACGCGTACCGCCCTCACCCCCCGGAAGCGCATCCTCTACCTCGACCACACCGCCGTCCTGGGCGGGGGCGAGCTGGCCCTGCTCGCGCTCGTCAAAGAGCTCGATCGCACCCGCTTCCATCCGGTCGTTCTGCTCTTCTCGCACGGCCCTCTGCTGGCGGAATTGCAGGCGGTCGCCGAGACCCACGTTCTGCCCATGCCGCAGGAGCTCGCCGACACTCGGCGCGAATCCATGCACACCGCGGAGGGTCTGCCCTGGCGCAAGGCGCTCTCGACGGTGGCCTTCTTTCGCGCGCTGTCGCGTGCGGTCGACGATCTTCGCCCCGACCTCATCCACACCAATTCCCTCAAGGCCGACCTCATGGGTGGTCTGGCGGCGCGCTTCCACGGCGTCCCCCTGGTCTGGCATATCCGCGACCGCATCGACGAGGACTACCTGCCCGCGCGGGCCGTGCGCGTCTTTCGCGCAGCCTGCGACACCCTTCCGAACGGCCTGATCGCGAACTCCCGGGCGACGCTCGAAAGCCTCCATCTCCGTCCGGAAAAGCCCGCCGTCGTCATCAGTTCCGGCATCGATCTCGATCCGTTCGTTCGCTCCGCGGCCGGGGCGGAGACGCTCTCCGCCGCCATCGCCAGCGGGCGGGAGCTGCGCGTCGGGTTGATTGGCCGCATCTGTCCCTGGAAAGGTCAGGAAATCTTCCTCCGCGCAGCCGCCAGCCTGCTCCAGCGACGGCCCGGCGTGCGCTTCTTCGTCATCGGCGCTCCCTTGTTCGGCGAAGTCGCCTTTGAAAGCGAAATGCGCCGGCTCGCCGTCGAGCTTGGCATCGCCGGGCACGTCGAGTTCACCGGGTTCCAGCGAAACATCCCGGAGTGGATCGCCAGCCTCGATGCCGTCGTCCACGCGTCCACCATTCCGGAGCCCTTCGGTCAGGTGCTCGTGCAGGGCATGGCCGCCGGCAAGCCCGTCATCGCGAGCGAAGGCGGCGGTCCGTCGGAGATCCTGCGGCATCGCCAGACCGGGTACCTTGTTCCACGGGCCGACCCCGAACAGCTCGCCCGCACCATCCTCGATGTGCTGGCGCATCCCTCTGCGGCCGGTGTGGTCGCGCGCGCCGGCCAGCAGCACGCCCTCGCCCAGTACGGATCCGCCACCACCACCCGCATCGTCGAGCAGTTCTATGACCGCATGCTCGATGAGGCATACTGACTCCCAGAACGGCCTCCAGCCCCCGCGTCTGCAGTTCCAAAATGGGCCATGGCGCATCCTTTGTGTGCCCGAAAGGACAGACTATGGTTTGCATTTGCCCCAGAGTTTGATATCAGTAAGGCGTGACACCGGAGCACTCACATTGCCCCCGCGGCGCCTGAGTCCCACCCAGCGCAGCTCCGGAACCGTCGCTGTTTCGGCTTCATTGGAAGGAATGGATGTGGTACCTTTTCTGTACGCACTCGCCCACGCATGTTCAGCTCACGTGAGAGGCTAGCCCTTGTCTACCCCCCAGCGACCCACTCTCTCAGAACGCGGTCGCCCGTCGCGCACAGCCTTTGTACACGACAACTTCGTCCAGGCAGGCGGAGGTGAACGGGTGGCGGAGGAGCTTGCCCGCCTGGTCCCCGAAGCCGACATCTTCACCACCGTCTCGGTCCCGGAACGGCTCTCCCCCTATCTTCGGCAACGCTTGATCCACACCACCTGGATGCAGCATCTGCCCTGGATGCGACGGCTGTATCGACACTACTTTCTGCTGTATCCCGTCGCCGTGCAAAGCTTCGCGCTCGACCCCTACCGGACCATTCTTTCCAGCTGTTACGGCTTCGCCAAGATGATCCGCAAGCCGGAAGGCTCGCTCCACATCTGCTACTGCCACACGCCCACCCGTTGGATCTGGCGCTTTGACGATTACGCGGCCCGGGAAAATTTTCATCCCTGGGCAAAGGGCGTCCTGCGCTCCATGGTCCGTGCGCTCAAGCGCAAAGATCTCGCCGCCGCCCAGTCCGTCGATGTCATGATCGCAAACTCAACCGTCGTCGCCGATCGGATCCGGCGCTACTACGGCAAAGAGGCCGAGGTCATCTTCCCGCCCATCGACTGCGACCGCTTCACGCCGTCCTCCACCCGCGGCGACTATTACCTCATCGTGTCCCGCCTCGTGCCCTACAAGCGCGTCGATCTCGCCATCGAAGCCTGCCGGCAGCTGGGCCGCAAGCTGGTCATCATCGGAGCCGGCCCTGACGAAGCCCGCCTCCGGCGCCTCGCCGGCGACACGGTCACCTTTCTCGGCCGGGCCCCCGACGAGGTCGTGACCCAGCGCATGGCAGAGTGCCGCGCCGTGCTCTTCCCCGGCGAAGAAGATTTCGGCCTCATCCCGCTGGAGGCGAACGCGTCCGGTCGCCCCTGCATCGCGTTCGAAGGCGGCGGCGCGCTCGACACCGTCATCGACGGCAAAACCGGCGTACTCTTCCCCCATCCCGCAGCCGAGTCCCTCGCCGCCGCCATCCTGCACTCAGAGTCCATCCCCTGGGACACCCAGACCATGCTGCGCCACGCCCGCAAGTTCGACCGCTCCGTCTTCGCCGCCAAGATGTCGCGCGTCCTCGACCGGGCCCTCTCGAACCACGGCCAGGATTCGCTCCTCGTCTGCGAGCACGCCGAAGCCACCGAGCAGGTTTCGCTCTAACTCCTCGCCTCCGTGCCCGCCATGCTCGGCTCCCCTACCCTCCGTCCCCGGACAGTACGGACTCTGTCCTCGCGAAAGCGGACCCGCTCGAATGTCTGAAGCGCGCAAGCTGGCGTCCGGGGTCCCGGCCACGATCGGTGTCGCCGTCGTCTCGTTCCAGCGTCCACACGATCTCGCCCGCTGCCTGGATGGCCTCGCCCTCCAGACCCGGAAGGCGGACCTCGTAGTCGTTGTTCTGCGCGAAGAGGACGGGGCCTCCCGTCAGATCCTTCAGGAACGTCTCGCGGACCCAGCTCTCCCGATCCGGCTGGTTCTCGTCCGGGAGCCGGGAGTTGTGGCGGCGCGCAACGCTGGCCTCCAAAACTGTCAGACCGACGTGGTCGCCATGTTGGATGACGATGCCGTGCCCCGGCCGGACTGGATCGAGCGCATCCTCCAGCACTTTGTCGCCAACCCGCATCTCGGCGCTCTCGGCGGCCGGGACCAGTGCTTCACCAACGGCGTGCCGCAGGCGGCCACCAAAGACGTGGTCGGCCGCTTGCTCTGGAACGGAAAGCACATCGGCAACCACGCCCTTGGTCGCGGGGCCGCCAGAGAGGTGGATCTGCTGAAGGGAGCCAACATGAGCTTCCGTCGCGCCGCCACCGACACACTCTCGTTCGACCGTCGCCTCCGCGGTCGGGGGGCGCAGCCGTGCGAAGACTTCGCCTTCTCTCGTGCCATCTCCCTCGCTGGCTGGTCCGTGATGTACGACCCCGCGGTCCTGGTGGACCATTACGAGGGTGCTCGCGAAGAAGTCCGGCACTACGCCGGCGAGAAGTCGACCGACATGGCCGGCTTCAGCAATTCCGCCTACAACCAGGTCGTCGCCGCCTGGGACAGCCTCTCCCCTCTGCGTCGCTTCCTGTCGCTCGTCTACTTCGCTCTCGTGGGCACCCGGGTGGCGCCCGGCCTCGTGCAGGCGTTTCGTTTCACCCCGCAGTTGCGCGGACTCGCCTGGAAGCGCTTCTTCGTCGCCCAGGGCGCCCGTCTTTCCGCCTACCGCGACCTCCTTCGCAGTTGAGCCAACCAGCCCTCAACCCCGCATCCACACCCACTCCCGCCGCGCAATCAATCCTTTGGGGCGGGGAAGAACGTACCACCACGAATTCTGAAACGGACCGGCGCCGAACGATACACTAGCGGCAGGCGGCCTCAGGCTGCGGGGCACGAACACATGGGCACCACAGAGGGGTACGCGCCGGCAGAAACTATCCCGTCGGCGCCGGCGCCCGGCGGGGCAAACAGAACAGGGGGGGGCGGCGTTCGCGCCGTCGCGCAGACCACCGGCGCCAAGCTCCTCGTCCAGGTGCTGAACGCCGCCACTGGCATCGTTACCGCGCGCACCCTCATGCCGGCCGGCCGCGGGCAGCTCGCCGCCATGATCCTGTGGTCGCTCTTCCTCGCCAGCCTCACCACCTTCGGCATCCCCAGCTCGATGGTCTATTTCCTCCGGTCGCGTCCAGACCGTCGCGGCGGCCTGATGTCCAGCGGCCTCGCCATGGCCGCCGTCCTCGGCGTGGCCACCGGGCTCGTCGGCGCCTTCTTCATGCCGCATCTGCTCAAGCAGTACCCCATGTGGCTCGTGCGCGATGCGCAGTGGCTCATGATCGTCACCCCCATCTGCTCGCTCAGCTTCGTCGGCCGCGCCATCCTGGAGGCGCACGGCGACTTCTCCGCTTCCAACGTCTCGCAAATCCTCAACCCCCTCGTCACGCTCCTCGCGCTTCTCGCGCTTCTCCTCACCCATCGCCTCACCGTCCTTTCGGCCGCTCTCTGCTACATCGCCGCCATCATCCCCGTCTCCGCCGTTCTCATCCGCCGGGTCGGGCCCCTTCTCGACCGCGCCAGCCGGCCCTCCGTCCCCGCTTGTAAGCTCCTGCTCAGCTACGGCATCCGCTCCTACTGGATCGACCTCCTCGGCACCCTTTCCTCTCAGGTCGACCAGGTCCTCGTTGTCAGCATCCTCACCCCCGCCGACATGGGCCTCTATGTCGTCATGCTCAGCCTGTCCCGCACCACCGGCGTCTTCCAGACCGCCGTCACCGCCGTCCTCTTCCCCAAGGCCGCCGGCCAGACCGTCGATCGCATCCGTGAGCTCACCGGCCGCGCCGCGCGCGTCAGTCTCGTCATCACCGCCGCCTTCTCCCTCTTCGTCGGCCTGCTCGGCCCCACCCTGCTCAAAGTCTTCTACGGCAAGGACTACACCAGCGCCACCGGCGTCCTCCGCATCATGCTCGTCGAGGTCACTCTCTCCGGCCTCGTCTTCATCCTCGCCCAGGCCTTCATGGCCCTCAACCATCCCGGCACCGTCTCCCTCCTCCAGGGTCTCGGCCTCGTCCTCAACGTCCCCCTCCTCCTCCTGCTCATCCCGCGCCTCGGCCTCAATGGCGCCGCTCTGTCGTTGCTCCTGTCCACCGTCGCCCGTCTTCTGTTCATCTGTGCCGGCTTCCCCGTCTACCTCAAAATCCGTATGCCCGACCTCCTCCCCCGGCCGGAAGACTTCCACTCCCTCCTGCGCGGACTCCGTCGCAAGGCCGCCTGACCGCATGCGCATCCTCCACATCGTCAACCGCCTCTCCGACCGCGGCAACGGCATCGTCAACCTCGCCGTCGACGTCGCCATCGATCAGCGGCGCGCCGGCCACACCGTCGCCTTCCTCGCCGACCAGGGCGGTCACATCCCCCTCGTCGAATCCGTCGGCATCCGCGTCTTCGTCATCAATCAGGACCGCACCGCGCGCACCATGCTTCTCGCCTTCCGCCGCTTCCGCCGCGCCATCCGCGAGTTCCGCCCCGACATCATCCACGCCCACATGCAGACCGGCCTCCTTCTCGCCCTTCCCTGGGCCCGCCTCTACGGCATCCCCGTCGTCGGCCATCTCCACAACGTCCACGACCGCGACGCCCGCCGCATGGGCTGGGGCGACCGCCTCATCACCGTCAGCACCGCCGTCCGCCAGGACATGCTCGATAAGGGCGTCCCCGAGCGCAAGCTGCGCGTCGTCCTCAACGGCACCGTGCAGAGCCCGCGCCTGCCGCCCATCGAGACCCTCCCCCCCCCGCCCCCTCCATCCCGCCGTCCTCACCGTCGCCGGCCTCCACCCGCGCAAGGGCATCGCCGAGCTCATCGAAGCCTTCAACCTCGCCTTCGCCAGCTGCCCCGAGGCCCACCTCTACCTCATCGGCGAAGGCGACCAGCGCCCCCTCTACGAGGCGCAGGCCGCCGCCTCGCCCGCCCGCGACCACATCCACTTCATCAACTTCCAGCCCATCCCGCAGCAGTTCATGCTCTCCGCCGACATCTTCGTCCTCGCCTCCCGCCGCGACTCCTTCGGCCTCGTCCTGGCCGAGGCCCGCGAAGCCGGCTGCGCCATCATCGCCTCCGATGTCGATGGTATCCCCGAGGCGCTCGACCACGGGGCCGCCGGCATCCTCGTCCCTCCGCAAAATCCGCCCGAACTCGCCCGGGCCCTCTCCCTCCTGCTCCACGACCCCGATCTCCGCCGCTCCTGGGCCGCCCGGGCCCACACCGGCCTCGATCGCTTCACCGTCAGCCGCATGTCCGCGCAGTGCCTGGAAATCTACCGCGATCTGCTCTCAGGGCGCTCCGGCCGCCACTCCCCGGCGGACCCCGACCGCCTCTCCGCCAGCTCCTGAACCACCCCGTCCACCATGCCCACCATCACCATCTGCATCCCCCCCAGCGATAGCCCCCCTCTACTCCCGGAAGCCCACCGCTCCAGCACCCCCGGAACCCCCCACCCCCACCAAAAACTCCTACGCGACCCCTCCGCCACCCAA
>CAXUCK010000117.1:0-528 GCA_964249375.1 uncultured Acidobacteriaceae bacterium
GGTGGCCCGCCCGGCTGATGCGACGGCCTCGGCCGAACGCCCCGCACATCCGAAAATGCAGCCTAAAGTGCGTCCTGCGCAAGCCTTCGAGCAGCCGTCTCCGCTACCTCCGCCGATCTCTGAGAAGCGGACAGACAGATGGAGTGCGATGCCTGCTTTCAATGAGCGTCACAACTCGGACGAGATCCGTTCCGAAGAGAAACAGACTGCATCGGACCGCTCACAATCCGGGCCGCTCCGTCCGTTCCCGGTGCGACGGGAGACGCAAAGAGACCCCCGGCTCACCGCGGACGACCGGTTGGGAGAGCAGCTGCCAGCGCCTCGGATGTTCTCGACCTTCGCACAGCCCGGCATCCCGGAAGATGCCCCGATCGGAGGTCCGAAGACGTGGCGGGGGTACCGCGTAAGCCGCCTTGTCCTCGCGGTTGTGCTGCTCCTGCTCGCGGCTCTCCCTTTAGTCATTTGGTGGCGACTAAGCGTGGACGCGCGGGATGCGGACGCCGGGGACGCGATGCCGGCAAGCCGGTC
>CAXUCK010000117.1:538-7155 GCA_964249375.1 uncultured Acidobacteriaceae bacterium
AGCAGAAGTCGTCCCCCTTCCCGGGGCGAAGCCGAGCGCGGGTCAGGTCGCATCAGCCAGGGTCCGGCCCGCTCCGCTGAGAAGTTTGGGCCAGGTCGGCGGAGAGACGGCAAGCAGTTCCCAGTCGCCGGACAGCAGAAAGCAGGGAGATCGCGCCGGGCAAGATGCGGGGGCAGGCCGGAACTGGTTGGCGAACGGAAGCCCTGCGCCGGTCATTCGGCGCTCGCCCCTGACGTTCGGGTCGACTGCCCACGCGAACCCTGGCTTACTTAATCGGCCGGACGTTACTGACGCGCACAACCTGGCGGCCACCCTGGGCGGCACCGCCGCGGGGTCCAGGGGTCAGATCGGTGACGCGGACACGGTCCAGGGTAGGTCTGGCGTGCGGGTGCGCGTACCGGAGCGTGTGATGGCCGAGCACTTGTTGCCGGTGGGCGATGTGGGCGAGTTGCCCCGGGGTTCGGGCGAGGTGGTGGCCGCTGTCTACGTCTCCAATACAGGCCGGGTTGAGGACGTGCAGGTGATCTCAGGCGCCGGCGGCTTGCGCCAAGCAGCGGCACGCGCCATCCGGAACTGGCGGTATGAGCCGTATGTGCAGAGCGGCGTGCGTGTGCCCGTGGTTACAACGGCGTCTATCCGTTTCAACGGTGGGAGCGGCGAGGCGCAATAAGTTTCGTTCGTCTCGCGAAAGCGGATGCATTGGACCGCTTCCCGGGTCGCGTGGGATGCTGGGGGAACGAGGCCCCATTGATGGTTGACCAGCAAGTGCAGGAACAGGCGTCCCTTTTTGCGCGAAACGAGGGTCCGCGTTTTATCGAAGAACTAAAAGCCTTGCTGAGGATCCCATCGATCTCGACGGATCCTGAACACGCGAGTGACGTGCGTCGGGCGGCTGAGTTCTGCGCGAGTGATCTGCGGCGGATCGGCATGGAGCGCGTTCGACTTCACGAGACGGCGACGGCCGAACGCTCCGGTGGCCATCCGTTGGTACTGGCTGAGTGGATGGGTGCTCCCGGCGCGCCCACGGTGCTGTGCTACGGCCATTACGATGTGCAACCCGCGGAACCGCTTGACGAGTGGCACTCGGCGCCGTTCGAGCCCCAAGAGCGAAACGGCAACCTGTATGCCCGGGGAGCGGTCGACGACAAGGGGCAGATGTGGATGCACCTCAAAGCGCTTGAGTCGCTTTTTGCCACGGGCGGCGGCCGCTTGCCCGTGAACGTGCGCGTTGTGCTTGAGGGGGAAGAAGAGGTCGGCGGCGAGGGTATCGCCGCGTTTGTCCGCGAGCACGGCGACCAACTCCGCGCCGACGTGGCTCTGGTGAGCGACACGGAGATGTTTGCGCCGGAGCTGCCGACGCTGTGCGTCGGGCGGCGCGGCATGAGCTACACCGAGATCGAGGTGCGGGGAGCGCGCACGGATCTCCATTCAGGCATCTACGGCGGTGCCGCCCCGAACGCGTTCGTGGCGCTGGCGGAGATCATCGCCGGCCTGAAAGACAGGGAGGGGCGCATCCTGGTGGCGGGCATCTACGACGACATCGAGACACCGACCGAAGCGGAGCTGGCAGCCTGGCGCGCACTTCCCTTTGACGAAGAGCACTACCGCCAGACGGAGGTGGGGTCGCGGGAGCTGACCGGCGAACCTGGTTTTTCGGTGCTGGAGCGCACCTGGGCTCGGCCGACGCTGGATGTCCATGGAATGCCCGGCGGCTTCATCGGGGCCGGTGCGAAAACAGTCATTCCGGCCAAAGCCGTCGCGAAGGTAAGCCTTCGGCTCGTGCCCCGCATGTCCCCGGACGAGACTTTTCGCAAGCTCCAGGAACATGTGGCCGCGATCGCACCGGCCGGCGTCACGACGGAAGTCCGGTTGATCCACTCGGGGGAGCCGATCGTGGTGAGCACGGACAACCGGTACGTCCGGGCAGCCACCGACGCCATGCAGGCCGTTTGGGGTAAGGAGACGGTGTTTGTGCGCGGGGGTGGGTCGATCCCAATCGTCGGTGACTTCGTGCGCGTCCTTGGCATCCCGACGGTACTGATGGGGTTCGGTTTGCCAGACGACAATCTGCACGCGCCCAATGAGAAATTCCATTTGGCCAACTTCTATCGTGGGGTGGAATCCATCATCGGATTTCTGGTGCGAGTCGGTGCCAGTAGCTGACATGCGTCCCGGGCTGGTGGGCTACATCCTGGCCGGCGGACGTAGCTCGCGAATGGGGCAAGACAAGTCAGCCATGTTGCTGGGTGGCACAACGTTGCTGGAGCTGGCCGCTCGCAAGCTGCGGCCCATATGTACTGAAGTTGTCGTCGTCGGACCCGCTTTGGAGGGTGTGCGCAACTTGGCCGACAGGCACATGGGCTGTGGGCCATTGGGCGGCATCGAGACGGCGCTGTCGGAAACGAAAGGCGACTGGGCGGTGTTCCTGCCGGTGGATATGCCTCTGCTGCCGGCTGGCTTGTTGCGAGCGTTGATCGCACTTTGGGCGGCTGATGCGCGACAGGGTGCGCGCGTGTGCTTTGCTGTGACAAATGAGGGGCCGCAGCCACTGATCAGCCTGATACACCGGGATCTGTTACCCAGCGTTCGCGAAGCTCTGCGAAAGGGAGAGCTCCGCGTGCGAGCGGTGCTCGAGTCCGGCGCCAAGGAGCTGGCCGGCCAAGGCGGCGCGTCATTAGAAACCTTGATGCGGCGGACGGAGGTGCGAACCGGCTCAGACCAGGGCGTGCGCGAAGTTCGGATCGATCGCATGACGGTTTGGCAGCCAGCAGTTGCCGAGTGGGCCACCCGCGAGCTTTGGTTCAGCAATCTGAACACACCGGCTGAATTTGCCGATGCGGAGCGTTTGGCGGCGATGTGGCCGGTGGGAGAAGATGGCACTGGGCATCTTCCCGCGCGAGTTGAGACGGACATGCCGCTTGCAACGAAGGGAGGCAAGAGCCATGGCCGATAGGCACGAAGCAGGAGAGCAGGAAACAAGAGCTGTCGGTGAGCAGCAGCCGACGGAGCGGGCGGCCCCGGAAATGGGTCGCGGACACGTGGTGAGCACGACCGACAATCTGAATTCCGATCACGTCGCTGATGCGCATGCGCACGGAAGCAACCCCGGCGAGATCGGGTCTCTCACCGAAGGCGTGTCCGAAGATGTGGCTCCAGTGGTCGAAGAATTTATGGAGCAGGCCGCCCATCAAAATGAGGCTGCTGCCGAAGATCTGCCGACCGACGGCAATCACCCCGGACCCTATATCGCCTTTGAGCAGGTTTCGAAATCATTTAACGACTTCGTCGTCCTGCATGACGTCAATTTCTTCGTTAATGCCGGGGAGACACTCTGTATTTTGGGACGAAGCGGCGTCGGCAAGTCGGTCTCGCTCCAGCTGCTGCTTGGGTTCTTAAAACCCGACTCGGGGGTGATCCGCGTCGCCGGCGAGGATATCGTTGGCTTCAAGGAAAAAGACTTGCAGGCAATCCGGCGCAAGGTGTCGATGGTCTTCCAGAATGGGGCGCTCTTTGATTCCATCACCGTAGGGGAAAATGTCGCGTTTCCTCTGCGCGAGC
The DNA here is from genome assembly GCA_964249375.1 of uncultured Acidobacteriaceae bacterium. Lineage (GTDB taxonomy): Bacteria > Acidobacteriota > Terriglobia > Terriglobales > Acidobacteriaceae > Edaphobacter. The sequence goes on from CAXUCK010000117.1 coordinate 4,097, forward strand.
GGGGAGAGTTGCAGGAAGAGCAGATTTTTCAGGTCGTGAAAGGTCTGCTTGAGATGGTCGGGGTCGCGGGCATGGACAACCTGCTGCCGAGCGATCTCTCAACGGGGATGAAACGTTCCGTAGCCATTGCCCGAGCGCTGGCGAGCCAGCCGGAGGCGGTGTTGTATGACGAGCCGACAACCATGGTCGATCCGCTGATGGGGCATCTGCTCGGGGATCTCATCGAGCGTCTGAAACAGCAGCTTCACCTGACCAGCATCGTGGTCACGCACGATATGGGCTTTGCCAAGAAGCTGGCCGACCGCGTGGTGTTTCTTCATGAGGGCAAGGCTCGCTTCTTCGGAACCATGGAAGAGATGGAGCGCAGCGACGACCCTGTACTGAAAGAATTTCTGACGCTCGATGAACTGGTACTTCCGGCCTAGTTCAAATTTGGGAAGAGGCGAACACCTGGGGAAGATTTAGCGGTTGCCAGTTAGAAACTGCCGCCGTATCCTCATCTCAGGCTCAAGGGACTTCTGGATCGGAGTTGCGCCCGGATGATGCCGGATCCTTCCCTTTTGCCTAAATCGGTTGATCGAGCTCACCAACTCGGTAACATGCGTCGAACGGAGTGTGTTCCTCGAGCCAGCTCGTCAACGTGTGATGCAAATGTTTTCTGGATTCTTCTGGGTTGAGGACCCAAACTGAGTGGCGACGCCGGATTATCTGCAGCAGGTGATCGTCTCGAGTCGTGGGCAGACCGGGGGTCAGGCGTCACGTGCCCGCGCCGGCCTGTTTCATCGCCCATCGGTCATCGGCCTGCTCGGGGCTTCGCTCGATACACTCAGTGCGATCGTGGCTTCGGTGCTGGCGGTCGATCTACGAGTGGCTATCTCGCCGGGTTCTCACAAGGCCGTTGCCCTGTACACGCTGATGCACAACACCCCTCCCGTGCTGATGCTGTACGTCGCCTGGTTCAGCATGTGCCTGATTTTCCTGACGCGCTCGTATGGCCTGTACACCAATGTGGATCATCGCAGTGGTCTGCACGAGCAGCGCATGACGGTGCAGGCAACGCTCACAGCGGGGCTTCTTCTGTGCGGAACGTTGTACCTTTTCCGCGGCGTCGCGATCTCGCGGCTGGTGGTGGCGTTCATGGTGGTGCTCACAGGCGCTATGTTGTGCGTTCGCCGGGCCATGTGGCGACGTGCGCTTTACCGGCGCTATCGCGAGGGCATCGAAACCCGCAACGTCATGATTGTAGGTACGGGGCGGGTGGGCCAGGCGCTCCGCAAACACCTTGAGTCCCTCCAATATCTGGGTTTCCGCTTCAAAGGCTTTATTGCCTTGAACGAGCATGAGGGCGCTGCGGGCGATCTGGACGTGGTGGCCGATCTGAGTAACTGCCTGGCCCAGGCCCGAACCATGTTCGTCGACGAGATCTTCTTTTCCGTGCCGGCTGAGAAACACCTGGTGGTCGGCCTCGTTGAGGAGGCGAGGGCGGCAGGCATCGGGGTGCGCGTCGTGCCGGACCTATACGACGGCCTGGCCTGGAATGCTCCGGTGGAGTACGTCGGACAGTTTCCGACGATTCCGCTGCATCGGAGGGAGTTCCCTCGCGGTGCATTTGTGCTGAAGCGAACCTTGGATCTCGTGCTTGCTTCACTAGCGCTGCTGGTGATGTCGCCTGTGATGCTGGCCATCGCCATCGCCGTCAAAGTGGGTTCGCCAGGAACTGTGTTCTACCGGGCGCAGCGCATCGGGCGTAAGGGACGCACGTTTGTCTGCTTCAAATTCCGCACGATGGTCGAGAACGCGGATGGTCTGAAAGCGGATCTGGAGCACAGAAACGAACGGGATTCGGTGCTGTTCAAAATCACCGACGACCCGCGGGTGACGCCGGTGGGACGATGGCTGCGGAAGTACTCGCTGGACGAGCTGCCGCAGTTTTACAACGTTTTGCGGGGCGACATGAGTCTGGTGGGTCCGCGACCTCCAGTCGCGTCCGAGGTGAAGCAGTATGACCTGCCGCATCTGCGACGGCTGGACGTGCTGCCGGGGATTACCGGGTTGTGGCAGGTGGAGGCGCGGCAGGATCCTTCGTTTGACAGCTACATCTCGCTCGACACGGCGTACGTCGAGAACTGGTCGCTGTGGCTGGATCTGAAGATCCTTATGCGCACCATCAGCGTGGTGCTGGACGGTACGGGCAGCTAGCGAGAGGGCAGACGGTAGACTAGTACCGTGAAGATTGCGCTGGCTCAGATCGATCCGACCATTGGCGATTTTACGGGAAATGCCGCTAAGATTGTGTCGTTTGCGGAGCGCGCGGCGGAGCTTGGGGCGGAGCTGGTGGTGTTTCCCGAGCTTGCGGTGTGCGGGTATCCGCCGGCGGATCTGTTGGAGAAGGACTCGTTTCTGGAGCGCGCCGAGCAAGCAGTGGCGGAGCTGGCGCGGTGGACGGGCGAGCCGGGGCGGCCAGCTTTACTGTGTGGGTCGGTGATGCCGGCGACGGACGCAACGGGGAAGCATGCACGCAATGTGGCGGTGCTGCTGGCGGGCGGCGCGGTGCAGTTTGTGCAGGGAAAGCGGCTCCTGCCGTTTTACGACGTGTTTGATGAGCAGCGGTATTTTGAGCCGGCGGTGAGCCAAGAGCTGACGCGTGTGGGCGAGCAGACGCTGGCGATCACGATTTGCGAGGATGCTTGGAACGACAAGGGGTTCTGGCCGCGGCGGCGGTACATGGTTGATCCGGTGGAGGATCTGATGACGCAATGGCCGTCCGGGGCGGATTCGGGCACGCGAGTCATTCTGAACATTTCGGCGTCGCCGTTCTGGCAAGGGAAGCGTCGGCTGCGGAAAGAGATGCTGGCGGCGCTGGCGGTGCGGCATGGGGCGATGGTGGCGATGGTGAACCAGATGGGCGGGAACGACAGTTTGATCTTCGATGGGTCGTCGTTGGCGGTCGGGGCGGACGGACGATTCCTTGCGCAGGCGAAGTCGTTTGCCGAGGATGTGGTGGTGTTTGATACGGATTTGCCGGTGCCGCTGGGCGAGGCGGCGCAGGAGGCCTGGGG
>CAXUCK010000118.1:0-6857 GCA_964249375.1 uncultured Acidobacteriaceae bacterium
GGCCAGTGGTCCGCCATCGCACCCGCACTCAACCCCGGTACCCTGCCACGCGATCTCGACACCCAGAACGCGGCCATCCGCCTCATCGACACCACCGAAACCGCCACCCGCGACACCTGCGGCGCACCCTCCGGCGACGACGCCCTCCTTCTCCGGCTCGCACAGCAGCACGCGGACGCGGCGACGGCCAGCGCCGCCGCGACGCAACCCTAACCACCGCACGAAGCACCCCGCAAGGAGACACACAGCCATCGCGACCAAGACCCAACCGATCCCCGAAACCGCGGCCGCGCTGGCCGAGCAGGCCAAAGCCGCGCCCGCCCGGGAAGAACGCCTCTTCCTTCTGCTGTCGATTTTTATCGGCGTCATCTCCGGCTTGCTCGTGGTGTCGTTCCGCATGGCCATCGAGTGGCTCAGCGTACTTCTGCTCGGCTCCGCGCCGGCGCCGCATCAGCCACGTCTGCTCTACATCCCGCCGCTGATCGGGCTCGTCGTCGGCGCCGCCACGCGTTGGATCTTTCCCGATGTCCGCGGCTCCGGCGTCAACCAGACCAAGGCCGCCCTCTACATCCGCAACGGCTACATCTCGCTCCGCACCGTGCTCGGCAAATTCATCCTCTGCCCGCTCGCCCTTGGCGCAGGTTTCTCCTCCGGCCCCGAAGACCCCTCGCTCCAGATCGGCGCCGGCGTCGCCTCGCTCATCAGCCGCCGCGTCGGCCTTTCCCGCGAGCGCCTGCGCATCTTCGCCCCCATCGGCGCGGCCGCCGGCCTGGCTGCCGCCTTCAACGCCCCCATCTCCGCCATCCTCTTCACCATCGAAGAGGTCATCGGGCAGTGGTCCGCCGCTGTTCTCGGCTCCATCGTTCTGTCGGCCGTTTCTGCCGTCGTCGTCGCCCGCGCCTTCTGGGGCGCAGAGCCCATCTTCCGCATACCGCAGATCAATCTCCGCGACTTCCGCGAGCTGGTCGCCTACGCCGTCCTCGGCCTGGTCGGCGGCGTCGCCTCCCTGTTCTTCGCCAAGTTCGTCGGCTGGCTCCGTCCCCTGCTGCGCTCGCTCCCCCAGGCCCAGCAACTCTTCCTGCCTGCCGCGGCCGGCGTCATCGTGGGCGCCATCGGCTACTTCGGCCTCCCGCAGGTCATGGGCATCGGCTACACCGGCATCGACCAGGCCATGCACTCCCAGTTCACCTGGAAGATGCTGCTCCTGCTCGCGCTGTTCAAAATCATCGCCACCACCGTTTCGTTCTCCTCCGGCTCCCCCGGCGGCATGTTCGCTCCCACGCTCTTCACCGGCGCCATGCTCGGCGCAGCCGTCGGCTCGGTCGAAAAGATCTACTTCCCGCACCTCACCGGCTCGGTCGGCTCCTACGCTCTGGTCGGCATGGGCGTCCTTTTCGCCGCCTTTCTCCGCGCCCCCCTCACCAGCGTCTTCATGGTGCTCGAGATGAGCGGCAATTACTCCATCGTTCTCCCTGTCATCCTGGCCAACACCATCGCCTACCTCATGGCCCGCGCTCTCCAGCCTGTCCCCATTTTCGAGGTCTTCACCCATCAGGACGGCCTCGATCTGCCCTCGATGGAAGAGCAGCGCGAAGAATCATCGCTGCACCTCGAAGACGCCCTCCAGCCCATCTCCGTTCCTGTGCTCCAGGGCTCCGAGCAGGTCGCTGATGCGCAGCACGCGCTCGCCCAGTACGGCGCGACCGACGCCGAAGCGCCCGTGCTCATCCACTGCCGCGACGGCCTCTGGTATACCGCCCGCCGCGCCGAGCTGGACGGTCTGCTCGCCGCGGCGGCCACGCAGCCCGCCATCCTCGGCGACCTGCTCGGCCCGGAGCGCACCCCCATCCTCTTTCCCGACCTGCCGCTCTCGAGCGCCCTGCCCCACTTCCAGCGATGGCCTCTGCTTCCGGTCACCAACCGCGCCCTGCGTGGATCGCTCGAAGGCGCCGTCTCGCTCGACGATGTGCTCCGGCGCTATCAGCAGCGTTAGGCCCACCCGGAACCGTAACCAGAAGGGAACACCATCCGTCTAAACTCGCAATGGGCCCGGCGACACGGCGCGGGCGGAGGTACGTCCAAGGTGCAACGCGCGCTCGCCCCATCGCTCCGCAACGCGTCCATCCTCCTGGGCTCGGCGGCCGTTCTTCTGCTGAGCGGATGTGCCGGGTTCTTTGTCGACCCAAACAGCGGTGGCGGCGGTGGCTCGTCGACCAGCTCGGACATCGTCTACGCCGCCAATGCGACCACGGAAACCATCAGCGCCTACCAGGTCAGCACCGGTGCGCTCACAGCCGTCGCCGGATCGCCCTTTTCGCTCGGCTTCGTTCCGCAGGCGCTTGTCGTCTCCCGCGCCAACACCTTCCTCTACGTCAGCACACCCGCCGCCAACACCAGTTCCACCACCGGCGGCAGCTACGCCGTCTATGGCTATTCCATTGCCTCCGATGGCTCGCTCACGTCTCTCGGCGCCCTTGCCGCCTACGATCTCGTCTCCATGGACGTCTCCCCCGATGGACATTGGCTGGTCGGCCTTGATGGCGTCACCCAGGTCCTCGACATTTTCTCCATCAACACCTCCACCGGAGCCCTCGCCCTCGCCGGCCAGGGCCAGGCCGCCTACTCCTACACCAGCGGCACCCTCACCCCCAAAATGGTCCGCTTCGCCCCATCCGCCAACTACATCTTCGCCGCTCTCGGCTCTGCCGGAGAGGTCGTCTTCTCCTTCAACACCTCCACCGGCGCATGCGGCCAGTCCCAGTACCTCGGTCTCAGCTCCACCACCAGCAGCGACAACGCCATCGCCATCAACAGCTCCAGCACCACGCTCTACATCGCCCGCAGCGGCACCGCCGGCGGTGTCGCCGTCTACGCCATCGGCACGAACGGCGGCCTCGCACCCGTCTCCGGATCGCCCTTCGCCGCCGGAAACACGCCCTATGCCATCACCCTCGACCCCACCGGCGCCTACGTCTACGTGGCCAACCGCGGCGACGGCACGCTCTCCGGCTACCTCGTCGGCGCCACCACCGCGCTCACCGCGCTCGGCAGCTCACCTTACCCCAGCGGCGCTCTGGTCACGTCGGTGGCCACCGACAAGAGCTCCACCTACCTGATCGCCGGCGCCAACGGCTCCCTTCCCGACCTCACCATGTACAGCTTCGACGCCACCACGGCCGGCAAACTCGACACCGTCGCCTCCGTCACCAGCCCTTCCGCCGCTGGCCTGGTCGCCATCGCCACCACCCACTGAAACAACAGCCCAGCCCCGGCCTGACACCCACGCGCAGCGCGGAGGAGGTCCGCCCTACCGCGACCGATCGCTCCTCCGCCTCGTCTCGAATTCCGGATCCATCGGGAGGCCCGATCTCGACGTCACCAGCAGCTCACCCACATCTTCGGCCAGCACCGGCCGGCTCAGCAGGTAGCCCTGGAAATCCATGTCGCCCAGCTGCAGCAGCGCGGGCACAGGTCCGGTGGTCTCCACCCCCTCGGCCACCACCCGTTTCCCCAGCCGCTGCGCCATATACGTGATGGCCTCAATCACCGGCAGCACGTTTGGCTCCGCGTCCATCACGGAAATGAAACTGCGGTCGACCTTGATCGTGTCAATCGGCAGACGGTGCAGCATGCTCAGCGACGATTGCCCCGTTCCGAAATCATCGAGCGACACCCGGACACCGGCGGCCCGAACCCGCGCAAGCTGCCGGTGTATCTCATGCGATTCCGCGATCAGCGTCCGCTCCGTCAGTTCCAGCTCCAGACGCTCGGGCGGGAACCCGCTGCGCGCAAGCACCTGCAGCACCATCTCGGCGAACTCCGGCTGGATCACCTGGCGCATCGCCACGTTCACCACCAGCAGCACCGGTGGTCCGGTGTGCAGTTGCCAACCCACAGCATCCTCCACCGCGCGCTCCAGCACCCACCGCCCCAGCTCCAGGATTACGTCACTCCGTTCCGCCACGGAAATAAACGCGTCCGGCGTCAGCGTGCCGAGAATGGAATCTTCCAGCCGCAGCAGAGCTTCCATCCCGCGCATCAGACCGTCCGCGCCGAACTGCGGCTGGTAGGCCAGGCGGAACTGGTCGCGCTGCAACGCCAGCGTCAGCTCCTCCGGCGTCAGAATCGCAACAGGTCCGCCGGCGGGGGCCGGCTCTGCCGCGCTGCTGCGCTTGGCCAGGTACATAGCGTGGTCGGCATACCGCTTCAGCTCCTCCGCGGTCGCGCCATGTTCAGGAAACGTCGCCAGGCCAAAGCTCGCCGACCCATCGATGCGGTGCCCGTCCAGGTAAAATGGTTCCGCAAAACAGGCCTGGAGCCGCTGACCTAACCCCGTCACCATCTCATGGCTGCCGGTACGCGGGGCGATCACCAGAAATTCATCGCCGCCAATCCGCGCCAGCGTATCGGTGCCGCGAATCTGCTTGCTCAGACGGGAGCCGATCGCCTTCAGGTACAGGTCGCCAATCTTGTGTCCATGGTGGTCGTTGACATGCTTAAACCGATTGATGTCGATGTAGAGCACCGTCACTTCCGAACGCCGCTCGGCCGCCTCCGCAAGCGCCAGGCGCAGCCGCTCTTCGCACAGCCGGCGGTTGGGCAGATCCGTCAACGGGTCGTGCGTGGAGTGGTGCAGCAGCCCCTGGTACAGCAGCGTTTGCCGCATCGCCAGGCTGGACACCTCGGACACCATGTCAAACACCTCCTGCCGATTGCCGGCGGCCGTTGCCGCAGGGATGGAAATCAGCAGGTGGCCTACGGGGGTGTTTTCCCCGTTCAACTCCATCGCATACAGCAGCCGGTCCCCCTCGGCAGCCTCCGCCTTCGCTCGCGGCAGGTCCGGCGTTGGCTCCGGGGCCAGCACATACCGGCACGCTGCGCCCGGCAACAGGTCCACCACGGAGCGGCACACCTCATCCAGAAACGGACGCAACGGCTCGTTCGAGCTGATCAGCTCCGACAACCGGCTGCGCCGTTTCGCCAGCTCCATCGAGCGCTCGATCCGTCGCGTCTGCTGCTGCACCCGCCGGCGCAACAGCACCGCCCATCCGGCAATGGCAAACGCCAGCACGCACAGCGCGCCCAGCATTTCCACCAGGTGCCGCACCGTCCACCACGAAGGCGCCGACAGCATCTGCACATCGTCGCGGCTGCGCATTTCCACATGGAAAAACGTCGGCGCCCGCCATGGTCCACCGGGCACAATCCGGCACACCCCGGTCATCCGCAGCTGCGTGCCCATCCGGTAGTCGTGCAGCTCCTCCGTGCCCTCCAGCCTGCCGGTCACCAGGTGGTCGCCCACCTCCAGCACCACCGTTTCCACTCCCTTTCCATGCAGCTGCGACACCAGCGTTCCCGTCAACGAAATCAGGTTGTCACTGAACTCCCCGCTCATCCCGTCGTCGTAGGTGATCGCGTGCGGCGTAATCGCCTGCTGCGTGCCGGTGTCGAACAGCTCGGCCTGCCGCAGGCTTGGTGCGTACTCCTGATCGCTGGCAAACCCCAGCGCGTCCACCACGTTGCCGATCGGGATCCCCTTGGTCTCGCGCGTCAGCACAAACACGCTCCGGCCCCCGTCTTCGAGCACCGCCGAGTCGCCTTTTTTGTAGTACGTCAGTGTTCCCCGCAGCCGCACCCGGCGGGAGCTGTCCACCACCTGCCTCGACTGAAACACCTCGTCGATGTCCGTCAGCGGCAGGTTCAGAATGCTCACCGGCGGCGGCGTCGTCACGCGAATCGCCGAGCTCGTCTGCGCGTAAACAATGATGCCCGTCAGCTGATTCTTGGTGTCGAACGCACCTCCGGCAATCCCTTCGATCTCCACCTCGGCATCGAGCAGCGAAGCCTTGTTCAACCCGATGTACCGCGAAATCGTGGACCCGTCCACGACCGAGATCGGCTGGTACACCTCGATCGTGCCGCCCGGCATGGTCACGTCCATATGCAGGACGGGCACGTTTTGATGCGGCTCCACATCGACCGTCCGAACCGTGCCCCGCAGCGAAATGAGCTTTGAATCCACCGCTCCGGTCGAAAGGACCGCATAGCTCGTCAGCGGAGCCGGGGGGCGTGTTCCCTTCGAGATCCGGTGGATCACCGGGTCAAGCGCAACGCCCGACCGATAGCTGGCCTCCACCCCGCCTTCCACCAGGACGAGGTCCCCCGGCGCAATCGGGTACGCCTTGTCGGTGTCGATGTACACCCCACCGGTGTCGTCCTGCACAAACAGCGTATGTTCGAGCGGGTCGTAGTACGTCACCGTGGCCATCAGGCGGGCGCGGGCATGCGGCGCCAGTTCCGCCGGCAGATCGTGGACCGCGCCGGCGGTCGTCAGCAGCCGCGGGCCTGGGCCTGGGCTGCTTTGCGCCGACACCCCGGCCGCGACAGCCAGCAGCAACACGAAGATCGCGGCAAAGCGCAACTTGGGGAAATGGGAATGCACGCGCGCGGACGTTCCTCGGCAGCATCATGCCGCTCCCGCGACGCAGAGGAAATAACACTTTTGTGTCAAATGCCACCGACTGGACTTCTGAGAGCATCCAACGTGCCTCGGACCTGTCCTCACAGCCTTCCCTTCTCCGGCGAGCCTGGGTGTCCGGCGGGCACCACCGTCACGCAGCGAGTGAAGAAAAGTGTGGCGCGTTTCTCGCCCACCCGGTAGCATCCGGGTGAGTTTCATCCCTTAGCACGCCCGCCGGCGCCTCATGGCCTGGCGCTTGTGTGCCTTGCCTGGAGCCTTCGTGCGACGCATTCTTCTGCCCTGCCTTCTCTCTGCTGTTCTTCTGCCCAACCTTGCCGGATGCGGCAGCGGAAGTCCCGACCCCCCCCCCCCCCCCCCCCACAACCCAGGACCCAAA
>CAXUCK010000119.1:0-1712 GCA_964249375.1 uncultured Acidobacteriaceae bacterium
GAGGACGGGAGGGACAGGACGCAGCCGACGAAGGCTAAATTGAACATCACGCTCATCGCATTAAAATTAAAAAAAAACGCTGGATTTGGTTGAACTTCTTTCGTCGAGGCAGCAAAGGGCCAGCCTTTCGGCTGGCCCTTTATTTCCAGGTTGCGTGGTGAGGGTTAGTACTCTTTACCGGCGTGGCTGGAGGTGGTGGCGTATTCGACAGCCCGGTCCATGTCGAGACCGAGATTGTCGTTTTTCTTCTGCTGGACGGCTTCGCGGACGCGACGGCCGTATTCGGCGTCGGCCTCGGTCACGTAGCTGATGACCTTCTCGGCGACTTCGGGCGTGCACTGAGCGAGGTTTCCGGACAGGTTGTTCACGAGCTCGGAACGGTAGAACTCATCGAAGTCGTCGCGCCACACGTCGCCCGCCTGCTTGAAATTGTTCTGCCGGTCGATTTTGGCGCGGACGAGGCGGCCGGTGTACTGAGGTTCGTAGGGCTTGCCCGAGGGCTGGGCTTCGACGAGGCCGTTCATGAGGGACGGCTCGTAGTTGACGTGGGGGTTCTGGCCGGGGGCGACATTGACGGTGAAGGCCATCTGGCCGTCGCGCTGGCCGGTGTAGACGGGGACCTTGGGCTGATTGATGGGCAGCTGGAGGTAGTTGGTGCCGACGCGGTAACGCTGGGTGTCGGAGTAGGAGAAGGTGCGGCCGACGAGGAGCTTGTCGTCAGAAAAGTCGAGGCCGTCCACCAGGACGCCGGTACCGAAGGCCACCTGCTCGGTTTCGGCGAAGTAATTGTCGGGATTCTTGTTGAGGACGATCTTGCCGATGTGGAGGAAGGGGAACTGCTCTTTGGGCCAAATCTTCGTGGCGTCGAGCGGATCGAAGTCGAGCTCGTCGTGGGCATCGTCCGAGAGCAGCTGGACGAACATGTCCCACTCGGGGAAGTCACCACGGTTGATGGCGTCGTGGAGGTCCTGGGTGGCGTGGTTGAAGTTGGTGGCCTGGATGGCGTTGGCTTCGTCCTGTGACAGGTTTTTGATGCCCTGCTTGGGCTCGAAGTGGTACTTGACGAGGTGAGCGACGCCGTCGGCGTTGACCCACTTGTAGGTGTTGACGCCAGAGCCCTGCATGAACCGGTAGGCGGCAGGGATGCCCCAGGGCGACATGAGGTAGGTAATCATGTTGGTCGCTTCGGGGGTGTTGGCGATGAAGTCGAAGAAGCGCGCAGCAGACTGCTGGTTGGTCAGCGGGTCCGGTTTGAAGGCGTGAACCATGTCGGGGAACTTGGTGGCGTCGCGGATGAAGAAGACCTTGAGATTGTTGCCGACGAGATCCCAGTTGCCGTCTTCGGTGTAGAACTTGATGGCGAAGCCGCGGGGGTCGCGCAGGGTCTCTGGGGAGTGACCGCCGTGGATGACGGTGGAAAATCGGGTGAAGATGGGGGTCTGCTTGCCTGCGGTCCCGAAGAGCTTGGCGCGGGTGTACTTGGAGATGGGCTCGTCGCCGACCTTGCCGGTAGGCTCGAAGTAGCCGTGGGCGCCGGCGCCGCGGGCGTGAACGACGCGCTCCGGGATGCGCTCGCGGTCGAAGTGGGTGAGCTTTTCGAGGAAGTGGTAGTTTTCGAGGACCGCGGGGCCGCGGGTGCCGACGGTGCGGAGGTTCTGGTTATCGACGACAGGGTGCCCCTGGCGGGTGGTGAGGGTCTGGTTGGTCGGCTT
>CAXUCK010000119.1:1763-6775 GCA_964249375.1 uncultured Acidobacteriaceae bacterium
CTCATAGGGGGGATCTCCGAAAGGTTGGCGCAGCGGGCGCGCGCCAGAGTTAGTTTACGCCGATGGCGAGGAACGTCAGGGGATGTGAATTGTGTAAGTCGGGCTTAGGACGCGGAGAAGCGCCCCTATGGAGCTGCCGTCCGGCACCGTTGCGTCATCAATTTGTCATTTCTTGGATGACGGCAAGGCGACCATAGGTGTTTCCCTCCGTGCATGGATGCAGAGAGGGCTTGCCGAATCCAGATTGCGTCGGTACCGTTGTAGGGTCGTTCGTGTGTGCATGCGGGCCCATGTTCTTTGAGGCTGGACGGCGAAACGGCAAGCGGAGCAGCTTCCACTTGCGAAGCGCGAACGGGAGAGAAGAAGAGGCGGTACATGACAACGACAGAGATGGTGGCGGCGCTGGACGCGGAAATCGGCCGGCTTCGTCAGGTCCGGGAATTGCTGACAGGCGCGGCCCATGCACCCGAGCAGGGCAAAATACGAGGGTTGCGCGCCACGGGTGGAACCGTAGCCCCCGGCGCGGGAAGCTCGGGCCGAAAGAAGCGCACGCTAAGCCCGGAGGCAAGGGAGCGGATTGCGGCTGCGCAGCGGGCGCGGTGGGCGGCACGCGGATCCGCGAAAGGGTCGACGACGGAAGCAGCACCCAAGAACGGTCGAGGGCGTCCGCGCAAAGGTACGGCAACCCGGAACGAGAGCACGAACCCGGACGGAGCCGAGGGGACAGCGTAGGCAAGCACCGGGTGCATTGCCGCGTGGGTGCTGTTGCGGCGCGGAATGGTCAGCTGATTGGTCGCCTGCCCCTGGCCTCGAGCGTCCAGGGGAGGACCGGGCGGGTGTTGCATCGCGGCGTTGCGATTCCTTGTGCTTGCGTTGCGTGGGATAAACGTGGAGTGCGGATGGGCGTAAGCAAAGCGGCGGTGCGGCTGGCTTGTAAGCGGGTTGTTATGATCGGAAAGACTTGGCGGACGAGCCTCGCCGAGGGTCACGAGGGCCGGGGATGTCGAAATCAGGGGTGGGGAAGGCTGGGGAGATCCGGCGCATCGATACGGGGGTCGCAGGGCTGAACGACATCCTGCTGGGTGGTCTTCCGGCCGGGCAGATGTACCTGCTGGAGGGCGATCCAGGTACGGGGAAAACGACAGTCGCGATGCAGTTCATTCTGGCGGGGGTCCGTGCCGGCGAGAAGGGGTTGTACGTCACGCTGTCGGAGCCGGCGGCCGAGTTGCAGGCATCCGCGCAATCGCACGGCTGGGATATTGCCGAACTACCGATTGCCGAATTTGTGCCGGCGGAAGCGAGCCTGAGCCCGGCCGAGCAGTACACGGTCTTTCATCCGAGCGAAATCGAGCTGGCGGGAACGATCCAGCGGCTGACGGAGCTGATCGACGAGGTGAAGCCCGACCGGCTGGTGATTGACTCTTTGTCGGAGCTGCGGCTGCTGGCGTCGGACATGATGCGGTACCGGCGGCAGTTGCTGGCGCTGAAGCAGTTTTTTGCAGGGCGGGAGACGACGGTTCTGCTGCTGGACGACCGGACAGGACATACTCAGGGACAGGGCAGCGACCTGCAGCTGCAGAGCATTGCGCACGGGGTGGTGCGACTGGAAAAGGTGCCGCGCAGCTACGGGGTGACGCGGCGGCATGTGGAGGTTGTGAAGCTGCGGGGAAGCGCGTATCGCGAGGGCTACCACGACTACACCATTGAGTACGGAGGCGTGCGCGTGTATCCGCGGCTGGTGGCGGGCGAGCACGATGCGGCCTTTGCCGGTGAGCGGGTGCTGAGCGGGGTGGACCGGCTGGACGCGATGTTTGGCGGGGGCGTGAGCCGCGGGTCGTCGACACTGATTATCGGGCCGACCGGGGCGGGCAAGTCGACGCTGGCGATGCAGTACGCCTACGCGGCGGCGTGCCGGGGCGACCGGGCGATTGTGTACACCTTTGATGAGGTTCTGCGGACGGCGCAGGACCGAGCGCAGGCGCTGGGGATGCAGGTGCTCGAGCAGATCGAAAAAGGCACGCTGGCGATGTCGCAGGTGGACCCGGCGGAGCTCTCGCCGGGAGAGTTCGTGTGGCAAATCCGGCGGGATGTGGAGGAGCGGGATACGCGGGTGGTGGTGATCGACAGCATCACCGGATTTCTGAACTCGATGCCTGGGGAGCGCGATCTGGTCCTGCAGCTTCATGAGCTGCTTGCGTTTCTGAACCAGAACGGTGTGGCAAGCTTCATCATCATGAACCAGCATGGCCTGGTTGGAAGCATGTCGGCCGATGTGGATGTGAGCTACCTGTCGGACACGGTGGTGCTGCTGCGATATTTTGAGGCGATGGGAGAGATCCGACAGGTGATCTCGGTGCTGAAGCAGCGGGTGGGGCCGCACGAGCGCACGTTGCGGGAGTTGCTGTTTCGGGATGGCGGGATCGCCATTGGTGAGCCGCTGCGGAGCTTCCGGGGCGTCCTGACCGGGGTTCCCGATCTGCCGGAAGCGGAAGACTGACCAATGAGAGTGTTGCAGGGATGAGTCTCGTGGTGCGGATTGTGGCTCCGACGGGCCGGGATGCGGAGCTGGTGTGCAACGTTCTGTCTGCGGGCGGTGTGCGCGCCGAAGTGGTGCGTGGAGACCTTCCGCTCCGGACGGACCTGCCTCTCGGTCCGCTGCTGATTGCCGAGGAGGCGTTAGATCCTCAGCTGGTTTCGGAGCTTACGGCGCTGGTGCAGCAGCAGCCGACCTGGTCCGACCTGCCGATTTTGATTTTGACGTCAAGCAGGGGCAGGGCGCCGAACCTCGCCGGGCTGGGCGCGCCCATTCTGCTCGAAAGGCCGATCCGTACAGAGACGTTGCTGAGCAGCGTGCAGGCGGCTGTGCGGGCACGGGTGCGGCAGTACGAGGTGCGGGATGCGCTGGAGCAGCGGGACCGGGCTCTGGCCGAGCTGCAGCAGCAGCGGCAGACCCTGGAAGTGGTGCTGGACAATCTGCCGATAGGCGTAGTGGTCTCGGACGCGAACGGCAGGATCCTGCGGGGAAATCGCATGACGGAGGCCATTTTCCGTCACCCGGTGCTGCCGTCGGCGGACTTTGAGGCGCACGGAGAATGGGTGTCGTACCATGCGGACGGTCGGCGGGTGCGAGGGGCGGAGTACCCCTTGGCGCGGGCCATCCAGACCGGGCGACAAGTTGCGGCGGAGGAGTTTCTGTACCAGCGCGGGGACGGGACCATGGCGTGGGTGTCGCTGGCGGCGGCCCCGCTGTTCGATGCCCAGGGAGCCGTGAGCGGCGGCGTCGTGGCCATCTCGGACGTGGATGGGCAGAAGCGCTCGGCGGAAGAGTTGCGACGGAGTGAGGAGCGCTTCCGGCGGCTGATTGAGAATGCGAGCGTGGGTGTGCTGATCGGCGATCTGGTGGGCGGCATCTCCTACGCGAACCCGACGCTGCTGAGGCTGCTGGGGTACACGGCCGAGGAGATGGCGAGCGGGGCGATCCGGTGGGACCAGCTGACGCCGGCAGAGTACGCCGACATGGACCGGCGGGCCGTGGAGCAGCTGCGGCTGACAGGAACGGTGGAGCCGTACCGGAAGGCGTATCGGGCGAAGGATGGACGGGCGATTCCGCTGCTGGTCGGAGCGACCGTGATTCCGGCAGCGGAGGGCTCGGGCCGGACGGAGGAAGTGGCGGTTTTCCTGACGGATCTGTCGAGTCAGCGGCAGGCTGAGGCGGCGCTGATCCAGGCTGAAAAGCTGGCTGCGGTGGGCCGGCTGGCGGCTTCGATTTCGCACGAAATCAACAATCCGCTGGAGGCGGTGACGAACACGCTGTATCTGCTGGGGCAGGAGGCGCTGTCGGAGCCGGGACGGCATTACCTGGATTTGGCGGAGAGCGAGCTGAAACGGGTGTCGCAGATTGCGGTGCAAACGCTCCGGTTTCATCGGCAATCCACGCGGGCGCGGCGGGTGCTGCCGGAGGAACTGGTTGCGCCGGTGCTTGGGCTTTACCATGGCCGGCTCCAGAACTCCGGCATTCAGGTGGAGGAGCAGCGACGGGCGGCGGAGCCGGTCGAATGCTACGAGGGCGAGATCCGGCAGGTCCTGAGCAATCTGGTGAGCAACGCGATCGATGCGATGCGCTCGGGCGGACGGCTGATCTTTCGGACGGGAGATGCGCGGCGATGGAGCGATGGCGCGCCGGGGGTACGGGTGACGATCGCGGACACGGGGCCGGGTATACCGCCTGAGGTGATGCGACACATCTTCGAGGCGTTCTACACAACCAAGGGAATCAATGGCACGGGGCTGGGGTTGTGGATCTCGCGCGAGATCGTGGTGAAGCACGGGGGAGATCTGCGGGTGCAATCGAGTTCACGCGCGGGGTGTGCCGGAACGGTGTTTCGGCTGTTTTTGCCGAGGGACCTGGCGGGCGATGTGCTGAACTAGGGAGCGTTGCGCGTTGGCGCTTCGCGTGCGGTCTAGCTCTGGTCCTGCAGGTTCTCATCGGAACGGATGATGGTGGCCATGGCTTCTGGCTGAATCTTCTCGATGAGGGCAAGAAGGCGGCGTGGATCGAAGGATTCGAGATGGTAATCGCCTTCGCAGGGGCCGCTGCGTGGGGAGCTGACGACGATGATGGGGATCCCTGGCTGGACCGCTTTGAGGGCTTTGATTACCTCAGCACAGGGCATGTCCGGTATGCGGGCATCGAGGACGACGCCGCTGACGGCGGGAAAGCGCTGGAGGGTGGCGAGGGCTTCCCGTCCGCTGTAGGCCGTGATGACGTTGAGCTTGGCGCTTTCGAGGACGAGCTTACGGGTGGAGAGATTGCCGGAGTATTCCCGATCGACAACAAGAAAGCAGGGCCTGACCATATGCTGATTATGGGGGACGGGGCTCCCCCCTGGTTAAGGAATTTGTGGAGCGGATCGCGGCGTGGCAAGGGGCAGGGCGCGGTCGGTGTGCATGGTGGGGGCGGAGGCGTGCAGGGCGCGGGTGTAGGGGTGCTCCGGCGCGAGCAGGCCGCGGTG
>CAXUCK010000120.1:0-6673 GCA_964249375.1 uncultured Acidobacteriaceae bacterium
CTCGACGGCAGTGCGTTTGCGCTCGACGGAGACGATGCCGAGTTGCTCGCAGAGAAGACGGATTTCCCCAGCGGCGAGGAGGTTCGCAACGGACTCGGGGATCGCGCCGTAGCGGTCTTTCAACTCCCCGCGGATCTCTTCGAACTCCGCGCCGGTCTGTGCGGCGGCGACGCGCTTGTACATGCGCAGGCGCTGGTTCTCTTCGGGAATGTAACTGTCGTCGATACGTACGGAGATACCGAGGTTTACGGTGGCGCCGGTGTGCTCGCTCTGGCCTTCGCCCTTGAGGGCACGGACTGCTTCTTCGAGCATGCTGGTGTACATCTCAAAGCCGATGGCTTCGATGTGGCCGGACTGCTCACCGCCGAGCATGTTTCCAGCGCCGCGAAGTTCGAGGTCAAGGGCGGCGATTTTGAAGCCGGCGCCGAGGTCGGAGAATTCCTTCAATGCGGCGAGGCGGCGGCGGGCGATTTCGGTCAGCTGCTGTTCCGGCGGGATAAGCAGGTAGGAGTAGGCGCGGCGGTTGGAGCGGCCGACGCGGCCTCTGAGTTGGTACAACTCAGACAAACCGTGGCGATCCGCTCGGTTGATGATGATGGTGTTGGCGCGCGGGATGTCGAGGCCGTTTTCGATGATAGAGGTGGCGCAGAGGACGTCGTACTCGCCGTTCATGAAGGCGAGCATGACGCGCTCCAGCTCGGCCTCGGGCAGCTGGCCGTGGCCGACGATGACGCGGGCGCTCGGGACGAGCTCACGGATTTTGGCGGCGAGCTCGTAGATGGTTTCAACGCGGTTGTGCACGAAGTAAATCTGACCCTGGCGCTCGAGCTCGATCTCGACGGCGGTGCGGACGAGCTTTTCATCGAACTTGGCGACGATCGTCTGGATGGCCATGCGGTCTTTGGGCGGGGTCTCAATGACCGACATATCACGTAACCCGATCAGTGACATATGTAGGGTGCGCGGGATGGGCGTGGCGGACATGGAGAGGACGTCGATGGCGGAGCGCATCTGTTTCAGGCGTTCTTTGTGGCGGACGCCGAAGCGCTGTTCTTCGTCGACGACGAGGAGGCCGAGGTCCTGGAAGCGGATGTCTTTTGAAAAGATGCGGTGGGTGCCGATGAGGATATCGACCTTGCCTTCGGCCGTTCGCTCGAGGGTGTCCTTCTGCGCCTTGACGGTGCGGAAGCGGGAGATGAGGTCGATGTTGACGGGAAAATTAGCGAAACGTTTTTTGAAGGATTCGAAGTGCTGGAAGGAGAGGACGGTGGTGGGGGCGAGGACGGCGACCTGTTTGGAGTCCTGTACGGCCTTGAAGGCGGCGCGCATGGCGACCTCGGTTTTGCCGTAGCCGACGTCGCCGCAGAGCAGGCGGTCCATGGGCTGGACGCGCTCCATGTCGCGCTTGATGTCGGCGATGGCGTTGAGCTGGTCGTCGGTCTCGGTGAAGGGGAAGGCGTCTTCAAACTCACGCTGCAAGGTGCTGTCGGGGGAGAAGGCGTGACCGAGCGCGGCGGCGCGCTGGGCGTAGAGCTTGAGGAGCTCGGCGGCCATGTCCTGCATGGCCTTCTTGACGCGGGCCTTGGTCTTGGCCCAGGACTGGTTGCCGAGTTTATTGAGCTCAGGTGCGGGGCCGGTATCGGTGGAGCGGTACTTCTGGATGAGATCGAGGCGGGTAAGCGGGACGTAGAGCTTGGCGTTGTCGGCGAACTCAAGGATCATGAGCTCGAGCGGCGGAGGCGCGCCGGGCTCGGGTTTGGTCTCGTCGATGACGCGCAGACCGCAGTACTGGGCGATGCCGTGCTCGACGTGGACCACGTAGTCGCCGACCTTGAGATCGCGGAAGTCGGAGATGAAGGCGGATGTTTTTGACTTCTTACGGGCGACGGGACGGGCGCCGACATCGGCGTCGTCGGAGAGATCATTAGCGCCAAAGACGAGGACCTGACTCGCGGTTTCACGACGGAGATCGAGCACGTGCACGCCCGCGGCAAGGGGGGCGCGAACGATGACCGGGGCGCGTTGAGACTCAGCGGAGTTGCCGAGGGAGGAGGCCTCCTGAACGAGGGACTCGGAACCGGGTTGTGCGGCACGGGAGCCGATGCGGTAGGGCAGGCCGTACTCCTGCAGGATGCCGGCGAGGCGCTCGAGCTCGCCTTGATTCGGTGCGGTCAGAAGAACGCGCGTTTCGGCGGCCATCGATGCTCTGATCGCATCGATCAGAGCGGGAACAGAGCCGTGGAAGCGCTGTGTGGGGCGGGTGGAAAAGCTGATTTCGGAAAGAGAGCTGTTGTTCGCTTCGAGGATGTCGACGGCGCCGAGTTGGTCCAGATCCGCGCCCGGAAAGGTGAGGAGGCGGTCTTTCAGCTCCCAGGGCGACAGATAGATATCCTCCGGGCGAACGAGTGAGCCGATGCCGGAGCGCTCGTGGCGCTGCTCGACTTTGTTCCACCAGCGTTCCCCCTGGTTTTCCGTCATGGCAGGCTCTTCGATGAACACGCGGGTGCCTGGACCGAGAAGATCGAGCAGAGAGGAGTTGGCGCCGGCTACCGGGGCGAAGAACTCCCATCCGGGGAAGACGGTGGCATCTGCGCCGGTTCTGGTGGAAACGTGCGTCCGAAGTTCACTGGGGACTTCACCGCCTTCCACATTGGCCGCCGCGCTCCCTGCTCTGGTCAAGCGGGCGTTGATGGCAGAAAGGAGCTTTTCGGTGACCGGGGTTTCGGTGAGCGGAAGCAGCAGGGCGTCCTTGAGGGTGGACGAAGAACGCTGCGTTTCCGGGTCGAATTTACGGATCGACTCGATCTCATCGCCGAAGAAGTCGATGCGGACCGGACGGTCCTGCTCGGGGGAGTACACATCGAGGATGCCGCCACGAAGAGTGACCTGGCCGGGCATCTCGACGACATCGACCTTGGTGTAGCCGACTGAGAGAAGGTGGTCCACGAGCATGTCCGGCAGGTGTTCTTCGCCGGTGCGCAGATGCAGCGCGAGCGCGGTGTAATAGTCGCGCGGGAAAAGGCGCATGCAGGCTGCCTCGATGGGCGCGATCACGAGGCGGGGCGTGCGCACGGGGCCGGCACTGGCGAGCTTCCACAAAGTGGTCGCGCGGGCCTCCTGAATTTCCCCGTGTGGAGAGAGGGTTTCGAAAGGCAGAACGTCGTGGGCGGGCAGTCGAAGGACGTTCGCCGGATCGAGCGCACCGGTCAGATCGCAGGCGGTCAAGACGGCCGCGTGAAGCGACTCGGCGGCCTTGTTATCTGCCACAAGAAGGAGACAAGGCGCGGCGGCGGCGCGAACGAACAACGGAAGATACAGGGCGCGCGCGGTAAAGGTCAGGCCGGAGATGCGGCGCCGGCCCAGGCCGCCGGCGAGATGACGCCGTGCGCGGTCGAAGGCTTCGGAGGATTCAAGATCCGCGAGCAGATCGCGGACAAAGGGAAGGACCATGCATTTCTGATTCTAGCGAAAGGTGGATGCCAACCAACCGCCGAGAGTGCCAAAAGAAAGCGCTTACAAGGCTGGATCGGCCAGAGTAGACTTGTTTCCGCTGAACGAAGGACTGCTGTCATGCCCCTGCTTTCACCGCGCCCCCTGCCAGTACTTGTGTGTCTCATCGGCCTTTCTCCTCTGCTGACTTGCTCGCGGGCGCTCGCGGCGAGTGAGACGGCACTGGCTCGGCCATTGCAGACAGAGCTGATCGGGCCGCTCGAAGGGTCGCGCATCCACCCGGGATCGCCAGTGCTCCTGCGGGTGGATCTGGACTGGTCGGGGCCGGGCTGCCGGCTGCGCTCCGGAAGTATTGTGCAGGGGCACGTGGTGCAGGTGGCCAAGCGATCGAAGACCGTCAGGAACGCCGAAGTTCAGCTCGCGTTCGACGCCGCTGATTGCGATGGACATCCAGGGACGCCGCACGGCTTCTCCCTGGTGGCGCTGGTTGGGCCGGCAGGCGGCACATCCGAGACGGGGCAATCGGGCGTGAGTGAAGGGCCGCCGCTGGCTGGAGCGCCGGGTTTGGCAATCTCAGGTGGCATCCGGAGCGCATCGGCTGCCGCGCAGATTACGAGCGGTCAGGTGCTGCCAACGCGGAGCTTGCCCTCGCAGATCCTGCCGGGACAGGTGGTGGATCTCCGCAAAGTGAACCTGAGTGTTGGGACTGGCGTCAATGGGGCGACGGTGATCATCACGGTGGGACGCGACACCCGGCTGGAAACGGCGACGAGCCTGATCCTGGTTCCGCGCGCGTCACCTGCTCTCGTGGGAGCGGGTGCCGCGACACCGACCGGCAGTGTTCCGACGCCGGCGGCAGGCAACGTGAGCGCTCCTACGGCTCATGCCGCGGCAGGGGCTGCCGTAGCTCCGCCCGTTGTAGCCGAGGCGGCCGACGAAACGGAAATCTGTTCGGGCGCTTGTACGACGGTGAGAGATCCAGCAAGCGCCGTGACCCAGACGGGAAAGATTGTAGCGAGCCTACCGATCGGCAGCCTGGGGTACCGGCCAAAGGTGAAGCGGCAGGTGCCTTCGTTCGACGATGAAACAACGCTGACGTATCTCGACGACAAAAACCTGCTCTGCACCTTTGATCCGCACCAGCTGCGACAGCGGCCGGGCAACAACGAAGAGGTGGTGCGCACGATCCGCGCGGTGTTGATTGATCCGCGATCGCAGACGGTGAAGCGTGTAGTAGAGTGGCGCGTACGCGGCGACAACCAGTACCTGTGGCGGCTGGCGGGTGGACGGGTGCTTGTGCACATGGGCCACGAGCTGCGCCTCTTCGACGCGGAGCTGCAGCCGCTGCGGTCCATCCCGGTAGAAGGCCGCGTGGCATGGGTGGCGAGTTCGCCTTCGAGCGACCATATCGCTGTGGGAACGATCAAGGAGCGCTACTCAGACTTCGTGTATCGGGAGCTTGAAAACACGTCGTCCGAGGTGCCGGATGAAGACGTCGAAGTGCGTGTGCTCGACCGGGAGCTGCATCCGTTGCTGACAGCGCATCGCTCCTCACACATGCTGGTTCCTGTGTTAGCCGATGAGGGCGAGCTGCGGGTCCACGCGGCGGGTCGCGGACGGTGGAAGATCGCGGCCTATCACTGGGACCAGACCGAGCAGACGGTGGTGACGGCAAAGTCAGCATGCCGCCCGGTGCTGTCAGCGCCAGCGCATGGATTGATCTTCGTGGTGGGCTGTACGACGACCGGCGGACGTTGGTACAGGATGCTGCGGCCCGACGGCCATCCGGTGCTGAAGGGAGAGTCCCCATCCGACGAACTGGAACAGTCCGCGCTGGGCGCCGCTGACGGCGCCTTTGCAGTGCGCGTGGTGAAAGCGGCGCGCGCTATGAACTATGGCCAGCCGTTCAACCGCAGCGACCTCACGCGGGAAGACATCGAGGTGTATCGGTCGTCGGACGGAGCCAATCTTTCGGGTGTCAGTTCCGACGATTTTTCCGTTTCGGAACTGGGCTACTCACTTGCGCCATCGGGCAACCAGATGGCGCTCGTGGGCCGTGATTCCATTCTGTTTTACGCGGTCAAGAGCGTGCATCCCTAGAACTCAGACAGTGACGACGATCTTGCCAATCTGCTGATTCGACTCCATATACCGCTGCGCCGCCACGATCTCGGAGAAAGGAAAGGTCTTCGCGATCACGGGTTTGAAGGCGCCTGTCTGGAGATGGTCGTAGATGTAGGCTTCACCGATGGCGCGTAGCTTGGGGTTGGGAGTGATCTCGAACAGGGTGTAGCCGCGGATCGTGAGGTTCTTGAAAAGCACCTGGAAGAGAGGCAACGGGGTAGGATCCCGGGAAAGGGCGCCGTACTCGAAGAGAATGCCGCTGGGAGCGGCCGCCTGAGCAAGTTTTTCAAGCGTGGGGCCGCCGACTGGGTCGAAGGTAAGGCGAGCGCCTTTTCCTCCGGTAATCTCGTTGACGCGGACGACCAGGTCTTCCTCATCCGTGGCGACGACGTGGTGGGCTCCGAGGTCGATCAGAGCCTGCCGCTTTGCACTGGTCCGGGTGAGGGCGATGGCCGTGGCGCCCTCGGCTCGGCATAGGTCGATTGCGGCGAGGCCGACCGACGAACTGGCAGCGGGGATGACGACGAAGTCGCCTGCCGCGAGATGGCCGTGATGGCAAAGCGCTCCCCAGGCGGTGAAGTACTGCATCCAGATGCTGGCACCCTGCTGAAAGTTGAGGTTCTCAGGAAAGGCGGCGAGTACGTCGGCGGGAACGATCGCCACCTCACCATAGACGCCGTACTTGCCCAGGTCGAAGGCGGGCACAGTGGAGCGGATTTTCCCGACCAGATCCGGCGAGACACCAGGACCGATCGCCTCGACGATGCCGGAAGCCTCGTAGCCGATCTTTGAGGGCAGCGTAGGCTGCACCAAATACTGACCCTTGCGGAAGACAACCTCGGCGCGATTCAGGCCGATCGCGCGAACCCGCAGGCGGACCTCGCCAGGGCCGGGCGCAGGCAATGGAAGATCCTCGATCTGAAGGACGTCGGCATTGCCGAGCCGGTGAAAGCGCACGACCTTTGCGGTGGTGGATGGGTTCTGGTCTGGCATGGTATTCGCGCTCTCCGGCTTCCTTGCGGTGGATGGACTCGTGGACTGACGCCAGTCATGAGATGACGTGGCGGATTACCACTGGCTTACTCGGATGCGGCGCGAG
>CAXUCK010000121.1:0-6620 GCA_964249375.1 uncultured Acidobacteriaceae bacterium
TCCCGGAATAAAGGCCGGCACACGAACGCACTCCGAACCCAGCCATGCCGCTCGCTAAAATGGAGGTTGATCATGCCGACCGCGACCGCACTCTCTCCCGACGTCCTCGCCAAGTACCAGCCCGTCATCGGCCTGGAGGTGCATGTGCAGCTGATGACGGCCTCAAAGGCCTTCTGCGGCTGCCGGAACGAGTACGGTGGCGAGCCCAACACCCACGTCTGCCCAACCTGCCTGGGGCTGCCCGGAGCGTTGCCGGTGCTCAACCGCCGGGCCGTCGAGTTCGCTGTGCTGGCCGCAAAGGCGATCGGCTGCGAAATCCGCGAGCGGAGCGTCTTCTCGCGGAAAAACTACTTCTACCCCGATTCCCCCAAGGGCTACCAGATCTCGCAGTTCGACAAGCCCATCGCGGAGCACGGCGCCATCGTCGTTCCCGACGCCGCGGGCCAGCCGAAGCGCATCGGCATCACCCGTCTGCACCTGGAAGAGGACGCCGGCAAAAGCCTCCATGATGGCTTCGCCGATTCCGCCAGCCGCACCTACATCGACCTCAACCGCTGCGGCACGCCGCTGATCGAAATCGTCTCGGAGCCGGACCTCCGCACGCCCGATGAGGCCTTCGAGTACCTCACGCGCCTCAAGGAAATCCTGCTCTACACCGGCGTCAGCGACTGCAACATGGAAGAGGGATCCCTGCGCTGCGATGCCAATGTCAGCGTCATGCTGCGCGGCGCGGACCGCTTTGGCACCAAGGCCGAGGTCAAAAACGTCAACTCTTTCCGCTACATCCGCGCCGCGCTCGAGTACGAGATCGAGCGGCAGATCGGCGTTCTCGAAGAGGGTGGCCGCGTCGTGCAGGAGTCGCGCCTGTGGAACAACGCCGAGGGCCGCACCTTCTCCATGCGCTCCAAGGAGCAGGCCCACGATTACCGCTACTTTCCCGAGCCGGACCTGCCGGAGTTGGTCGTCGGCGCGGACTGGCAGCGGAACATCCTGGCCGACCTTCCGGAGCTTCCAGAAGCGCGGCGGGCGCGCATGGTCGATCAGTACGGCATCGCCGCCCAGGACGCAGCCACGCTGACCGCGACGCGCGCCTTCGCCGACCGCTTCGAAACCGCAGCGGGGGTCGCGAAGTCGCCACGCCGCGTGGTGGCCCTGCTCACCAGCGAGCTCACTCCTCGCCTGCGGGCCGGGGGGCTCGAAATGGAAAACTCGCCCGTCACGCTGGCCGGCATCGTCATGGCGGCCGATCTGCTGGAGTCGGGCGAGCTCTCGTCCAAGCAGCTCAAAGGCCTGCTGGATACGTGCTTCGCGAACGGCGAGGATTTCGCCGCGGTGTACGGGCGCGAAAAGCCGCAGCAGATCTCGGACACCGGCGCCATTGAGGCGATGATCGATGAAGTCATCGTCGCCAATACGAAGCAGGTGGACCAATATCGCGGCGGCAAGAAAACAGTCGCGGCCTTCTTCGTAGGGCAGGTCATGCGTTTGTCGAAGGGACAGGCAAATCCGGCGCTGCTGAACGAACTCGTGACAAAAAAGCTGGACGCGCTTGGTCCGCTGTAAACTTTTTCGCAAAAAGCGCTAAAGTTTTTGGTGCTGCTGCCGATAAGAGAACCAAGGAGCGGCATGCGATGAAGCGAAAACAACGCTGGAGTTGGGCATTCCGGATGCCGCTGGCCGGAGCTATCCTGTTGGGAGCGCTGACGGGGTGCGATCCGCGTCCACGGTATGTTGCGCCGGAAGGTCCCATGCCGCCAAACACCCTTCTGCTTTCGGCCATGATGCGGCATTTGTCGGCGCAGCCCGGCTTCACCGACGCCATGCTGAAGCAGCTCGAGGGCGGAAAGGGCGGAAAAAACGGCCCCGCTTTACTTACGCCCAAACTCGTCCATCGCATGCGCGAGCTCATCCTGGGTAAGGACTGGCAGGGGCTCGATCGCTTTCCCGGCTGGACCATGCGCGAGATCAATCCCACCGTCCGCGTAGCCGGGCACCTCGCCGGCAAGGATCAGATCGCCGCGGGGCTGGCCAGCGGGCCAGGCGCAACCGGCGTCTCAGACGGCGCCCCGCGACGTGCTTCGGCCAAAGAAATCAGCGGCTACATCGACCTGGGCACGCTGTCCCTGGCGAGAGAACAAACGGTGGACCTCAACCAGCCCTCGAAGCTGCCGGGCTTTGTCACCGATGGCCTCGTGAACCCGATGGGCTACGGCGTGGTGCGGGGTGACGGACCGGATCCCGCAATCGCGCCCATGCACGCGGAAAGCGATCGCCTGGCGCAGCTGCTCAATCGCATGAGCCTCAACGGCATCGCGGTCGAAGGCGCAACCGAAGCCGTGCCCGTCTTGGCAAAGGTCGGCGGCCTGGTCGCGACCACGCCGGAATCCCTGATTGACGCGCTCGTCGCCACCGGGCACACGGTCACCGTCGCCGACGCGCGCTACTTCGCCAACTTCGGCCACTTCCACTACACGCCGTCCGGCTCCGCGCAGGCCGAGGACGTGATGATGCCCTTCTGGGTCAACACCCAGATTCGCGTTCCCGGCACCAGCCGGCCGTTGCTGGTCCCCGTCATTCATGCCGAGTACGAGTGGTTCATCCGCGGACCAAAGGTCAACGCCGACGTCGCGTGGTACTTCGGCATCGACGGCAAGGCAGAGTTCCGCACCATGGACGAACGGAACCAGCCGTGGGTGCTGGGCCGGCACGCGCACGAGTACGGTGACGGCGACGCGCGCGAGGTGACGCGGCTGGTCGGTCGCATGGTCGTCGCGTACGTGCACCAGCACATCGCCCGTCCGGCGCTGCCGTTCGGCGGGTATTACGCCCTCGGTGTCTGCCAGGATGGCGTCGCTGCCGTCGAAAAGAAGATGACCGGGAAGACGACGCTCTTTCCAAATACGGCTGACGCCTCGCTGTTCGACGACGAACGCGATGCCGAAATCAACCGCCTAATGCAAGCCATTCCCAAAGATCGCGCAGGCGCTTCGCCGCAGCCGGAACGGGTTTTCGGGTCGCTGCCGACCGAAGCCTACGCCGCGATCACGATTCCCGGACTTGCCGACGATCTCGAACGGTCGCACGACGCCTGGAGGAGCGGAAAGCTGCACCGCATGCCCGGAACCCGGCTTCACGTGGTTGTCGCGCTTGAGCTGCTGGGCGCGGTGATGGCCATCATGCTCGTTGTTCTGCTGGAGCGGCGCCGTCGAAAGACGTAAAGTGGCAGGCGACCTCCTCTGTGGGCGCTGCACCTTTTCTGGTGCAACGAAAGCAAGGCTCCGAGCCTCTGACTAGAGCGGAGGAAACCTGCTATGACGACGAAAAAGAGCTCCGTGACCCCGAAAGCAACAGCCCAGAAAAGCCCAGCAAAGAAGTCGGCCGCCAGGAAAACCGCTGCCACGAAAGCGGCACCAGCAAAGAAAACGCCAGCAAAGAAGGCTCCAGCGAAAAAGGCTTCCCCGAAGAAGTCGGCAGGGAAATCCGGCGCAGTCAAAAGCGCCTCCAGCAAAGCCCGCCCTGACCGCAAGTATTCACCCGAAGCCAGCGAGACGGTCGAGCGCGAAATGCACGAAATGCATCAAGGCAAGCTGAAAAGCGGCAAGGACGGAAAGACGGTTACCAACCCAAAGCAGGCCATCGCCATCGCTCTCAGTGAGGCGCGCCGGGCCGGAAAAAAGGTTCCGCCAAACCCGAATGACCGGAAGAAGTAGCCGGTCCGGGCCGTCCAATCAGCTGCTCCACAAATCGCCTCGGGCGAAAGATCCGTGATCAGATCTCAGCTCTTCGGAGTCGTGGAGGAAGGTGTCGCCGCGGGCGCAGAAGCCGGCGCTGGCTTGGAAGATGCGTCCGAGCTTGTGGAAGATTTGCTGCCGGCGTCTGAAGCAGCAGCCGGTGCGCTTTCAGAGCTCTCGCTCTTTCCGCTGGAACCCTCCCCTTTGCCAGAATTGTCCCCGGAAGATTTCGGCTTGGCGTTCCCATACCCGTCCGCATACCAGCCGCCTCCCTTGAAGGCGATCGCCGGAGCGGTTAAAACACGCTGCAACTTTCCGCCGCAATGGGGGCAGTCCGTGATCTCGGGGTCGGAGAACTTCTGGCGTTTTTCTGTATGACGATGACACTGCTGACATTCGTATTCGTAAAGCGGCATAAATGATCCTTGTCTCGGCTGCGGGAACCCTTGTCTCAAAAACTAACCCTAAGATCGCCGCCTGAAGTCTCAGGTCCAACCTCAAACGCTGGACGGCCCGCCCGAAACCCAGCCTCAGTTCGACAATCTAGGGAAAAGCTCGCTCTCTACTCCATCTTATGAGGTTCTCTGAAGAGCCACGCCGCAGCCCGTCGATCGAGGGTCCGCCTCCATTCCAACCGCTCGTCGGATGACAGCGATTGCTTCGGAGTATGAACGTCGCCTTTGGACTGCATTTCCAATTCGCAAGCAGCAGCCACCGCCCCAGCAACCTTGGCGAGTGTTTCGAAGCATGCGAGTATGTTGCGCATGGCAAAACAGGTGACGCGGCGTGGGATTCTTCGTGGTTCGGCAGCTCTGGCAGGCGCGGGAGCGCTTTCCACTCGGGGCATCGCGGACCTGCTTGGAGCAGCGCAGTCGGCCGATCTGGCGGGGCCGTTTCAGCCCACATGGGAGTCGCTGGCTGCTTATCGAACGCCGGAGTGGTTTCGCGATGCCAAGTTCGGCATCTGGGCGCACTGGAGCGCGCAGTGCGTGCCCGAGCAGGGCGACTGGTACGCCCGGCGGATGTATATGCAAGGCAATCCCGTGTACGAGTTCCACGTAAAAACCTACGGGCACCCCTCGACCTTCGGCTTCAAAGAAATCGATCACCTGTGGAAGGCGGAGCGCTGGCAGCCTGATGAACTGATGTCCCTCTACAAAGCCGCTGGTGCAAAATACTTTTTCGCGCTTGCCGTGCATCACGACAACTTCGACAACTGGGCCTCCACACACCACGCCTGGAACGCGACCCGGATCGGCCCAAAGCGCGACCTGATCGCCGCCTGGGCGGAGTCCGCACGATCGCATGGTCTGCGCTTCGGCGTGTCGAATCACTCCTCCCACTCCTGGCACTGGTTCCAGACCGCATACGGCTACGACGCGATCGGACCGAAAGCGAACGTGCGCTATGACGCGTACACCCTTACACGCGAGGCGGGCCGCGGGCAGTGGTGGGACGGACTGGACCCGCAGGAACTCTACACGGGACGAAACCTGGTCATTCCCGATGGGATCAACACCGTGGAAGCACAGCGGGCCTGGCATGGGAGCCGCGATGGAATGTGGAATGAGGCGTCCCCCGCGAACAACCCTGAATTCGTCCGGACGTGGCTGCTGCGGTGCAAAGAACTGATGGACACGTACCAGCCGGACCTCGTCTACTTCGACGACGATGAGTTGCCACTCGGCCAGGCGGGCCTCGAGGCAACGGCGCACTTCTACAACAGCTCGGTCGCGCGGCATGGCCGTGTCGAGCAGGTGATCTTTGCCAAGCACCCGAAACCGGAACACCGGACCGCTTTCACCCTCGACATCGAGCGGAGCCGGTCGACGGAAATCCTCGACTTGCCGTGGCAGACCGATACCTGCATCGGCGACTGGCACTACAAGCGCTCCCTGTTCGAGCAACACCAATACAAAACCCCCGAAGTCGTCATCCCACTACTCATCGACGTGATCAGCAAAAATGGAAACCTCCTGTTGTCCATCCCAGTGCGAGGCGACGGCACCATCGACTCCGATGAGGTCGCCTTCCTGAAAGCCATGGCAAGCTGGCTGCCACAGCACGGGGAAGCCGTCTTCGGCACCCGCCCGTACACCGTCTACGGAGAAGGGCCGCCCGAGCCGATCGAGCAGAACTTCAGCGAGAAAGTACGGCCGCACACGGCAGAAGACATACGCTTCACCACGCGAGCCGGGCTGCTGTACGCATTCGTGTTGGCCTGGCCGGCTGACAGCGTGGTTCGCATCAAAACGCTGCGCCGTGGTGGTCAGCACGCGCTTCCACGACCGGTAACCCGGGTGGATCTGATCGGCGCTTCGCGACCGCTCAAGTTCGAACAGACGCCGGACGCGCTAGTGGTGAAACTGCCGCCGGAGCGCCTAAATCCGTTTGCCTACGCCTTGCGGATCGCAACGGTTTAGCGTCCCGTCGTCCCTGTCCGCGAAGTGACTTGTGCGCCTCGCAGCCTGACGCTGCTCACATGTTCACCGGCCGACTCTCATCTCCTCCAGGCCCCTCTGCACCTCGTTTTAAGCCACCTCCTCTCGCCCTTTCGCCGTCTCCGCTTCCACCAACTCAAACAACTGGCGCGTCGGCGTATAAAGCCATGCGATCCGGCGTCCAGCAAACGCCACGGCTGGGACCGGTTCACTCACAACCACGCATCCGAGGCTCCGCGCGTGCGCCAGTGCGCCTTCCATCTCAGTCGTCTCGAAGCACAGGTGGTAGGCACTCGCGCTGCCCTTCCCGAGCAACTTCGCCACCGGGGAGTCCTCGCCCAAAGGCGCAATCAACTCGATCTCCGCCCCGTCTTCCTTGCCGGCCTTTAGGAAGTTCACCTGCACTCGCTGGACCGGAGCGTCGAACGGACCCGACACGACCCGGTAG
>CAXUCK010000122.1:0-6592 GCA_964249375.1 uncultured Acidobacteriaceae bacterium
CCGCTACAGCGCCCAGCGCAGGCGCGCGCTGGTGCTCGACGGCCACGCCGTGGTGATGCTCAGCGCCCCCTCGGCCGCGGTCACGGTGCGCGTCCACGACGTCTTTCCGCCGGCGGCGCCGACCGGCCTGGCGTCGGTTCCGGGGATGGCCGGGGCGGCCGCCCCCGCACTTGCCCTCTCGTGGGACCCCAACCCGGAACCCGACCTGGCCGGCTACTTCGTGGAGCGCGCCGAGCTTTCTGCCGGCCAGACGCCCGCCTCCGCCAACCCCGCATGGGTGCGGCTGACGCCCAACCTGCTTTCCGCGCCGGCATTTACGGACACCACGGACCTCCCCGGGCACCGCTACCTGTACCGCGTTGTGGCGGAAGACACTGCCGGCAACCAAAGCGCGCCCAGCACGCCCGTCGAAGAGACCGCCGCCAGCCCGTAGCCGCATAGCCCATTCGCGGGGCAATCGCATCCATAAAAGTGAAGCGAAGGGGCGCGGGACCCGCGCAACGATTTCGCCTCCGGCGCTGTTTCGGGACTATGATCGCAGGTGCGCTTGCAACGCCGTCCAAATCGCGCCTTCCGCGACCCCCTTTTGGTACCATCATGCACAGCCTTTGAAGGAGTCTTCCCATGGCATCCCTACTTGAACAACTCCGCGGCATGACCACCGTCGTCTCCGACACCGGAGACTTCAACGCCATTAAGCAGTTCCGGCCGCAGGACGCCACCACCAATCCTTCGCTGCTGCAGCAGGCCGCGGGCATGCCCGAGTACAAGGACGTGGTGGACGACGTGTTGAAGAACGCCCGCAAGGAAGCCGGCGACCACGCCACCGACAAGGAAGTGGCGGCACAGGCCTTCAAGACGCTCGCCGTCGCATTCGGCCGCAAGATCCTCGACATTGTTCCCGGCCGCGTCTCGACCGAGGTGGACGCCCGCATGTCGTTCGACCGCGAGAAGACCCTCGAGCAGGCCCGCGACGTCATCAGCCAGTATGACCAGGCAGGGATCTCGCGCGACCGTGTGCTGATCAAGATCGCTTCGACCTGGGAAGGCATCAAGGCCGCCGAGATCCTGGAAAAAGAGGGTATTCACTGCAACCTGACGCTGCTTTTCGGTCTGCACCAGGCGATTGCCTGCGCCGAGGCGAAGGTCACCCTGATTTCGCCGTTCGTGGGCCGCATCCTGGACTGGTACAAGAAGGACACCGGCAAGGACTACCAGGGGGCGGACGACCCGGGCGTGCAGTCGGTGACGACGATCTACAACTACTACAAGAAGTTCGGCTACAAGACCCAGGTGATGGGGGCTTCGTTCCGCAACCTCGGCGAAATCGTCGAGCTGGCCGGCTGCGACCTGCTGACGATCGCCCCCAAGCTGCTCGACCAGTTGAACACCACCGAGGAACCACTCGAGCGCAAACTTGATCCCGCCAAGAGCCAGTCGATGGACATCCAGAAGATTCCGATGGACCAGGCCACCTTTGAAAAGATGCACGCCGAGGACCGGATGGCCCACGACAAGCTGAAGGAAGGCATCGAGGGCTTCTCGAAGGCGCTCGAAGATCTGGAGCAGATGCTCGCGAAGCGCGTCGCCGAGGTTGGAGCCGGTCAGGCTCCCGCCATGGCCGCCAAGTAGCCCACACGACGGCCGAGGCGGGGAGCGGGTGACTCCCGTCCCGTCTCAGCCGTCCTTTCGCCGGAAGGCCATCCCGCCACCCTCACGCCACAAGTGAGCTTCAAGGTTCGGGGAAGGAGTCGGCCCGCAACCTGTCTTTTCCCCCGACACCTTGCCCCGCATGTCCGCTCCTCCTGTCGAAGCGATCGTTCTCAACCCCGCGGCGGGTGCCCGCCTCCATGCGGTTCGCGAACTCAACGGCATACGCGGTCTGGCGGCGTTGATCGTCTTCTTCGCGCACTGCCTGGGCTTCTTCGCACCAGACCCGCACTGGGGTTCCGCGATCAACTCCATCAATGCCATTGCCCGTGGGTTCAACACCTGGGTTGATATCTTTTTCGTTCTTTCCGGGTACCTCATTACCACGATCCTGCTTGGCCGGCGCGGCAGCCCGCACTACTTCCGGAACTTCTACTGGCGTCGCGTTCTGCGCATTCTGCCGCTCTACTGCATTTGTCTCGTGGTTGTTCTTTTCTTCGTGCCCCACTCCGGCGGCTACGTTCTGCTGGCCACATTTTTCATGGCCAACTTCAACGGCTTCTTCCATATCCCGATCGACGGCCCGTTCTGGACGCTGGCCATCGAGGAGCAGTTTTACCTGCTGTGGCCTACGGTGATCCATCACCGGTCGGTGACGCAGCTGCGCCGGCTTTCGCTGGGCATTGCGCTGGTCTCGGCCGGCCTGCGGATGGCGATTGCGCTGGCCGGCCATAACGACTTCAACCTCACGTTTTTCCGTGTCGACGGCCTGGCGATCGGCGCGTGGCTCGCCTGCTACTTCCACCAGCGCGTCCCCACGCCCGCGCTGCGCCGCCGTGAGAACTGGGGCTTCACCGGCACGCTGACGGCAGGCGCGGCCATCGCCGTTCTGGCCCAGATGCTGACCTCGGTTCTGCGGCCACAGTACATTCCGCGCGCGCTGGAGTTTACCGGCATGGTGGTCGCCTACACGGGCTTTTTCGGACTCCTCATCGCCCACCACGGCCAGCCTGGCCCCCAGCGCATCCTGCGTACGCGGTTTCTGGGTTTCTTCGGCCTCATCAGCTACGCGTTCTACATGACGCACGTTTACATTCTGGTGCTGTATGACCGATGGCACGGGCCCACCCTGCCGGGCGACACCCGGCAGTACCTGGTGCGGCTCGCGATCACCTTTATCGCGACGACCGCCGTGTCGCTCCTCTCGCGCTACCTGGTTGAGCTGCCCGCGCTTTCGCTCCGGCGCCGGCTGCTGCCGCCCACGATTCCGCCAGCGGAGACGCAGTTGCCGCTGATCGAGGCCTGACGCGGGAGCAGCTCCCCTCCGTACGCCAGAGCACCCCGGACTCGCGTCGCTTACAGGATGTACCGGCTGAGGTCCTGATCCTTGACGATGCCGGCCACCTGCTGCCGGACGTACTCCGGATCGACAACGATCACCTTTTCGACGCCGTTGGCGGTCTGCCGTTCGATCACCGGCAAGGGCGGCGATGGGGGCATGGGTTCGCCCAGAGACGCGGAAGCGCCAATCTCGGCCACCACGCCCTCCTGGGTCGCCTCGCCACGGGCTGCTTTTGAGAGGTCCGGCGCCTGGAACGAGATCTCGTCCAGAACGCGCTCCAGAATGGTGTGCAGACGGCGCGCGCCGATATTCTCGGTCGTTTCGTTGACCCGGAAGGCAAACTGCGCCATCTCCTGGATGGCCTCAGGCGTGAACTCGAGCTTGAGCCCCTCGGTCTCGAGCATGGCGGTCGACTGCTTGACCAGCGAGCTCTTGGGCTCGGTGAGGATGCGAACGAAGTCGTTGACCGTGAGCGGCTGCAGTTCGACGCGGATGGGGAAGCGCCCCTGCAGCTCCGGGATGAGGTCGCTCGGCTTAGAGACGTGAAAGGCGCCGGCCGCGATGAACAGGATGTGGTCGGTCGAGACCATGCCGTATTTCGTGTTGACGGTGGTGCCTTCGACGATGGGCAGGATGTCGCGTTGCACACCCTCACGGCTGACGTCGGGACCATGGCCGCCCTCGCGCCCGGCAATCTTGTCGATTTCGTCGAGAAAGACCATGCCCGAGTCTTCGACGCGCTCCACCGCGAGCCGCGTGACCTGGTCCATGTCGATCAGGCGCGACTCCTCTTCCGACACCATGTACTCAAAGGCGTCCGCAACCTTCATCTTGCGCCGTTTGGAGCGCTGGCCAAAGATCGCCGGCAGCATCTCCTTGAAGTTCGACTCCATCTCTTCGGAGCCGTTCGTGATGACTTCAAAGCTGGCCTGGTTGCGGTCGCGCACGTCGAGCTCGACCATGCGCTCATCCAGCTTGCCCTCACGGAACTGTTGCCGCATCTTTTCGCGCGATCGCTGGTAGCTGTCATTGCCGGCGACCGCGTTGGCGGCGGCCGTTGCTTCCCGCCGGGAACGCGATCCGTCGTGCTGGCCCGGCTCGTCTTCCACCTCCACCGGCAGCTCGACCACCTTGTTTTCGCGCACGTCTTCCGGGCTCACCAGCTTCACGCCCGTGGCGGCGGTCATCCGGTCGGTGTTGCTCACCCGGTCCGCGCCGCCAGGCGCCGCGTTGGCGACGGCTTCCGCGGCGGTGACCACCGGGGGCGGCAGCAGCAGATCCAGCAGCCGCTCCTCGGCCGCCAGCTCCGCCTTGTCTTCCACCTCTTCCAGCTTTTCTTCGCGCACCATGTCGATGCCGATCTCGACCAGATCGCGCACGATCGACTCGACATCGCGCCCCACGTAGCCGACCTCGGTGAACTTCGAGGCCTCCACCTTCAGGAATGGCGAGTTGGTCAGCTTCGCCAGACGCCGCGCAATCTCCGTCTTGCCGACGCCGGTCGCGCCGATCATGATGATGTTCTTCGGCATGATCTCTTCGGCCAGCTCCGGCGGCAGCTTTTGCCGGCGCATGCGGTTGCGCAAGGCAATCGCGACGGCCCGTTTCGCCGCCTGCTGTCCGACCACATACTTGTCCAGCTCCGAAACAATTTCGCGCGGCGTCATCTCATCGATCGCCAACGCCTGATCCTCAGCCGTTCCCGGCAGGTAAATCGCCATCTCTTTTTAGCTCCTAGCTTTCAGCTTCCAGCCGTTCGCTAAAAGCTAGAAGCTAATAGCGAACGGCTGCCCTTACTCCGCCTTCAACTCTTCGATTGTGATCCGGTCGTTCGTGTACAAACAGATCTGTCCTGCGATCAGGAGGCTTTTTTCCGCGACATCGCGCGCGCTCATTTCGGTGTTGTCCAGAAGCGCGCGAGCCGCCGCCAGAGCGTAGCTGCCGCCACTGCCGATGGTCGCGATCCCCTCGTCCGGGTCGATGACGTCGCCGTTGCCGCTCAGCACGAAGGTCTGTTTCGCGTCGGTCACAATCAGCAGGGCTTCGAGCTGACGCAGCAGCTTGTCTGTGCGCCAGTCTTTGGCCAGTTCCACCGCGGACCGCCCCAGATTGCCCGCATACTGCTCGAGCTTCGTTTCGAAGCGGGCAAACAGGCTGAAAGCGTCGGCCGTCGAGCCGGCAAAGCCCGCCAGCACCTTGTCCTGGTACAGCCGCCGGATCTTGCGCGCGGAGTGCTTCATCACTGTGCCGCCGAGCGACACCTGTCCGTCGGCGGCCATCACCACCGCATCTCCGCGACGCACGCAGATCACCGTCGTCGACCGGATCCGCCGTCCCTCCCCCAGGTCGAGCGGGTGTCCGCCTACGCCTGCACTCTCAAGCCTTTCTCGTCTTTTCATGCGCATTTCCCAGTATACGGCTATCCCGGGCAGGCCTGGCGCTTCGGTGAGTCGCCCCTCCCGTCCGACTTTCGCTGCTCCACGCCCCCGCATCATCTATCCTCAAAGCAACGCGATGCTGCTCCCACCGGCGACATCCAGTCTTGCCTCCGCACTGCGGGCCCCGCGCACCCTGGCCCTGGTCGGTCTGTCGATCGCCGGGGCAGCTGCGTGGTTTGCCTGGCGG
Source organism: uncultured Acidobacteriaceae bacterium (assembly GCA_964249375.1). Lineage (GTDB taxonomy): Bacteria > Acidobacteriota > Terriglobia > Terriglobales > Acidobacteriaceae > Edaphobacter. The sequence continues at coordinate 5,618 of CAXUCK010000122.1, forward strand.
CGCACCCACGTGGAGCCGACCCCCGAAGAGCTCGAGCAGGAGCGCCGCGAGTTTCTCTCCGCCGTCGGACGCATCACCGACGGCGCCATCCTCGAAACACAGTGGTCCGACGACCCCACCGCCGACACCCCGCATACCCTGCTCTACCAGTACCGCATCGGCGGCGTCACCTATGAGTGCGCGCAGGAGGTGCACCTGCTCGCCGAGCACCTGCGCCACATCCGCATCGACCTGCCAATCCAGGTCCGCTTCGACCCCCGCAACCCAGCCGATTCCATCGTCGTCTCCGAAACCTGGTCCGGCCTGCGGGCCGACCAGCTTACCGCACCAACCTCCAGCTCGCAGCCACTCGATCCGTCGTGAGCGACGCGCACCTTCTTCTTCGCAGGCCGGAGCCCAGCGAGAACGATGCGATTCAGTCTCTGGTCCGGGCCGTTGTGGACGAGATCTACGGTGCCCTGTGGGCAGAAACGCCGCCGCGGTTGGATCCCCAGGATTGGTCGCAGGCGTGGATCGCACTTTGCGGCGAGGAGATCGTGGGAGTCGCACTCACCTCCAACGACGGGATCGACGACCTCTGGATCCGCCGTGCCCACCGAGGACGTGGCGTGGGACGTCGCCTGCTGGCCGCCGCGGAGCAAGAAATCATAAGCCGGGGTTTCCCGGTCGCGCGCCTGCGGGTGGTCTCCTCCAATGCAACCGCCCTCAGCTTCTACGGCCGATCCGGCTGGCAACCCGTGCGGGAGTTTCCCCATGAATCTCTGCCCGTGCGCGTGGTGGAGATGACAAAGCGGTTGCAGCCCTGTTCCACCGTTTGACAATCTAACTCCGCACCGATCCCCCTCGCGCCAACAGACCGCCGTTTCACCCCACCCAAACGCCGCCACGCCCACTGGGCCGAAACGCGTTGAACCACCCCCACCCCCGGCATACACTTAAACCATGCACATGGTCGCCAGTCCGTCCCGCGGCATG
>CAXUCK010000123.1:0-4311 GCA_964249375.1 uncultured Acidobacteriaceae bacterium
GGCAGCGCCCCCGGAAACGCACCGATAAAGGTGTTCAGCGACGTCATCCGCTTCAGCGGCGTGTAGATCGCCACATACCCCGTCGCGGTCAGCAGTGTCAGCGTCCCGGTCAGGGGATTCGTCCTCCACGCCAGGAAGAGCGTCCCCAGAAAGACCGCGGCAAACCCCAGCAGCAAACCGTGCGCCAGCCCGATCCTCCCGGACGCCATCGGCCGCGCAGCCGTCCGCCGCATGTGGGCATCCGACCGGCGCTCCAGCGCCTGGTTCAGCACCGAAGCCCCGCACGTCACCGCGGCAATGCCAGCAAGGGCCTGCACCATGCCCGCCTGAAAGGGACTGATCCCCGACCGCAGAGAAGCCAGGTAAAATCCCGCTGCCGCGGTAATGATTGACATGGTCGACACCCGCAGCTTCAGCAGCGCAACGTAGTCGGCCACCAGCGACGGCCGCGCCCCGACCTCGTCAGTGACGCGAGCCTTCGCGGCCGCTCCACTTGTCCGGCCGTGCGCGGAACTGGTTGCTGTCAGGGACACATCTCAAGTCTACCCCGTTTCGCCGCCACCTCATCCGTGTCGCGGAAGTTCACGGTTTCGGCCGCAGCAGGGTCAAAAACCGCTCCGCATCAGGCTCTGTATTCAGCACATCGCCGGCCGCGAGCCATGCCCTCCGCAGCTGCGTCACCCCCCACCGCATCTGGTCCAGCTCCTCGGTTGCGTGCGCATCCGTGTCCACCACAATCCTGCAGCCGAGCTCCTTTGCTCGCTTGAGGTAAAGGTCGTTGATGTCCGCCCGCGCCGGCGACGCATTATGCTCGACCGCCACGCCCAGCTCCGCCGCCCGCTTGAGCACCGCCTCCATGTCAATCGCATACGCATCCCGCCGCAGCAGCTTCCGACCCGTCGCATGCCCCAGGATGCGCGTGTGCGGGTTCTCCATTGCCCGGATAACCCGTGCCGTCATCTCCGCCATCGGCATGTCGAACCGCGAGTGAACGCTCGCCACCACCACGTCCATCTCGGCGAGGGTCTCGTCCGCCAGGTCGAGCGATCCATCGCCCAGGATGTCGACCTCAATCCCCGGAAAGATCCGGATCCGGTCGCCGATCTCGTCCCGCAACTCGCGATCCACCTGCCGGATTCGCCGCACATGCTCCATCGCCCGGCGGTCATCCATGCCGTTCGTCATCGAAAGGTTCTTCGAGTGGTCGGTGATGGCGATGTAGCGCAGACCCCGAGCCATCGCCGCCTCCGCCATTTCCCGGATCGAGCACGTCCCGTCCGTTTCGTGCGTGTGCATGTGCAGATCGCCCCGGATATCGTCGCGGGTTATCAGCTTTGGCAACGTATGACTCGCCGCCGCCTCAATCTCTCCGCAGTTCTCCCGCAGCTCCGGCGGGATCCAGTCCAGCCCCAGCGCATTGTAGATCTGCTCCTCGGTCTCAGCCGCAACCGTAATGCCGTCCTCCACCCGCACCAGCGCATACTCGCTCAGCGTCAGCCCCTGCCGGATCGCTCGCTGCCGCAGGGTCACGTTGTGGTGCTTGGATCCCGTGAAGTACTGCAGCGCCGCCCCGTAGCTCGCCCGGGGCAGAAGCCGCACATCCACCTGCAACTGGTTGCGCAGCGTAAACGAAACCTTATTCGCTCCCTTCGCCAGCAGCTTGTCAATCAGCGGCAGCCCCGCGACATGATCCACCGCCGCCGGCAGAGCCTCGCCTTCGCACGCTGGCCCAGTTACCAGCAGATCCAGATCTCCAACCGTCTCCCGGCCGCGCCGCAGGGAACCCGCCGGCGTAATTGTCTCCACCCCGGGAAACTGCGCGATCAACGCCGAAATCCGCTCCGCAAATCCGGTAGCCTGGTCGATCCGGAACCGCCCCGTGTTCCGCTTGTGATCTTCAATCCCCTTCAGCAACTTGTCTGTGAACTTCTGCCCCATCCGCGGCAGCTTCAGCAGTTGCCCCGCTCGCGCCGCTTTCTCGAGCCCGTCTATGTCCCCCACCTGGAGCGCCGTCCACAGCATCGCGACCGTCTTCGGTCCCATGCCCGGCAGCCGCAGCAACTCCAGCATCGTCGGCCGATAGCGCTCCAGCAGCTCCGTCCGCAGTGGCATCGTCCCGGTCGCCACCAGGTCTCGAATATTCTGCGCCATGCCCTTGCCGATACCCGGAATCGACAGCAGCGCCTTCGGATCCGCCTCCGGCCCCGTCAGCGAGGCCAGCGACGTCGTCTGCTGCTCCACCGCCTCCGCCGCCCGGCGATAGCTCCGCACGCGGAAAGGGTCCTGCCCGTCGATCTCCAGCAGCGCCGCCGTCTCGTCGAGCAGACGTGCGATTGTGATGTTGTCCATAGCAAAATAAGAGCGGCCAGCTGACGTACCTGGCCGCTACGATCTTGTGTTGCTCGGGGTGAGATTGAGGATGCCTGAGACGCCCACTGTCGTCCCGCACCGGAGGGTTCCGCGAGCCTACCGACTGAGAGGGCTTCCTCCTACAGGCTAGAGGGCCTCCTTGGTCCGAAGCACCTGATCCGCCTGCGGTCCCTTTGTCCCCTGGATGACGTCGAATTCCACTTCATCCCCTTCCTTCAGGCTCTTATAGCCGTCCAATTGAATGGAGCTGAAGTGTACAAACACATCGGGACCACCGTCCCGGCCGAGAAATCCGTAACCCTTCGCATTGTTGAACCACTTCACGACGCCGCGATACTGTGCCATCTCTTTCCTTTCGTTCCAAACACTTGCGATTAGTGGGGACGCACCTGAAGGCCTCACCCAAGAGTGGGATTGACACCTGATTCTGATGTATGTACCACCGATCGCTATGTTCGCGACCGTACAAAGGCCTGCGGAAATTGGCGTCAATCCACACCATCGAACAAACCGCGACTTTTTTCCAATAGGGACAACCGCCGACCATGCGACGAGCGTCGTGTCTCAGGACGACTGACGCTGATCAGCTTCCGAGCCGCTTGCGCCGTTGCGCGTCAAGCACCCCAAGCCCAATCAGCGTCTTGCCGTCGTGAATGGTTCCTTCGGCCACCATCTCCAGAGCCCGCGAGAGCGGCGTTCGGACCAGCTCGATCCGCTCATCCTCCTCAGGCGTCGCGGCACCTTCGGTCAGCTGCTCGGCAAGGTAAATCTGCATCCACTCCGCCAGAAACCCCGGGCTGGCGAAATACCGCACCAGTGGAGTCCACCGCTTTGCCCGAAACCCCGTCTCCTCGATCATCTCCCGCTTGGCGGCCGCCAACGGCTTCTCCCCCCCGTCGATCCGGCCTGCCGGCAGTTCCAGCAGATACTGTCCCGCTGCATGCCGATACTGCCGGATCAGCATGACGTCCGGATCTCCGGGGTTCGCCCGATCATCGAGCGCCAGCACCACCACCGACCCGTTGTGCCGCACCACGTCCCGCGTATAGGGCCTCGTCGCGCCCGGCTCCAGCACCGTATCCGTCCAGATGCTGAAAACGTGCCCCTTGTACGACTCCCGGGACGCGAGCAGCTTGCCTGTCTTCGCCGAAATCGGCACAAGCGGCCCCGCATACTGCTCGGCGTCGATCGCCCCCTTGCCTCGGGCGCTCTTCTGCTGTTCGCCTGATTGCTCCTTCGCCCTCGGGGGAGCATCCGCTGTGCTGCGAGACCGTTCCGGCATAGCGCTACCGTATCATGCTGCATCGCAGCCCCTGCACACGCATCAGACGGGATGTACTGCACGATGCAGCAGCGTTCCCGTACCAGGAGAGATGCGTGCCCCCTCAGCCCAGCACCGAGTGTTACCCCATCTCGCTCCTGCATCCCACCCGCCTTTATCAGGAGTTCCTGGACCTCGAAACTGTGCAGGACCCCAGCTCCTCCCCATCAGCCATTCACACCTGGTACGGCGCGATCCCCACCGGCAGTCACTGGCTACGCTCCCCAGTTCCTGCCCCTGTCGACACCGCCACGCTGGCCGACGCCCTCGCAGCGCAGTCCCGCGGCTTTGACGCCTCCGCCTCCGCCCTTGCCAACATCGAACTCCTCCGCCAGGGAGCTCGCGCGGTCGTCACGGGCCAGCAGGTCGGTCTGTTTGGCGGCCCGCTGCTCACGCTGCTGAAGGCGGCCACGGCAGTCGCCCGCGCCAGCGAAGCCACCCGCTCTACCGGGGTCCCACACGTGCCTTTGTTCTGGCTCGCGACCGAAGATCACGACCTACCTGAAGTTGATCAGGCAATATTCCTCCAGAAATCCACCACCGAGACGCTGCACACCGGCCTTGGCGCGCAGCCAACCGCCCAGCCCGTCGGTACGGTCGTGCTTCCCCCGGAGATCGCC
>CAXUCK010000123.1:4321-6523 GCA_964249375.1 uncultured Acidobacteriaceae bacterium
AAGGAGATCGCCCCCGTTCTTGACCAGCTGTCGGAGCTGCTTGACTTCGCCCCCGAAGCCGATCTGCTCCGCGAGCTCTACGCCCCCGGTCAAACCCTGGGCCGCGCCTTTGCCCGGCTGATCGCCCGCCTCTTCGCGGCGCACGGACTCATCGTGCTCGACGCCAGCACGCGCGACTTCCACCGCCTCGGTGCCGCCACCTATCGCGCCGCCATTGAGCGCGCCCCTGAGCTCGAAGACGCTCTGCTCGCCCGATCCCGCGAACTCGAAGCCGGCGGCTTCCATGCGCAGGTCAAAGTCGCCCCCGACATGAGCCTTCTGTTCCTCATCTCGGAGGTCGACGGCCATCCCGACCGCCAGGCACTCCGCCGGACGCCTGAGGGCGCCTGGAAAGCCGGCCGCCAAACCTACAGCACTCCCGATCTCCTCGAAATCCTTGAGCAGACCCCCGAGCGCCTCAGCCCCAATGCCCTCCTCCGTCCCGTCTTCCAGGACACCCTCCTTCCCACTGCCGCGTACATCGGCGGCCCGGCCGAAATCGCCTACTTCGCCCAGTCTGCCGTCCTTTACAAGTCGATCCTCGGCCGCATCACACCGGTCCTCCCGCGCCTTTCCGCCACCCTGCTCGAACCCGCAATCGCCACTGTCCTCTCCCGCCACGAGCTCACCCTTCCGGACGTCCTCACCACACCGGAGCAGCTCGCCCTCCGCCTCGGCGCCCGCGCCATGCCCATCGAAGGGAAACGCAAGCTCGCCGCCGCCGGCAACCAGCTCGACCGCGAGCTGACCGCCCTCACCGAGTACCTGTCCTCGGTTGACGAGAGTCTCGGCCGCTCCGCCACCGTCTCCGCCTCCAAAATGCGGTATCAGATGAATCGCCTCCGCCAGATGGCCGCTCGCTTCGAGCTCGAAAAAGAAACCTCCCTCCGGCGCCACGCGGAGGCCATCACCACCCACCTGTTCCCGACTGGCCACCCCCAGGAGCGTGTCGCGTCCGGCATCCAGTTTGTCGCCCGCTACGGCGAGTCCCTCATCGACCGCCTCGTCTCCGAAGCCGCCAACCGCTGTCCGGGCCACATCGTCGTCCGCCTGTAGCCTCCCCTGCCCGGCCAGCTAAAATCAGTGTTGGAGGAGAACCCCCATGGGCCTGAGTGACCAACCATTTGAAATCCTGTGCCCCGACTGCGGAGGCATGCTCACCGTCGATCCCGTCACGCGTGCGGTCATCGCGCACACCCCCGCGCCGCGCAAAAAGACGTTTGAAGACTTCACCGAAGCCGCCAAGGCCCTTCGCGAGCAGGACGCCCGCCGCGATTCGATCTTTGCCCAAAGCGTCGCCGCGCAAAAGAACAAGGACGACGTCCTCGCCAAGAAGTTCGCCGAAGCCGTCAAAAAGGCCAAGGAGTCGCCCCTCACCGAAAAGCCCCTTCGCGACTTCGACCTGGACTAGCCGGGGCCGTTGTCCAGAGCGCAGGCCGGAGAGGGGCAGGCACCCTCGCTCTGCTATCCTCAACCTCTAGAAATCTTCACCCCGGAAAGTGATCCATCATGGCAAGAGGCGTCAACAAAGTCATCCTCGTCGGCAACGTCGGCAAAGATCCGGAAATCCGCGCCACCCAGGGCGGGATGCAGATCGCGACCTTCGCCCTCGCCACCACCGATCGCTCCAAGGGCCAGGACGGCCAATGGACCGACAAAACCGAGTGGCACAACCTGGTCGCCTTCCAGCGCACGGCCGAAATCGTCCGCGACTACGTCAAAAAAGGCTCGCAGATCTACGTCGAAGGCAAGATCCAGACCCGGTCCTGGGACGACAAAGAATCCGGCCAGAAGAAGTACAAGACCGAAATCCTCGTCAATGACCTCCAGCTGCTCGGCGGCCGGGGTGAGGGCGCGTCCTCCGGCAGCGGCGGCTACGCCCAGTCGCAATCCTCCGGCTACAGCAAACCGTCGAACACCGCCACCTACGATCGCCAGCCCGCCAGCACCCCCGACTACGGCGACCAGGGCATCACCGACGACGACATCCCCTTCTAGGTAGCCTAAGCAGATTTTCGAACGGAGGGCATGGCTTCAGCCATGCCCTTCCTGCTTGGTCCTAGCCCGCATCCGCCAACAGCATCGCCGCCAACAGCGCGGTCCGCTCCGTCAGGGAGCGCCTCTCCAGATGCTCGTGCACCGCATGAGCCCCCGCCCCCACAG
>CAXUCK010000124.1:0-6520 GCA_964249375.1 uncultured Acidobacteriaceae bacterium
GCCACCGAATGCCGTCATCACCTGCCCCCCCATCGCCGGCGTCAGACCAATCGCCGGCACCAGCAGGATCGCTCCGCGTCCCGCATCCAGAACCGCCCGCATCGCCGCCAGGTAAACCGCTGTCTTACCTGATCCCGTGACTCCATAAAGCAGGTAAGGAGCAAAGCTTTGCTGCTGGATCGCGCCGCGCAGAATCCCCACCGCGTGCAGCTGCGCCGCATTCAACACATGCTCCTGCGAGCGCTGGGCAGACTCGATGCCTCCCAGGTCGACGCTCCGCTCCACCGCCTCCATCCGCAGCAGACCGCGCCGGGCCAGCGTCGTTAGCGTCGACCCCGGAATCCCCGCCTCGGTCAGCGTCTGGCGCAGTGCCCGCAGCGGCAGCCGCCCTCCCGCGGCGTCGAGCTCCGCCATCGCCGCCAGCTGGTTCTCATTCAGCCGCGGCAGCCTCGGACCCCCGCCAACCGGCGTCGCCGCGGCCGGCACACCTCCATCGCCCGGCGCCTGCTCCGTCGCAACCTCCTGCAGCGAAACGAACCGCTCCAGCCGCCGCGCATCCCGCTCCTCCGCCATCGCCTCCCGCGTCAGCCACCGTTTGCGCACCATCGCGTCCAGCAGGGCCTTGTTGGCGCCGGTGGCCGTTCGCAGCGCACTCGCCCTGGCCGCGTGGCCGGCCTCCAGGTAATTCAGCACGGCGTACTCGCGATTCTGCTCCTCCACCGGCAGCCGCGATCGTCGCGACGACCCCTTGGCCGCGCCTTCGTAAAGCACCGTCCGTCCCTGCTCCGCGATGCGGTACACCAGCTGCCGCCGCACCTCCGCTGTCAGCGGCAGCATGCCGCGCAGAACTTCGCCGGGAGGCGCAACGTAGTACGCCCCGATCCAGCTTGCCAGCTGCATCAGATCGTGCGCCAGCAGTGGCTCCTCATCCAGCACCTGCTGCACCGGCTTGGCTTGGAACTCCACCGGCGCGCGATCATGCACGCTCACCACAACGCCCGAGAGCCGCTGGCCGCTGAAGGGAACGAGCACGCGCGCCCCCACGGCAGGCACGGGCCTTCCCTCCCCGACGGCGTAGGTGAAGGTGCGATCGAGCGGCACCGGCAACGCAACCTCGCAGAACATCGGCATGGCTCTAGTTTAGGTCGTGCAGCGCCACCGCCCAGCCTGTGCGTCCGCCTTCGTGGAGCGAATCCGCCGCGCTCTTCCCCGGTGCCTTTGTTTTCCCGAGCCCGCCGTTTTCCGCTGTCGCGAGCAGCCCCCGATAGTCTATGTTTTTGGAGGTCGCGATCGGTGATATGAGCTTGAGCGTTCCTTGGCGTACGTTGTCGGCCGTCGTATCCGGTGTCCTTCTCATTGTCCTTGCTGCTTTGGGCCGGCACACGCCGATCAGCGCGGCTGCAGCGCAGGCCCCCAGCGCTTCCGGTCCAAACGGTCAGCTCGACTGGCCGGCCTACGGCGGCGGGTCGGCCGATGACCGGTTCTCCCCTCTGACCCAGATCAATCGCAGCAACGTGCGGCTGCTCAAACCAGCCTGGACCTTCGACACGGGAGAGCCCGGCGGAGTGCAGACAAATCCGCTGGTCATCGGCCGTATGCTGTACGGATTGACGCCGACCCAGAAGGTGTTCGCGCTCGACGCCGCGACCGGCAGCAAGCTCTGGACCTTCGACCCCGGCACACCCGGGCTGCAGCCCGCGCGCGGCTTCAGCTACTGGACCGACGGAGCCCATCCTATCCTGTTCGCCGGTCTTCTGAGCTACCTCTATGCGCTCGACCCGGCCACCGGCCGACCCATCGAGACCTTCGGCGAGGGTGGTCGCATCGATCTGCGCAAAGATCTCGACGACCCGAACGTCCGCGTGAACGACAGCTTCGCCGCGATGACCACGCCGGGCGTCATCTACAACGACACCATCATTGTCGGCTTCCGCGCGCCCGAAACCAAGCCGGCCCTGCACGGAGATATCCGTTGCTACGACGTTCACACCGGCAAGCTCCGCTGGATCTTCCACACCATCCCGCATCCGGGCGACGAAGGATACGACAGCTGGCCCAAAGATGCCTGGAAGTACACCGGCGCGGCCAACAACTGGGCCGGCATGGCGCTCGACACCGGGCGCGGCATCGTCTATGTCCCGACCGGCTCCGCCGTGGACGACTTCTACGGCGGCGATCGGCTCGGCGACGATCACTTCGCCGACACGCTGCTCGCCCTCGACGCCAACACCGGCAAGCGCCTGTGGGACTTCCAGGGCGTGCACCACGATGTCTGGGATCGTGACTTCCCCTCCCCGCCGTCGCTGGTGACGGTGCGCTCAGGCGGCAAGCAGGTAGACGCTGTTGCGCAGACCACCAAGCAGGGCTTCCTGTACCTCTTCGACCGGACCTCCGGAAAGCCGCTGTTTCCCATCAAGGAGGTCGCCTTCCCCGCTTCCGCCGTGCCCGGGGAAAAGACCTCGCCCACCCAGCCTCTGCCCCAGCTGCCCGCGCCGTTTGCACGCCAGCGCCTCACCGCACCCGCGGCGCACGCCTGGGCCGTCGAGCAGTTCCACAGCTTCCTCAGCGACGGCCAGTTCATTCCGCTCGCCCTCGACAAGCAGACGGTCGTCTTCCCCGGCTTTGATGGCGGCGCGGAGTGGGGCGGTGCGGCGGTGGACACGCGCACCGGCGTCCTCTACGTCAACGCCAACGACCTGCCCTGGACCGGCGCCCTCACCGCCAACAAGCCCGGCGGCAGCCTCGGTGCGACCGTGTACGGCAGCCAGTGCGCCCTGTGTCACGGCGGTGATCGCAAGGGGAACCCGCCCGCATTCCCGTCCCTGGTCGACTATCAAAAACACCTCACGGACGCCGAGGTGACAACGATGATTCACAACGGCAAAGGCCGCATGCCGTCGTTCCCAAACGTAACCGACGCCCGGCTTGCCGCCCTCCTGGAATACCTGAAAACCGGCAAAGACGACGGTGCCTCGCCAGCAAGCACAGCCCCGTCTCCAAACGCGAAAGAGCTCGCCGGCGCTGCCATATATACAAAGAACTGTGCAGGCTGCCACGGGGACGATCTGCTCGGCGGCACCGCCCACTTCCCCGGCCTCCTCGGCGTGCGGGCCCGCCTGTCCGACAAGCAGATCCTCGCAACGGTCCATGCCGGCAAGGGCCGCATGCCCGCGTTCGCGCAATTGAGCGATGCCGACACTTCCGCTCTGCTGCGCTTCCTCGGAGCCGGCCGGGCGCCGCTGGTCGAAGCCGCCATGGCGTCTGGAAACAGCAGCAAGCGCGAGGTGGAGTCTGCCCTCGATCCCCCGGGCGGCGCATCTCCTTACCACTTCACCGGCTACCGCCGCTTCCTTGATCCCGACGGCTACCCTGCAGTGGTCCCACCCTGGGGAACACTCAGCGCCATCGACCTCAACACCGGCCAGTACCTGTGGAAAGTCCCCCTCGGCAACTACCCGGAGCTCGCCGCCAAGGGCCTCCCCGACACCGGCACCGAGAACTACGGCGGCCCGGTCGCCACCGCCGGCGACCTCGTCTTCATCGGCGCCACCAACTTCGACCACACCCTGCGCGCGTTTGACAGCCACACCGGAAATCTGCTGTGGCAGGGCGATCTGCCGTATGCCGGCAATGCGACACCCGCGATTTACATGGTCGATGGAAAGCAGTACGTCGTAATCGCCACCAGCAACGCCCGCAACGCGAAGGCCAGGCAGGGCGCAGCCTATGTCGCCTTCGCTCTTCCGTAGACCGTTTACAGGAAGTTCCACGAGAAGCAGTACCATACGGTCACCGACCGCATCTCCATGGAAGAACCGGGGACATCCTTCTCACCTTCCCCGGCCGCTTCCCTTTTGTCTAAGGAGTCAACATTCTGTTGAAACTCGTCTCGCACCGTCTCGTCCTCACCCTCGTGCCCCTCGCTTCTGGCGCATTGGCCGCCCAGAGCCACCCGGCTGAGCCGCCGCATCGGCCGAAGCTCGTGCTCGGCATTGTCGTCGACCAGTTCCGCTACGACTACACAACGCGCTTCGCGTCGCGCTACACCGGCGGTCTGCACCGCCTTCTCACCGAGGGCGCGATCTTCGTCGATGCCCACCAGGACCACTTTCCAACAGTCACCGCCGCCGGCCACGCGACGTTCATGACCGGATCAACGCCCGCAACCAGCGGCATCATCGGCAACGAGTGGTTCGACCGCACGCTCGGCCGGTCGGTCACGTCAGTGGAAGACACCGGCACGAAGCTGCTGGGCGGGGCGCCTGGCGCAACCGGATCGTCCCCGCGCAATCTGCTGATCAGCACCGTCGGCGATGAGCTCAAAATGGCCGACCGCGGCAAAAGCCACGTCGTCGGCATCTCTATGAAAGATCGCGCGGCCATCCTTCCGGCCGGCCGCATGGCCGACGCCGCCTACTGGATGAGCGACACCACCGGCGCCTTTATCTCCAGCACCTGGTACGCGTCGCAGCTGCCGGCCTGGGTGCAGCAGTTCAATGCCGGCAAACCGGCAGAGCATGACCTCGGCAAGACATGGACAGTTCCCGGCACAGCCAAGCCATTCGTCACCCTGCCCGCCACTCCTGGCAAGCCGTACATAGAAGCCTGGGAGATGACGCCATGGTCGAACGACTACCTTGAGCAGTTTGCCGAGCGCGCCATCCAGCAGGAGCACTTGGGCCAGCACGACGCGACCGATCTTCTGACCGTCAGCTTCTCGGCCAACGACCACCTCGGCCACGCCGTCGGTCCCGACGACCCCGCCGTCGAAGAAATGTCGGTCGCCACCGACGCCACGATCGGCCGCCTCATCGCCGCCGCGGAGCGGGCCGCCGGCGGACGCGACAACCTGGTCGTCGTCATGACGGCGGACCACGGCGTCGCTCCCGTGCCCGAGGTCAATCTCGCCCGGCACATGCCCGGTGGACGCGCCGATAAAGCCGAGTACCTCGGCACCGTGCAGCACGCCCTCGAAGCTCGCTTCGGCGCGGGCAAGTGGATCGTCGGCACTTCCGAGACCGGCCTCTACCTCAACCGGGAGATCGAGCGCGACAAACATCTCAACGCCTCCGACGTGGAGGATGAGGCAGCACGCGCCCTCGGCGGCCTCCCCTACGTGGAGCGCACCTACACCCGCACGGAGCTCGAGCGCCGCACCGCCATGGCCTCGCTTGTCGATGACTACGTCGCGCGGTCTTTCTTCGCCGAGCGTAGCCCCGACCTGCTGTTCATCTTCAAACCCTACTGGCTTTCAGGAAAAGGCACGGGAACGTCGCACGGCTCACCCTGGAACTACGACACGCACGTTCCCCTCATCTTCTGGGGAGCCGGCATCCCCCCCGGTCTTCGCACAGAACGCGCCGGCATCAGCGATGTCGCACCCACACTCGCAGCCTTCCTGGGCGTCGATGTTCCCTCAGGCAATGTCGGGCACGTGCTGACCGGCATCGTGGATGCCTACATCCCGGTCCCGACCATGCCGTGCCTGCTACGGGGCGCTGATCGACCGCGGCACCTTACATGTGCGTCAATCAGTGACCGCCTGCAGCCGCGGCTGACAGATCACACCTCTGTCCGCCATACACCCCCGTCCGCCGAAATGTCGCTAACTGCGGGTCATCGGGGCTGAACTCGGCCAGCCGGTCCAGATCCCGCGCCGCTTCCGCGGGAGACCCCAGCCGGCACTCCAGAAACGCGAGATTCATCCCTGCCGCCGTCTGGCTTGGGTCGGCCTGAAACAGCCGTCGCAGCAGCTCCACCGCGTCCGCCGCCCGTCCAGAACCGGCGTCCAACACCGCCAGGTTCCCCAGGGCTGTGCGCTCAAACCGGTTCCCTTCGAGCGCTGCGGCATACTCCGCTGCGGCCCGCCCCCGGTCGCCCGACACCTGCTCCAGAAATCCCAGCTGCACATGCACCGGCACGTCCGCCCCCCCGCTCTTCTCGGCCTCGCGCAGCAGATCCCGCGCCCGGGTCGCCGCCGCCCGGTCGCCCCGCTCTGCCAGTTGCGCATACGCCAGCCCCAACTCGCGGCTGCCCACCTTGGCATTTCCCACCGCCACCATCGATTCGCCCGCATCCGTCCCGCCAAGCCCGCTCAGCCGCAAAGGCGACACACCGTAGTCGTGCCGCTTTTGTATGTTGTGATCCGTCAGCTGCTCGTGCGAGATGTCGCTGGTCGGCCGCGTCGGCATATGGCACGCCGCGCAGTCCTGCTGCTCCGGATGATGACTCGTCGCCATCGCCGCCCCAGTATGACAGCTCAAACATCGCTGCCGGAAGTAGCTCACCGCCGCTGGCGAGCTGTGCGGATCATGACACGTCGTGCATGTCAGCCGATCCCCGCTGCCCGCCTTGCACGCACTCTTCAGCAGTGCCTCATACTGGCTCGCCGCCCTCCGCCCTCCATCGCGCGAGCTCTCCTTCACGAAGTACACCGCGCTGTCGGCCAGATCCTCCCCCGGGACAAACGTTGCCAGCGAGCGCCCCGGCCGATACACCACCGCATCACCCTCCAGGTGAC
>CAXUCK010000125.1:0-6479 GCA_964249375.1 uncultured Acidobacteriaceae bacterium
GGCTTCCACCAACCAAAACCAACCTCCCCCCTCCTTACCCTCTTCCTCACAGCCACCCTCCTCGCCGGAGCCACCTACCTCCTAAGCCGCCCCAAACCAGCCCAGAAACCTTCTCTCTAGATCCCTTCTTTCGCTCGGACACCGCTTTTCTAACCGCCTAATCTTGTGAACAACGATGGCAGTACGGCACGTAAGCCGGGGTTGATGCCAAAACGATCAGCAATCGCAATCCGAACAGGCATTCCCAGAAACTCAGCCCATGCGCGGGAAAGTGTGGACGGTAGTTTGAGCAGGACTAGCGAGGGACTAAATGGGATTTCCATTCACAGGAGAGCCCGTCTTAGATACCCGAACCTGCGAGAACGACTAATTTGGCAATTACATACTCGGCGCAGGTACTTGGTCGGGTATGTTACTGCCTTCGGCGATCCCCGGCCGCGCTAATCGGTGTCTGTGTCGTCTTCGTGGCATTGGACCAGCACGCGAGAGCGAGTTCCGTCATGCCGAACGCAAATCTTGGTCTTATGGTCCCGATGAAAGATGTCTCTGTAATGCGCCAAGCCATCGATCCTATATGTGGCTGACCCGTTGTGGAGAGAATCCAAACACAACTGCGAGAGAGGCCCTACTACGGCGAAGTTCGGAATGAACAGGGGTACGCCAGGGGGCAAGGTGACGTGAGTTTTGTCTAGGCTTGTAATAGACGCGTTATCGTTACACCCGGTTCCCGCGAAAACTGCGGGGGCGTCCACCCACACATCCAAGGCTGGAGAAGGTCCAGCGTTCTTGAGTGCAAAGTCAATTTTCAGCGTATCCGTAGTGCTGAAGTCCGCAAAATGCTGTTTTGTAGCATCTGGGGGCAATTGATCGTTTGGGGGAAAACCCACGCTCTTTGCCCATCCTTGAAATTCTTATTGGCGTCCCGCCATTGAAAATAGGTGACTACTGCATAGCCTATGGCGCACATGAAAGCCAAGGTTTCTATGCGGGACTTCCACCATTCGAAAGTCTTCGACTGCCACCAATGAAGGGAGTTCCGCCATGCGGGTTCGCTTTTTTGTTCAGGGTCGTTTGTGTCTCTTGCGGTCTCCTCATCTTGCTTCCGTGGTCTGTTGGCGATTTTTAGAAACTTTTCTAGCGTGCGATTTACGTGGACCAGTTCTTCGATCGTTTTCTGCCAAAGTTCTTTGTTGTCCATAGGAGGATGAGGTGAAACACAAATACCAAGAGGGACCAAATACGTGAAAGAAATTTGAGGACGGGAGGAAGAAGTTATTTCAGGCTCCTAAGCCGAAGAGCCCCTTCAAGCCGCTCCAGCCAAACGGAAAGAGGAGCGCAGCAAAGGCTAGCGTTTGTGCTTGCCGATCGTAGTGTGAGGTCGCGACTCCCGTCAGCGCGGAGTAGGTGAGACGATGGCGAGCCACGTTGCTCATAACGGTTCCAACCGGGTCTGGTCGTTCATGTTCTTGCGGTGTTGTAGCGAAACCCCTGCTCATCCAAGAAGCGGAACAGGTAGAAGTGCCCAACCGAGAAGTAGCCGCCGTGCATATTGCGCTTGAGCAAGCTCCAGAAGCTCACGAAGCGACAAAAAGCAGTCTGTCAAGAGCGCCGAGCCGCCTCTCTAGGACTCTTCTCTCGGCTTACAACCCGTGCTTCTTGCGATTCGGTACAGCCGCCGAAATCCCGACCGCCGCGCGAAAGGTAGCCCAAAACAGCCACCGTGCCTTCGTACCGTTGCCGTCCGTAGCACGAATCGCCCGGCAACGTGAGTGTCGCGACCCATGCCGCCGATGAACCTCTCATCCCCCTCGCACGCACCGGAGATCTTGGCGGGACAGTCTTCGTGCATCGTGGTCCGGATACGCTCCAGCATGTGCCATGCCCACTTCTGAGTAACGCGCCGAAGCGATTAAACTCTCCGAAGCGAAGGCCGTCCTCGCTGCAACCAAGAAACGGGTAAGCGCACACCCACTTTCCCGGACCGCGCGGGCCGTCTTCAAAGATCCTCCCGGCCCTGAGGATGAAGCGTCCTCGCATCCACAGTCCTCCCAAATACCGCGCCAAGTCAGCTCTGCGCTGAACAGCACAACCCCGACCGACCCGCCCGCGTTCCGCTTCTATCGGCCATTCCCTTGCCACAAGCCCAGAAAGCGCGTCCAGTTGTGCCCCCCGAACTCAGACCCAAGCGGTGGACTGCTCGCGCTGTACTCACCCTGCTTCCAACCACGAAGGGATGGCAAGGAAGGGATGGCAAGGTTGTTCGTTCGGCAGGCGAGGTCGTTTTTCCGTTACCTAACGAAAGTGTCAGATGAAGAGCAGACGTTCTAGTTGCCGTGTCCGCCGTTGAGCCACGCCGCTCACGCGAGCCGTGACCGGGTTGTGCGTCCGATCTCCAACCCCTTCGAACTGCTCCACGGCGCGTGAGTCAGTCGCCTGATGCCGACCACCTGCCTCCCTGGCCTGCAGCGTACCAGGGTAGCGGAGCCGGAAGCGAGCCGATTGCGCCAACCAACTTGCCGGAGATGTGCACCCGCCGCCGCATCAGCTTAGCGCGCAAGCGCCAACAGTTGGCGACTGCATTGCACCGAACGCTGCAGTTCACGCTTGGGTTCTCATCCCCCGAGCCGGCTACGAGGGAGCTAAACGTCGCAAGGGTGGAACGCACATCACGGTCGACACCGCCGGTCACCCAATTCCACTGGAAGGGGTCAGAACACCCCTCGGCGAACCAGGTTGAATCCTTCTGCCCACATCCGGTGCGGTGGAAGAATCTCCGCCTGGTCTGCCCTCCGCAGACTCGCACGCAACGACGAACGGCTCAACCCGCCCGCAAAGCCTTCCACTCGCCTCAGCGTGCTTGCACCAGGCTCGCGAAAATCGCCACGGACCCAACCAGTCGCAAAACCGCGTCTGGCAGTCGCATGTTGGCCAACGCAGTCTGCGCCGAGGGAAGCATAGCCGTTTACCACGTCGTCCCCTGTCGTTTTCTGCAAGCCATGTGCCTCGCATCGGAAGTGCGCGGAGCAAGCACCCAATCGCCTGGTATCAAAACGCGTCAACCCGAGGCCCATGCGCAGTCTCCCCCACTGCTAAACTCACTCCATGCCGCTCGTGGAGCTCCAAGACGTTCGCAAGGTCTACGACACCAAAGTCGCCGTCGACCGCATGTCGTTCGCGATCGAGCCCGGCACCGTCTTCGGTCTCCTCGGTCCCAACGGCTCGGGCAAAACCTCCTCCATCCGCATGACCATCGGCATCACCGTCCCCGATTCCGGCACAGTGCGCCTCTTCGACCAGCCCTTCACCCGCACCGCCCTCCATCGCGTCGGCTACCTGCCCGAAGAGCGCGGTCTCTACAAGAAGATGAAGGTCATCGACCAGCTCGTCTTCCTCGGCCAGCTTCATGGCCTCGACACCGCGACCGCTACCCGCCGCGCCCACAACTGGTGCGAGCGCATGGAGATCACCGAGGCCATCCCCAAGAAAACCGAAGAGCTCTCAAAGGGCATGCAGCAGAAAATCCAGTTCATTTCCACGCTCCTGCACGAGCCCGACCTCGTCATCATGGATGAGCCTTTCTCCGGCCTCGACCCCGTCAACGGCAAGCTCCTCGAAGACACCCTCGTCGACCTCCGCCGCCAGGGCAAAGCCATCCTCTTCTCCACCCATCGCATGGATCAGGCCGAGCGCCTCTGCGACTCCATCACACTCATCTCCCGCGGGAAGGTCGTTCTCGCCGGCAGCATGCGCGCCATCAAGCGAGGGTACCCTCGCAACCGCGTCCAGATGATCTTCGACGGCCCGTCCTCCTTTCTCCAACATCCCTCGATCGAGCGCTCGGAAGTCCGCTCCGGCATCGCCGAAATTAGACTTCATGACACGCCAGGCACCCTTAACCCCGACGCACAACCGCTTCTCGCCGCCGCCGTCGCCTCCGGCGCTCGCATCTCCCGCTTCGAGATCATGGAACCCACTCTCGAGGAAATCTTTATCGAAAAAGTCGGGCACACCGGCGTCGAACGCGTTGAGGAGTCCAAAGTGTATGCATAACGTCTGGCTCATCGCGCGCCGCGAATACTTCGAGCGCATCCGCACAAAGAGCTTCCTCATCATGACGATCCTCATCCCCGTCCTGATGATCGGTGGCATCGTCGGCAGTATTCTCATCGGCTCTCGCACCAAGTCCGCCTCCCACATTGCCGTCGTCAGCCAGGACCAACAGCTCGCCCTCGATCTTCAGCACGAGCTCGAAACCGGCAAAGACAGCAAGATGACCGTTGACGTCACCTCCCCGCCCTCTGCCCACACCCGCGCGACCCTCGACACCGAACTCGCCGACAAGCAGATCGACGGCTATCTCTGGGTCGCTCCAGCCGCTCAGCCGACTTCTCGTCCCTCCTTTTCCTGGACCCCGCGTTCCGTCGGCGACATCGTCACCAAGGAAAACGTCACCTCTGCCCTTCACACCGTGCTCATGCGCGAGCGTCTCGCCCATCAAGGCATGGTCGCCTCTGAGGTCGATGCCCTCATGCAGCCGGTACAGGTGGACACCACTCAGGCCGGCAAGAACACCGACACCACCTCCGCTTTCCTCGGCGCCTACATCCTCTTTTTCCTCATGTACTTCGTCATCATGCTGTATGGCATGAACGTCGCCCGCTCGATCATCGAAGAAAAGACATCCCGCATCTTTGAGGTCCTGCTCGCCACCATCCGGCCCGAAGAGATGATGGCCGGTAAAGTCATCGGCGTCGGCTCTGTCGGCCTCACCCAGATCGCTATCTGGCTCGTCACCGCCGTCATCCTTACCAGCACCTCACTCCTCGCATCCTTCGGCGGGGGCAGTGTTCACCTCACGCTTTCCGTTGCCCAGATCATCTTTTTCGTCGTCTACTTCCTTCTCGGCTTCCTCCTCTACTCCTCCATTGCCGCGGCCCTCGGCGCCATGACCAACTCCGAGCAGGAACTCCAGCAACTCAACATGTTCCTGGTCATGCCGCTCGCCATCTGCATGTTCTCCCTGGGCGTCGTCGTTAATAATCCCAGCGGCACCATCGCCACCGTCCTCTCGCTCATCCCCTTCTGTACCCCCCTGCTCATGTATCTCCGCATCTCCCTCGCCATGCCGCCTGCGTGGCAGATCGCCCTCTCGATCGCCCTCATGCTGGCCACCATTTACGCCATTCTCTGGGTAGCCTCCCGCATCTACCGCGTCGGGATCCTCATGTATGGTAAAAAGCCCAACCTGCCCGAAATCATGCGCTGGCTCAAGTACAGCTAGCCAGCTCTCACCAGAGTGCGACCTGCCAATGCAAGTCCCGACTTCTCCCGAATGCAGCGCTTCCTGCTTGCGTTCGTTCCCCCTATCGTCACCCTTGTCATCCGCGTTCTCGGCTCAACCTTTCGCTACCAGGACGTCACCGACCCCGGAGTGATTCCCGGCAATCTCGAGCCCGGTCCATCGATATTCGTCTTCTGGCATCGCTCTCTCCTTCCCTGCGCCCATCGCTTCCGCGGTCAGGGCATTGCCATCCTCATCTCCCGCTCATTCGACGGCGAACTCATCGCCCGCACCGTGGAACGTCTCGGCTTTCTCGCCATCCGTGGGTCCTCTTCTCGCGCCGGAGCCGCCGGCCTTCGCGGCATCGAGCGCGCCTACCAACAAGGCCGCATTTGCGCCTTCACGGCGGATGGCCCTCGCGGTCCCGCCATGGTCGCCAAACCCGGTGCTGTCCAACTCGCCCAACTCACCGGCGCAATGTACGTTGGCGCCTTTTACGCCCTCCCTGCTCGTGCCTGGGTTCTTCGATCCTGGGACCAATTCCTTATTCCAAAGCCGTTCTCCCGCGTGGTCGTCTCCTGGCCTGCGCCGGCGACGACCGATCTATCCTCCGTCCAAACCGCACTGGACCGAGCCGTCCACCTGGCTGAGCAAGCTTGCTGATTTCTCGCTTCGCTGGTCTCCTCGTCACTGCAAGGACATATTCGCCCGCTATTCGCTCCAAATCAAGTGAAATCCGCGCCGGTCGCGTCATTCATTCCCGATCTGGGAAAATCACCCTATCCCAGCCTCGCGGACACTGCAGCCGCCTACAATTCGCTTCGTGCGCGTCTCCGACTTTTCCTTCGATCTTCCTCCAGAACTCATCGCCCAGCACCCGCCAACCGAGCGCGGCAGCTCCCGCATGCTCTGTCTTGACCGCCACACGGGCGGTCTCGCGGACAACCACTTCCTCTCACTCCCGCAACGACTCGCGCCCGGCGATCTCCTCGTCCTCAACAACTCCCGCGTCTTGCCCGCGCGCCTCTTTGCCACCCGCGCCGGACTTCAAACCCAGGGGAACTCCCCGGCTCCCACCGGCACCATCGAAGTCCTCCTCACGGAAGATCTCTCCCAACCCAGCGATTCGCACCCCACCTGGCGAGCCCTCGTTCGCCCCGCCCGGAAGGTCTTCCCCGGCGAAACCCTCCTCTTCGCC
>CAXUCK010000126.1:0-6453 GCA_964249375.1 uncultured Acidobacteriaceae bacterium
GTGCGGGATGTCGGCAGCGCGCAGGTAGGCGGCTTCCCCTTCGCGACGCAACTGCGCTAGCGTGATCGGCGTGTCGATGTCGTAGATGAGGACTGGTTTGCGAGATTGCTGAAACAAGAGCTCCGCGGCCGAAACACCATCCGGAAAGTACGAGCCAAGCACCACGACATCCGCCTCGCTGGCAAGGCGCAGGGCAAGCGCGCGACCGTCGGCCTCCCAATCCCAGTAAAGGTGCGAGGTGCAGAACGTGGGCTCGGGCAGGTCACGGTTCGACCGGTACCACTCGACATCCTTTTCAAGGAAATCGATGCGGTGCCCGCGCTCAAAGAGCGCCTTGCACAAGGAGCGATAGGTGGTGGCGTGGCCGTTGCCCCAGGAAGAGGTGATCGTCAGGCCGAGGATGGCGATCTTCATCGGGGTGCGGCGACCTCGCGCAGGTCGGGCGTCGTCTTGCCGGCACGCTCGCGCTGCAACTGCCCGAGCGCGAGGTCGGCCTGCTCGGCGCGGCTCGCGTAGGTGTGGTCGCGCAGAGCGCGCGCGAGAAAGGCCTGACCGATGGCGCGGGCGGAAGCGGCATCGTGCTGACGCAGCATGGAGACGACATCTTCCGCGCCGCGCACAACCAGCAGTTCCCTTCCCGGTTCGAAGCAGTCGTCGATGCCGGCCCAGTTGTCGCAGAGCAGGCAGGCGGCGCTGCCCGCAGCCTCAAACACGCGCGTCGGCGGGGAAAAACCGAAGTTCGCCATCGACGCCCGATTGATGTTGAGCACCATGCGGGCGGAGCAGTTGACGCGGTTGTGGTCGGCCGTGGGCACGTGGCCGATGTAGCGCACATTGGGCGGCATGGGCTTGTCGCCCCAGCCCTCGCCACCCAGCAGAAAGGTCATTTCGGGTGCCAGCGCGGCGGCCCGGAGGAAAAGTTCCTCAACGCGGGTCTCGCGGTCGGGAAGTCGATTGCCGAGGAACGCCAGATCGCAGGCCAGTGACGGGTCAGGCGCGACCGGGTGGTGCGTGTCGGGGTCCAGTCCGTTGTAGATGCTCGCGTAGAAGCGAGATCCGTAGCCGAGCAGGCCGGCGCGCGCCTGCGGTCCGCCCCCGTAGGTGAACGTGGCGTCCAGGCGCGGGACCACAGCACGGTACGGGTCGTTCGGGTCGGCGTCCATGCGGGCCAGGGTGGCGGGCGCATCCACATCCCAGGTGAGCACAAGCGAGCGCGGCTGGCACTCCAGAACGCGGCGCTCGAGCAGATCGTCGTCCACGCCGATACCGGAGTGTTTCACCACCACATCGGCCTCGCACGCCAGCCGGAGCATGCGGTCGATGTCGACCGTGGGCTGGTACACGATCGACGTGGCGTACGAGGTATCGACATCGTCGCGATGCTGTTGCCGGCCGTAAGCGTCCGGCTCCGCGAAGGTGATCTCGTGGCCGCGACGGGCCATGTGTTTCCAAATACCGCGATAGTAGGTGGCGGCGCCGTTCCAATACGAGGAGACGAGCGAGGAGCCGAAAGCAAAAAACTTCATCTGTGCATGACCTCGTTACAAATGTCGATCAACTCCGACGCGCGATGGTCGCAGGTGTGCCGGGCAAGCACACTCTCAAGGCCGCGAGCAGCCTGGGCCTCCGCGGCCTCGGGATGATCGAGCAGGTACCGCATGGCCTCCCGCATCTCCTCACCCGAGTGCACGAACCGGAAATCACCCTCGCGGAAGAGGTGCTCGGTGTCCTGCCACGGCGCGGAAATGAGGGGAATGCCGCACGCGAGAGCCTCGAAAACCCGGATCGTCGGAATGCCCGCCATGGCGCCCGCATACTGCTGGCGCGGGATGTGCACGGTCAGCTGCGAGGCGGCGTAGACCCGCGGAGCTTCTAGGTTGGGCAGGTAGCCCGCGTACCGGACGTGCGCCTGCCGCAGCGCTTCGAGCGCCTCGTCCGGGTAGCGGACCCCATAGATGGTGAAGCGCCGGTCATGCAGGGCAGCAGCCGGTTCGAGCAGAAAGCTGCGGATCTCGCCCGAGCGCTCATTGTCGCCCCAGTTCCCAATCCAGACGACGTCGTCGGTCTTACCGGTGGGTGTACCCGGCGCAGGTGGGTGGAAGATGCTCGTGTCCGCGGCCTCGTGCAAAACGTACACATGCTCGAGGCCGAAGTCGCGCCGGTAAATGCGCTCAAGCGCCTCGCCAAACGCGATGACGCCATCGAAGCGCGGCACCTGCAGGCGTCGAATAGCCTCAGGCGAGGAGCTGGCGCGGTGGTGCGTGTCGTGAAAAAGCGTGCGAAATCCGCAGGGTCCAGCAACAGAAAGAACCTGAGCGATGAGTTCGGGTGAATTCCACTCATGGACGACGACCACGTCGACGTTCGAGAGGACGGCGGCAAAGTCGGTCCCGTCGTCGAAGGTTTGCACCGGGACATCGGCATAAATCCTGTCGTGTCGCGCGAGCGACTGCGCGCCGGCCTCGCCCTCCAGCAGCAGGTTGTCGATCGACCAGTCGCTCCCCCGCTCAAAGCAGACCACCCGGTGTCCCTGCCGCCCCAGCGCACGCAGCAGTCCGCGCAGAAAGTGGGCGTTGCCGTTGTTCCAGTCCGAGCGGATCGAGTGCACAAAGAAGGCGATGGACAGCTTAGGCGACATGCCGCTCCGTCAGCCCGTCCTCGCGGCGAGCCGCGATGGTCGCGCGATACAGTGCCAGATACGCGTCGGTCATCTGCGCACGCCCGTAGCGGTCGTTTGCTCGGGCCGCGGCGCACTTCGCCATCTCGCGCACGAGTTGCTCGTCGCCAGCCAGCACCTCCAGGATGCGGGAAAGCTCGGCGGCGTCGCGGAAGAAAAGCGCGGCATCGCCCCAGACCTCGCGCAGGGACGGGAGATCCCGCGCCACGAGAGCACAACCGCACAGCGCGGCTTCAAGCGGAGCCAGGCCAAACGGCTCATACCGCGACGTGACAACGTAGATGGCGGAGCGACGGAAAAGCGCAAGCACCTCCGCTTCGCGGAGCTGCCCGAGCCACTCGATAGGTTGCCCGGGCAGCTCGCGCGCAGCATCAAGCCCTGCAAGCTCACCCGCAATCAGCAGCGGCATCGGCGAAGCGGTGTCCTCCAACAACGCAAGATCCTTGCCCTCATCCCACAGCCGGCCGACAGTCACAGCCTGCATTTTTCGCGCATCTGGGGCAGGGTGCTCCGGGAGGTCGCGGCCGTTTGGGACCACACGGGCGTTGCGCAACGGACCGTAGTGCCGCTGCACTTCGGTGAGCATCCACTCCGTCGGTGCGGCAACGGCATCCGCCCCGCGCAGCCCACGTTCCACCAGCCGGTCATAGCGCTCGATCCACGGAGAGGTCTCCGGCTCCGCTCCGCGACACGCGGCGAACCAGCTGCGGACGTCGGAGTGCACGGTCACCATTGTTGGCCAAGCGCTGACGAGCGCCCCGTAGCAGAGTTGATTGCTATGCAGCAGATCAGCGCGGATCTGCTCAGCGGCGCGTAAAAGCAGCTCGGCCGACTCGCTATAGAAGCTGTCGTTTCCCTGCATCCACTCCAGTGCGAACGCCGTGGGCAGATACTGGAAGCGCTCAGGCCAAAGCCCCGCCACACGGTCCGCCCACGCGCTTTGGTCCGCCGAGGGTAGGCGGCCGAAACTTACCAGCATCACCGAGCACCCTTGCGCCAGAAGCCCTTCCGTCAGTTCCCTGGTGAACGTCCAGACACCGCCCACGGTGTCGGTCGTCATCAGCACACGCATTCCAGCTCCTCAAGCGGAACCGGCTGCTGGTGCTGAATGTCGCTGAAACCTTTCTCGCGAAACAGGTCGAGGTACCAGCCGTGCGCGCGCTCCCAGGCCTGCCCGTCAGGCTGCGCGCCAAACGTCTCAACGTAGAGCGGCGATCCGGGAAACGGAAACATGGGCACCGGCTCGGAAACCCAGACACCGCGCGACTTCAGATGCTCCTGCCAGGCCAAGACAGCCGCGGCGTCGTCGTGCGCCGTCTTGATCAGGTTGGCCTGGACCCAGGGAATACGGCCCTTGGCGTAGATCAGCAGCTCCGAGATGCGGTCGGTCGAGAACTTGCAATTCTTGTTCAGCTCGTCGCGCCCCTCGTCGGTGATGGACTCAATGCCGCACTCAAACGAAATGCAATGCGCGCGTCCCAGCAGGTCGAGCGACTCCTCGTTCCAGAGATCGATGCGGGTCTGGAAGCCGATCGAAAGCGGCCGCTCGGCGATGGCTTCGAGCAGCTGGCGCACCTGCCGTCCAACGCCAAAAATTTCGTCAATGAAGTAGATGTAGGTAACGCCGCGCGCCATCAGCGCGTCAATTTCAGCCAGCACATCGGGGACGTCGCGCTCACGGTATTTGTTCCGGAAAAGCGTCTTGTTGCAGAAAGTGCAGGCGTACGGGCAGCCGCGGGCAAACTCGATCTCAGCGCCGAGGCCGGCGTGCTCGGTAAAGATGTGGTGTTTGTGCGTGTGCAGCTCCACCGGGTAGTCCGTGTAGTCGATGCGGCCGATGGCGCGCATGTCGGTCTGCGCCAGCGGATCGGGAGACGACACAATCCGCTCGCCCTCGCGCCAGACGCAGCCGGGGATGGAAAAGCGCGGCTGCGAGGCGAGCATACCCAGGGTCTGGTCGGGCTCTCCGCGCAAAACAACGTCCGCGCCGGTTTTGAGCAGAGCCGTGTGCGGTGTCGCCGACCCATGCGGGCCGATCAGCACGGAGATGGAGCGGCGCCC
This sequence comes from uncultured Acidobacteriaceae bacterium, assembly GCA_964249375.1. Lineage (GTDB taxonomy): Bacteria > Acidobacteriota > Terriglobia > Terriglobales > Acidobacteriaceae > Edaphobacter. The sequence goes on from CAXUCK010000126.1 coordinate 4,739, forward strand.
CAGCGCCTGCAGCCATTGCTGCGGCACACGCAGCTCCGGTTGCGGACATCGCCAGAACAGATACGACGGGGCCGTCGGCAGCACCAGGAAATCCTCACCGAAAGCCGTCAGCCGCGTGCGAACCTCCTCCGGTGAAAGCTTCTCCATAAAGGCGTCTACCAGCAACACCTCATGCCCGGCCTGGCGCAGAAAAGACTGCGCAGACAGCAACTCGATCGGCAGGTGCGGCTCCTGGCAGCCGAAGTAAGTCGAGCCCTCAAACGTCCAGTGCGGATTGACCAGAGCGTACTTCACGCTACCTCCTCGGCCACAAGGTCCTCGACAGCAGCAGCGCCGCGTTGGGCGGCCGTGATCAATGCCTTGTTCGCACGCCAAAAACTTTCGATGTCATCGAGGATCTGCTCGATCGATCGTCGCGCGCGCCACCCGGTACGGCTCGTCAGCTTGCCGCAGTCCGAGATGTACAGCGGCTGGTCGCCAGGGCGCACATCGGAGTGGGTGCGCCGCGACGCCAGGCCGGTGCGCTGCTCAATGCGGGCAAGGATCTCCGCCACCGAAAAGGACCGCTCCAGGCCGCCACCGACGTTGAAAATTTCCCCAGCCGTCGCGCCGATTCCCTGCCGTACCGCCACCATCGCATCCAGCAGATCGTCCACATGAAGAATGTCGCGCACTTGCATGCCGTCTCCGTAAATGTTGATCGCGCTCTTCGCCAGCACCGAATAAAGGAAGTGCGCGACCCAGCCCTGGTCTTCATTGCCGAACTGCCGCGGACCGGCAATGCACGACATCCGGAAAACAACCGTGGGCAGGTCGTAGATGCGCGCGTAATCGCGGACGTACTGATCCGCCGCGCCTTTGGAGCAGCCGTAGGGTGAGTGAAAGTCGAGCGGCGTTCGCTCGTCCGCGCCCTGGAAGCCGGGCCGGCATGCACGGTAGCGTGTGCCGTCAGGCTCGACGTCGACCGACTCCAGCGCGCCGTACACCTTGTTTGTCGAAGTAAACAGCACCAGCGGCCGCCGGCCAGAGCGGCGAGCCGCCTCCAGCACGTGAAAGGTGCCCAGTGCATTCGTCTCGAAGTCTTCAAGCGGATCGCGGACCGAAGTCGTCACCGCCACCTGCGCGGCCAGGTGATAGATCTCGGACGCATCGCGAGCCGCCGAGGCCACCTGCTCAGCATCCCGCACGTCCCCTCGGACGATCTCCAGCCGGGACGCGCCGGGCAGCTGCGTGAGCCAGCGGACATTGTGCTCCGACCCGCGCCGTGACAGATTGTCGAAAAGAACAATGCGCGCGTCCGGCAGCTCCGTCAGCAAACGCGCCGCCAGGTTCGACCCGATAAAGCCGGCGCCTCCGGTGATCAGAACCGCGTGCGTGCTGTCGCCTTTGTGTCGTCCCATGCCTCTCCTTTGCTCAGGCGGTCAGGCCGTAGGTGGTCAGCTGCTGCAACATGGTCTCAGCCTTGTCTTCGGCCTCCTGCTCGCGCAGCCACTCGGCCAGCTCGGCAAATCCCTGCTCGTGCGTCACCTCAGGGACATAGCCGAGCAGCGCCCGGGCGCGCGCGATGTCCGCATAACAATGGCGGATGTCGCCGGCGCGATACTTGCCCGTGATCCCCGGCTGAATGTCGCTGCCGCGCGCAGCCCCCAGCAGCTGCGCCCCCTGCCGGATGCGAATCGGTTCGCCACATCCGACGTTGATCACCTGCCCGTTCG
>CAXUCK010000127.1:0-236 GCA_964249375.1 uncultured Acidobacteriaceae bacterium
ATCGGTGGCAGCGGCGGCGGCCCAGTGGGCATCTGGACCGTCGTTGTGAACACCTGCTTGGACCTCGCTGGCGCAATCGGCTTGGGAATCTCAGCCACCGGAACCGTCGAGGTTCCTGAAAAGATGTTTCGCCCCGTTCCCGAGTACAGCAGGCTCTCCGTCACCAGCATCGCGCCCATGTGCAGGGTCGGGTCGAGCTGCTGCGCGGTCAATGCCTTCGCGCCCGTGCTCCCGGA
>CAXUCK010000127.1:246-6420 GCA_964249375.1 uncultured Acidobacteriaceae bacterium
GCTGCACCCGGCCCGGCGCTTGCCACCGCCGGTGTCGCCGGGGCCGTCACCAAAGCAGCCTGCTGCACGGGAGCCGGAGGCGAAGGGTCACGCAGTTCAAAGTACAGGATCAGCGCTGCCAGCAGGGCAAATCCGCCACCGGCTGCCAGTTTCTTCCGCTGGTCGTTCATCGCGCACCTCCAGCCGCAACGGGCACAGCGGCCACGTCCGCATCGGGCGCAGATGCATCCACACTTGGTAGCGCTTTCGCCGTCTCGGTCGTTTCAGCCCCAACCGGCGGTCGCAAGTACGTCGTCAGCTTCATGCGCAGACCCACCGTGCCGCTCTGCTGCCCCGTCAGCGCCACCCCGGTAATCACAAAGAACATCCGGTCGCGCTCCAGGCCGTTCATGAACAGAACCAGCGGCCGGTAATCCCCGCTCAGGCTCGCATCCATGCTCACCTGGATCAGCGCACCCACCGTTCCGTCCATCACCGGAGCCTGGCTGTACTGCACTACGTTCAGCTTCACGCCTTGCCGCTTCGCCAGTGCGCCCAGCTCCCCGGCTACCTGACTGTACGCGTAGGGCAGCCGTGCGCGATAGAAGTTGTCGGCGTCGGTCGTTGCGTCCTGCAACTTCGCGTCCAGGCCCTCCAGCGGCTTGGCCCGTTCCTCCGCCGACTGCAGAGCGGTGGTCTCCGCCGCAAGCGTCGCCGCGTTCTGCCCCGAGGCCGAGCGCCACGCCGAGAACAGCGCGATTCCAAGACCGACATTGAGCAGCAGCAACACACCGGCTCCGGCGTAATGGAGGTTCACCAGCGTAAGCAGCGACCGCGTGCGCTCCGTAAAGTTCTGCGACGTGACCGCTCCACGAAGATTCATCGCTGCACCGTCCCGGCACGTGCCTGCCTTTGCGCCGTTCCGTTGAGTGCAGGCGCCCCCACCGCTTTCACGCCTTCCGGTAGCGGGTTATACCCGCTCACAATATCGAATTGCACCGTCCCCGGCGCTCCGGTGCCCGTTTCCTGCAAACCTGTGCGCTGCAGCAGCCGATTGGCTTGCTGTGCCGACTCTCCATTCAGGCGCGGTCCAACGAACCGCGACGAGGTCTCCAGATTGCGGACCAGCTGCACTGCCCGATCACGGTCGCCGCTGACCCGCAGCCGAATGTTCACCGCCCCGTCCGCCGTCACCTGCGGCTCAATGCTGGTCACCTGCACGCCGCTCGGCAGGACTCGCTCCAGATCCATCATCACCGCCGTCCAGCTGAAGCTCTTGTGCGCAAACACAGTATTCAGGAACCGCGACCGATCCAGCACAGCGGCATTGGCAGGCTGCCGCATACGCGCCTCGTTGTGTTGCTTCTCCTGTTGGAAAGCCGCAGTCTGTGCCTCAATACTTCGGCTCTGCGCCTCGGCCGCAGCCGCCTTTGCACTGGTCGCGTGCAGCGCCAGACCAAGCCCCAGGGCAAGCACAGCCAGGGCAGCCATCGCCACACGCAGGCGCAGAAGCAGTGGCCGTAATTCCACAAAGGGCTTCGTCGCGAGATTGACCGAGATCCGCATCAGCCGTGCAGCGCTCCTCTCACACCCGCCAGGCGCGCCATCGGCACAGCACCCGGTCCAGCGGCGCGCACGCCGGGCGAAAGCATGTCCTGCCCGACCAACTCCCGCAGCGCCATGCTCTCGAGCCCCGTTCCGTCAAGCATTTCGCGCAACCGGTCCGCGCCCGTGCTCCCACACACCCAAAGCTGCGCCGGTGGCGTTCCCAACGTGTCCTCAAAGTAAGCCGCCGCCACGCTGACCGCCTGCGCCACCTCACGCGCCGCCGTCACCGGAACACCCCGGTTCGCCGCGGCAACGACCTCGTCCTCATAAGTCGGGGCGCCCGGCATCAGTCCCCGCGCGTCATCGACCGCAGACGGAAACTCCGGCAAGGGCTCCTGCTCCGCCCACTCCGCCGCAGTCAGCTCACGATCGACCAGGGGCAGCATCGGCCGATCCGGAATCACAGGATCACCGGCCAGATCCACCGTCCGGTGCAGGAGCAACACATCGCCCTGCACAATGGCCGTCGTCACCGTTTCCGGCCCCGCATTCACCACCAGCGCCGGTGTGTCCGCATCACTGATGCCCGCCAACGCCGCCAGCGTGCTCGGCAGCACCGCCCCTGGCAAATACCCCGCTGACGTCACGACGTCTTCGTACTCTGCCAGTACATCGCACGGAATGGCCACCGCCAGCACCCGAATCGCGCCTCGCGCGGCGGACATGACCTGGTACGTCACAACCCCATGATCCACTTCGAACGGCAGCAACTTCTTGAGCCGAAAGCGCACCACCGCCAGAGCCTCCGCCGGCTTGGCCGGGAACTCATCAAAATCCAGCAGCAGAACCCGAGCCACCGTGTCCGGAATCACCACTGTGATGTACCGGCTGCGATCCTGGCCGCGCGTCGCCATCCCCTCCAGCAACTTCCGAATCGATGCACTGACGGCTGGTGAGTCGAACATGTTCTTCGAACGGAGGCTGGGCCGCACCGGCGCGCCTGCCAAGGTCGCACGGGCAGCCGCCGTCAGCAGCATCGGGGCCGCCGCTTCGGCACGCGCCGCCACCACCTCTTCGGACCGCACCTCAACCGCCAACCGCGGCCTCGTTCGTGATGCTGTGGGCAAAAACTCCATCGTCGTCCAGCCTACCTGTTTCCGGCACCCTGCGGTGCGTTGCCCACCGTCATCGACCCGTCTCGATAAACGTCACCTTGTTGATCTCCTTGAGCGTCGTTATGCCGGTCCGCACCCGCTCCAGCGCCGAATCGCGCAGAAACGCCATTCCCTTGTCTTTCGCTTTTTTGCGGATCTCCGACCCCGGCTTCTTCGCCAGCAGCATCTCGCGGATTTCGTCGTCAAGCTCGAGCAGTTCATGAATCGCGGACCGGCCACGAAATCCCGTGCCCCCGCATTCAATGCATCCCGCACCCTCGCGAAAAACAAACCCGTGCCAATCGGCAACAACCAGGCCGTTTTCTTCGAGCTCGCGGTCGCTGTACCGCACTTCATGCGCGCAGAAGTCGCACACCTGCCGCACCAGCCGCTGCGCCAAAATGCAGTTGAGCGCAGACACGAAGTTGTACGGTTCCACACCCATGTTCAGAAAGCGCCCAAGCACGTCCACCACGTTGTTCGCATGCACGGTCGTAAACACGAGATGGCCCGTCAATGCAGAGTTGATGGCGATCTGCGCTGTTTCCGCGTCGCGGATCTCACCGACCAGAATCTTGTCCGGGTCGTGCCGCAGGATGGAACGCAGCCCCCGCGCGAAGGTCAGTCCCTTCTTCTCGTTCACCGGAATCTGCGTAATGCCGCGAATCTGGTACTCGACCGGGTCCTCGATGGTGATGATCTTGTCTTCTTCGCTCTTGATCTCGTTCAGCGCCGCATAGAGCGTGGTCGTCTTGCCGGAGCCCGTCGGCCCGGTCACCAGCACCATCCCGTACGGCTCCTTGATATAGCGGCGGAAGCGCGTCAGATCCTTCTCGGCAAAGCCCACCACGTCCAGCGACAGCTTGGTGAACTTCTCCGACATCGACTCTTTGTCGAGCACCCGCAGCACCGCGTTCTCGCCATGCACCGTCGGCATGATCGACACACGAAAGTCAATCAAACGGCCCTTGTAACGCACCCGGAAGCGCCCGTCCTGCGGCACGCGTCGTTCGGCAATATCCAGCTCGCTCATGACCTTGATACGCGAAAGAATCGTCTGGTGGTGCTCGCGAGCGATCGGGGCCATCGCCTGCTGCAGCACACCGTCGATGCGATACTTCACCAGCAGAGAATCGTCAAACGTCTCCAGGTGAATATCGGACGCGCGCCGTTCGAGCGCCGTGAAGATCGTCGTGTCGACCAGCCGGATGATCGGCGAAATATCATCCTCGCCGGTCAGCCGCTCAATCGAGATATTTTCGTCCGGATTGTCCTCGCTCGACAGAACGTCGAACGCCAGACCCTCGCTCGCCTCGTCCAGCACGCGCTGCGACTGCTCCGTCTTTTTCAGCAGGTCGGTGATCTGCCCGAGCGTGGCCACGCGCGTCACCAGCCGCGCTCCCAGCAGGCTCGAGATCTCGTCCAGCACCATTAGCTTCGAGGGGTCGCTCACCGCAATCGCGAGCCGGCCATCGTGCTGCTCAAGTGGCACGAAGTTGTAGCGGAACATCATGTCGACCGGCACCGTCTTGAACAACTCGTGCTGGATCTTGAAGTTCTTAAGATCAACGAACTCGGCATGATACCGGCGCGCCAACTCGCGCGCCCGCTCGATCTCGTCCATTCCCATTTCCGCTACAGAGAGCGGGATCGCAACTGGTGTCGCCATGTGTGTAAGACTCTCTCACTCTTGCTCTGGAAGCGTGGACCTTTTCTGCCGCATGCACCCCGAAAGTTGCATCTCCACGGCATCCTCTACTGCGCTCCGCCGACGCCGCCCGCGCTGAGGCTCACAATCGGGTAGTAGAGCGCGATCAGAATCACAATGACGACGATGCCCATGCCGATCAGGATCGCCGGTTCGATCAGGCTCATCGCTGCGGTCAAACTGGTTTGAACGTCTTCCTCGAAGAATTCCGCGACCGAGTTCAGCATACCGGGCAGGGCGCCGGTCGATTCGCCAACTTCGATCATCTCGACTGCGAGTTCTGGGAAGATGCGAGTGGATTGCAGGCTCACAGAAAGTCCCTTGCCTTCACGCACCTTCTCAACACTGGTAAAGACCGCATTGCCGATCTGGCGCGATTCGATCGACCGTGCCGCGGTTTCGAGGCTCGGAACCAATGGCAGCCCGCCGGTCAGCAGCGTCGAGAGCGTGCGGCTGAACAGGCCAACCTGATACTTCAACCAGACCTGGCCGATGATCGGCAGGCTGATCCGGATCCTGTCGACCGCGTTTGCCCCGGCGTCAGTTTTCACCCAGCGAAAGAGCAGAAAGCCGACGACCGAAATCGCGCCCAGGATGTAAATGCCGTAGTGCTGCGCGTACTGCCCAACGTCCAGCAGAAACGTCGTCAACGCGGGAAGATGTGTTCCAAGCTGGTCGTAGAGTTGCGCGAAGCGCGGAACGACAAAGGTGATGAGGAAAATGAAAAGACCAATGACCATCACAACCAGCAGCGCGGGATAGATCAGACTTGCCTTCAGCTTCTTGCGGAAGGTGAGCGACACTCGCTGAAAGTCAAGGAAACGCTGCAACACCTCTTCAAGGTTGCCCGAGCGCTCACCCGCCAGCAGCGTCGTTGTGTAAACGACGGGGAAACCGCCCTGCGCCTCAAAAGCAGCGGAAATCGACTCTCCCGTCTTCACGCGATTGGTCACGTCCTCAAGCTGCGCCCGGAAGTTGGGCTGCTTTTGCCGGCGGGCCAGAAGGTCGAGCGAGCCGAGAATGGGCAGACCGGCTTTGATCAAAGTCAAGAACTGCTGGTTGAAGACCAGAAAGGTGTCGAGCTTGACCTTCTTTCGGCCGCCGGCGATCCCACCGCGTGACTTGACGCTGTACACGTAGTAGCCGGCCTGTGTGAAGCGGGATCGGAGTTCGTCGGCGGTCGCCGCCGCGTGCGTCTGCTCGAGCACGCGCCCACGCTCATCGGCTAACCGGATCACGAACTCTGTCATGCTCCTTGCGATCTCCCGTCTGTAGCTCTGCCGCCCTTCCTCCATCTTAGACGGGCTGGCTGGACGAAGCTCTCGCTTCTCCTGCCACGAAGGTTGTAGGAGCACGAAGAAAGGCCCCGCGCATGCGGGGCCTGCTGGTATGCGGTCAGGGCAGTCGCCTAAACGCTGAAGCTTGATCCACAACCGCAGGTCGATTTCACCTGGGGGTTGTCGAACTTGAAGCCGGCCGCTTCGAGCGTCTCGACATAGTCGACATTGCAGCCGTTCAGGTACATGGCGCTTGTTGCGTCGACGAACACCTTCAGGTCGTCGAAGTGGACGACCTTGTCCATCATGCCGCTCTGATTTTCGAAACTCATCGAATACTGGAAGCCCGAGCAGCCGCCGCCGACCACACCGATGCGCAGGCCAGCAGGAATCGGGTCTTGCGTGGACATGATTTCCTTGACCTTCGCGATCGCCGCGTCGGTCAGATTGACGGGGCGCGATGACACGGGTGGAGCTCCGGTGACGATCTCGGGGGTCGGGGTAGTCG
>CAXUCK010000128.1:0-1719 GCA_964249375.1 uncultured Acidobacteriaceae bacterium
GTTGGGCTGCTCGCGGGCGTGGAGTTCGGTGCAGTCGTGGATGCTGTCGAGGGTTTTGGAGAGGGTGCGCTCGGCGGCGGCGACGGGGTGAGCGGTGAAGAAAGCGCTGACCTGGTCGTGGCGCTCGGCGGAGCAGAAGGTGTCGGTGGAGGCGACGATGCGCTGGCCGGAGAAGGGCGTGAGCTGGGTTTGAACGCGGTCCCAGTGGGCCTGGATCCAGGTCCAGGCGGCTTCGCGGGTGCCGGGTTGCTGGAGCATTTCGCCGATCAGACCGCCGGAATCCTGGTTGCGGACGGCGCCGGAGGTGGCGTAGGTGAGGGTGCGGTCAATCAGGGCGGGGTCGGTGAAGTCGCCGAGGCTGTAGAGCTCCTGGACCTTCAGGACGGGGTCATTTTCGGTTTGGCTGAGATGCAGCATGCGGTCGTAGAGGGCGGCGTCGCCGTGCGCCGCGGAGAGGCTGATGGCGGCGTCGGTGAGGGCGGGGTCTTCGTCCTTTTTCTGAAAGAGGGCTCCATCGGTGATGCGGCGGGCTTCGGCGAGGATTTTGGGGTCGCCGGACTGACCGAGAAGACGGAAGAGTTCGGCGCGACGGGCGGTGCGGGCGTAGTCGTCGGTGCGGGAGGGTTTGCCGGTGGCGTCGTACGCCGGGCGGAACTGCCGGATCAGGATGGCGTTGAACTTGCTGACCTGATCGGGAGAGCCGGTGAGGTGGTCGCGAATGCGGCGAAGGACGTCGGCAAAGGAGCGGATGACGGCGGGATCGGGATCGTTGCGGTAGGCGAGGATGAGGTCGAGGTAGGTGGTGACGCTTCCCTGCCCCGCGACGGTGAGGGCCCACTGATCGCCGGCGAGGGAGATGCGCTCGGGGGCGGAGAGGGTCTGCTCGGCGAGCGGGATAAGGGCGTGGAGCTGATCGGGCGTGTAGACGGTGCGGTAGTAGCCCTTGCTGGCGGCGTTGACGAAGAGGACGGGGGTCGTCGGTGTGGGGATGGAGGTCTGGCCGGGTTTGAGGAGATGGCACGGGCCGGAGGCGAGGCAGACGGGAATGGTCCATTGCTGCGATGGGTTTGCGGCGGTGCCCGACTGCGAGAGGAAGAAGCGGCTTTGGCCCACGGGCAGGGTGCCCGAGGCGGCAGGGCCGAGGGTGAGCAGGGGAACGCCAGGGTCGGCGACGAAGCTCGACATAATTGCGTCGACGGGTTGGTGCGAGGCGGCGGTCTGAGCGTTCCAGAAGTCTTCGGCGGTGGCGTTGGCGTAGAGGTGGGCCTGGAGGTAGTTGTGGACGCCCTGACGGAAGACTTCGGGGGTGACGTAGTGCTCGACCATGCCGAGGACGGCGCCACCCTTGCCGTAGGAGATGCCGTCGAACATCTCGTTGATTTCGGCGGGGGTTTCGGCGGTGGCGCGAATAGGATGCGTGGTTCGTTGGGCGTCGAGGTTGAGGGTCTGCTGGAGGGTGGCGGCTGCGTCTTCTGTATAGCCCCATTCGGGGTGGAACTCGGCGGAGGCCTTGGCGGCCATCCAGGTGGCGAAGCCCTCGTTGAGCCAAAGGTTATCCCACCACTGCATGGTGACCATATCGCCAAACCACTGGTGAGCCATTTCGTGAGCTACCACGAGTGCAACTTGTTGTTTGGCGGCTTCTGACCCACGCTTCTCATCAACCAGAAAGTCAGTCTCGCGATAGGTGATACACCCAAAATTTTCCATGGCTCCGGC
>CAXUCK010000128.1:1729-6353 GCA_964249375.1 uncultured Acidobacteriaceae bacterium
ACTGCATGTTTACGATATCGCGAAACCACTGGTGAGCCATTTGGTGGGGGTTTACGCTGACGACGCTTTTCTGCGCTGCGATCGGCGCGGTTTTTTCGTCGACCAGCATGAGGGTTTCGCGATAGGTGATGCAGCCGAAGTTTTCCATGGCGCCGGCTTCGAAATCGGGGATGCCGACCATATCGAGCTTGGGCATGGGGTACTTGATGCCGAAGTAGGTGTCGTAGAAGTGGAGAATGTGCTCGGCGGAGGTGACGGCGAGGTGGGTGAGCTGGACCTTGTCGGGGGTGGCGCAGGCGCGGATGGGGACGCCGTCGGAGGCGCCGGAGGTGCAGACGAAGTCACCGACCTGGAAAGCGACCAGGTACGTGGACATCTTCGGGGTCTGGGCGAAGGTGAGGGTGTGCTTGCCGGCACCGGCGGGCTCGTCGGAGATCTGGTTGGTGTTGGAGATCACGGTGTCGTGGCTGTCGACGGTGAGGGAGATGTCGAAGGTGGCTTTGAGGGCGGGCTCGTCGAACGAGGGGAACGCGCGGCGGGCGTCGGTGGACTCGAACTGCGTGACGGCGTAGCTGCGGGTCTTGGTCTTGGAGAGGTAGAAGCCGCGGAGCTGGTTGTTGAGGATGCCGGTGTAGCGGATGTGAAGGGCGACGGGGCCGGCGGGCAGCTCATGCGGGAAGGTGAATGTGGCCTGCTGCTTGCCAGGGTCGAGCGAGACGGTCGCGGTTTGGGGGTTGCCGCCGTCGGCGTTCGGGGAGGCGCCGGTGACGGACTGAAAGGTGATCTCGGCGGCGTTGAGGGTGACCGAGGAGCTGGGGTGATCGAGGTTGAGGTCGATGGTTTCGTCGCCGATGAAAGTGGCGGCCGTGAGGTCCGGGGAGAGGTGCAGGGCATAGTGCCGCGGCAGGGCGCCGGTCGGGAGACGCTGGGCGAAGAGAGCGGGGCTGACAAGGAGGATCACGGCTGCGGCGAGGCGGCAAAGGTGCATACACCACAGAGTACGTGTTTGCCAACGGCCGAGTGGCTGCGGTGTTTGTTGATGGCCTGCGCAGGAATAGCACTTTCGTAATGCGCGTTGGTTTGGGTACCGCAGCTAGTATGGGTCGGACAGCACACTCCTTCTGCTCCTGTGAGGATTCATTGCAAGTTGTTTCAGGGTTGACGATTGAAGGCGAGGCGTTTGCGCTGGATGGGAAGCACATTATTGACTGCACGCTGGTGAATTGCGTGCTGGAGTACAGCGGCGGCGAGGTTGTGCTGGAGCGGACGCAGTTGCGCGGGTGCCGGCACGTGTTTTATGGCCAGGCGCGGCTGACGTTGCATTACCTACAGGGCGTCGGGCTGATGCCGTATGCGCCGGCGGAGTGGGGCGAATTCAGCGAACGCGTGCACTGAGGGGCCGATTGCTCTGCTGATCGACGCGTCCCCATCTCCCGTTTCGGGAATGCAATTCATTTCGGACGAGATTGTCACAGCCAACGCGCGGCATTCGGTGTATTCTGCAGGCGAAGGAAACGCGAAATGGCTGTCGTGTTAGTGGTTGTTGCCGGGCTGAACCTGTTGATCGTGCTGGCGCTGCTGTTCCGCCGGCCCGCACCGGCTGCCGTGGCCGATCCGCGGATTACTCAGATGATGGATGCTCTGCCGACGCAGTTGGCGCGGCTTGAGGCGGCCACGGAGGCGCGGATTTCGGCGCTGGACCAGCATCTGCGTGGGGCGGTGCAGGAGATTGGCACGGAGCTGGCAGATCTGCGGCGGGAGGCGTCGAGCGATGCGCAAAAGCATCGTGAAGGCGCAACGCGATCGGCCTTCGAGTTGCGCGACGAGATTGCACGCAACCTGCTGCAGCTTGGGCAGGGGTTGACGGGGCACCTGGCGGATTTCCGCACACACTCGACCGAGACGCTGGGGACGCATCGAGCGGAGGTGACCGCTGCCGCCGAGCAGTTGCGCTGGGCGCTGAAGCAGGACTTGGAGGCAATTCAGGCGAGGCTGTCGCATTTCGTGGCGGAGGCGAACCGGGCGCAGGTGGAGTCACGCGAAGCGTTGCACACGCGGCTGGCCTCGCTGGGGGCCGATCAGGCGGCACATCAAGAGCGGCTTCGGGCAACGGTAGAAGAGCGGTTGCAGCGGCTGAATACCGACAACACCGCGAAACTCGAGCAGATGCGGGAGACGGTGGATGAAAAGCTTCATGCGACGCTGCACAGCCGGCTGTCGGAGAGCTTCGGGCAGGTCACCGATCAGCTCAGCAAGGTGCACAGCGGGTTGGGTGAGATGGCGAAGCTTTCGGAGGGTGTGGACGATCTCAGCCGCATTTTCACGAATGTGAAGTCGCGGGGCGGCTTTGCCGAGGTTCAGCTCGGCATGCTGCTTACGCAAATGCTGGCGCCGTCCCAGTTCGTCAGAAACGCGCGGGTGAAGCGGAACACGCAGGAAGTTGTGGAGTTTGCGGTGCGCTTTCCTGGCCATGCGGGCGAGACACTGCTGCCGATCGATGCGAAGTTTCCCAGGGAAGACTGGGAACGGCTGGAGCAGGCGTATGCGGGCGGATCCGCGGAAGAGATCGCTTCGGCCGGGCGGGCGTTTGAAGTGGCGATCCGTACCGAAGGGAAACGCATTTGTGAGAAGTACATTGAACCTCCGGTAACGACGCCGCACGCCATCATGTTTCTTCCGACGGAGGGCCTGTATGCGGAGGTGATGCGGCGCGAAGGGCTGCAAGCGGAGGTGCAGTCGAAATGCCAGGTCACGATCGCTGGTCCGTCCACCCTGTCGGCAATCCTGACCAGCTTTCAGATGGGTTTCCACATGCTTGCCATCCAGGAGAAAGGCGACGAGGTTTGGAAAGTGCTCAGCACGACGCGCTCGGAGTTCGGCAAATTTGAAGACCTGATGGGGAAGATGGAGCGGCAAGTGGGAACGGTGCAGAACACGATCCAATCACTGAACGTGCGTACGCGCGCCATCAATCGAACGCTTCGCGATGTTGGCGAGCTGGACGCATCCACCGGGAAGCTGCTCTCGTTCGATGAGGCACCGGGGGTGGCATCTCTGCTTGCAGCGAATGGAGAAGACGATTGAAGCTGGACCGAGCCAGCTCGCCTCCGTTCTGCGGATCGGATCCGGTGTGCTGCGTGGGTCTGCTGCTGTCAGGGTGAACCCAGCTCGGCTGGGCGAACTCCGTAAATCCGGCGCTCGCTTTACACTCGGGAGGGCAGCCGATATTCTCGAATCTTGTGTCCTGAGCTGGACCTCGACCAATTCCGGTCGAATACGCCGGGAACTACCCTTTTCAGCAACGTACAGGAGAAGCACACAATGGCAGCAGTGGACGAGAAGGTCAAGCAAATCATCGTTGAGCAGTTGCAGGTCGATGAAGCGGAGGTGACTCCGGGCGCCTCCTTCCAGGAGGACCTTGGGGCGGACTCGCTCGACGTGGTGGAACTCGTCATGCAGTTTGAAGAAGCGTTCGACATTCAGATCCCGGACGAGGACGCCGAAAAGATCAAGACGGTGAAAGACGCGACCGATTACATCGAGAAGCACCAGAAGGCAGGAAAGTAGCGGATGCAGGAGCAGGCACGTCGCGTTGTTGTGACCGGCATCGGGCTCATCTGCGGTGTCGGCAAGACCGTTCGTGAGGTTTGGGGCGGCCTGCTTGCCGGAAAGAGTGGCATGGCGGAGATCCAGGCGTTTGACCTGACCGGGCACCCGGTCCGCTTCGCGGCGGAGGTCAAGGACTTCGACCCACTTCTGTTCGTCGACAAGAAGGAAGCGCGCAAGATGGGTCGCTTCATTCACTTCGCCCTGGCTGCATCGGCGGAGGCGATGAAGCACTCTGGCCTTGAGGTCACGCCCGAGATCTCCGAGCGCCTTGGGGTACACATCGGGTCCGGCATCGGCGGGTTCGATGTGATCGAGCGTGAGCACACGGCGCTGATGAACGGGGGTCCGCGTAAGATTTCGCCGTTCTTTATTCCAGCCTCCATTGTGAATTTGGCTGCCGGGCATGTTTCGATCCGCTACAACGCCAAGGGGCCGAACGAGGCGACGGCAACGGCTTGCACCTCGTCGGCGCATTCCATCGGCGATGCCTTTCGCATCATTCAACGCGGGGATGCGGATGCAATGATCGCCGGCGGCACAGAGGCGGCTATCACGCCAATGGGTGTTGGGGGATTTGCCGCGATGAAGGCGCTTTCGACGCGCAACGACGACCCAACGCATGCGTGCCGGCCGTTCGATAAGGACCGCGACGGCTTCGTGGTGGGCGAGGGTGCGGGGATCCTGATCCTGGAAGAGCTTGAGTTTGCCAAGGCGCGCGGGGCAACGATTCTGGCCGAGGTGATCGGATATGGCATGTCGGCTGACGCGTTTCACATGACGGGGATGGCTCCGGAAGGCGAGGGATGTTTTCGCGCGATGAACGCGGCGCTCAAGTCTGCAGGCATCTCGCCGGAAAAGATCGACTACGTGAATGCACATGCGACCTCGACGCCGCTGGGCGACGCGCTTGAGTCGAAGGCGATCGAGAATGTATTTGGAGACCGGGCGAAAAATCACGAACTGCTGGTGAGTTCGACCAAGTCGATGACCGGGCATCTGCTGGGTGGTGCGGGTG
>CAXUCK010000129.1:0-6328 GCA_964249375.1 uncultured Acidobacteriaceae bacterium
CCCATTCCCGTCGCCGCCCAGGCCTAGACGCCGAGGAGGGCCGCCAAACCCGAGGGTGCCCCATCCACCGCGCAGCGATCGGTGGGGCGTAAACTGCCAATCGAACCGCCTATCTCGGATACCCCCTCAATTGCTGTCCACACGCCGGTGACCCCGCCAGCGCCAAAGCCCCTGCCCCGCCCAGACCACGTTGAGGCCACGTCCAAGATGAGAGGGCCAACGGCCCGACACATCAAAGCCTAGGTCGAAGGCCTAGGTACCCACACCACAAAGGAAGGAGGGCTGAAAGCCCGACACAGAGAAGCCCTGGATCACCTGCCAGCACCCCAACTGCTATCCTTACCCTCGGTCCACCCCCGAGGAGAGTCCACCGCACCATGATCGACATGAAGGGCAAAGTCGCCGTCGTCTTCGGCCTCGCCAACAAGCGCTCCATCGCCTACTCCATCGCCCAGAAGCTTGCCCAGGCCGGCGCCACTCTCGTCCTCTCCTACCAGGCCGAGCGCCTCCGCAAAGACGCCGAACAGCTGATCGAGGATCTCGGCCAGAAAGACTCCGGCCTTCTGGTCCAGTGCGACGTCGCGTCGGACACTGAAATCGAAGCCGTCTTCACTCAAATCCAGGCCCGCTTCCCGGCGATCGACACCGTCGTTCACTCCATCGGCTTCGCGCCTAACATCAAGAACACTGTCCTCAACACCACCCGCGAGGACTTCCGCGTCGCCCACGACGTCTCCGTCTACTCCCTCATCGCGCTCGCCCGCGCCGCCGCGCCTCTTATGCCGAACGGCGGCACCATTCTCACCCTCACCTACTACGGCTCAGAAAAAGTTTTTCCCAACTACAACATCATGGGCGTCGCCAAGGCCGCTCTCGAAGCCGCCGTCCGTTACCTGGCAGCCGACCTCGGCCGGCAGAACATCCGTGTCAACGCCATCTCCGCCGGCCCGATCAAAACCCTCGCCGCTCGCGGCATCTCTGACTTTTCCCAGATCCTCAACGCCGTCGAAGGGCGCGCCCCTCTTCATCGCAACGTCGAAGTCGACGAAGTCGGCAACACCGCCCTCTTCCTCGCCTCTCCCCTCGCCTCCGGCATCACCGGCGAAATTACCTTCGTGGACTGCGGCTACAACACCACCGGCCTTTAGCTTCACACATTCTGTTCGAGCCTAACAATGCCGGCACAGAAGCGTCAGGTGGCCTCCTGCGTCTTCGGGCAGCCGACGCGTGCTCCCCTTGCAAATGGAGCTTTGACGGCTTAGCATTCCCTGCGCCAAGGAGGAACCCAATGGCGAAAACCCCAACCAAGTGCGGCAATAGCCCATGTACCTGCGTCTGTGCGGACGGAAACAAATTCTGCTCCGCTTCGTGCGAGAACGCCCGCAAAGTCACCAGCCTTAACTGTCACTGTCCCCATACGGAGTGCAAAGCGCACTGACCAGTATGCCGCATCTGCTGAGATGTGCTTGTCACGAACAACGATCCCATCGCCGAGAAGCACAAAGGCCCGGACTTTTGTCCGGGCCTTCTGCCCTGCACCGGTCTGAACGCGACTGCAGACCTCGGTGGTTCGTTCCAGCTTAGGTTGCTCACCTGTGTGAGAGATGCCGGACCCCATCGGCGGAGGGTGTAGCCCGCGTCACTGCTGGGCGACCTCCGCCGCGCTCTTCGCATACTCATCCGCGTTGCTCTTATCCACCAGTGCCGTGCCGGTATCCAGAAAGGCAGGATACGGCGCAAACACGTCCACCTGGTAGTTGCTGCGGAACGGCTTCGGCAGATGGGCGTGGATGTCCGCCAGCGACTTCAGCCCGATGTAGCCCATCGTGTACGGCTTCTGGCTCACCGTCGCCTCCATCTGCCCGCCCTTGATCAGGTCAAGGGTGTCGGTATCGATGTCCATCGCAATCAGCGTCCGGTCGGTCGCATTATGGCGCTTCAGCACCTCGGCCACACCCTTGCCGGACGACGCCTCCAGGCAGATGAAGCCGGTGATCTTGTCCCCGCCCGTCTTTGCCAGGTATCTCTCCGTCTGGTCAAACGCCGAATCCGCACTGCCCTTGATATCGAACACTTCCGCGACTTTAATCTTTGGGTGGTTCGCAAACACCTCGTTGTACCCCTTTAGGCGATCGTCCAGATTCGGCTGCCCCGCGTTGGTGAAAAATACGACGTTGCCGCCATTTGGACCCAGCTTGTCCACCATCCGCTGTCCACCGAGACGACCCGCCTGCACATTGTTCGTTCCGATGAAGTAGAGCCGTTGGCTTGCGGGCGAGTCCGAGTCCACCGTGATCACCGGAATGTCCGCCTGCACCGCGCTGTTGATGTCGTCACGAAAGCTTGCCGCATCCGCCGCCGAGATCAGGATGCCCGCCGGCTTACTCGCAATCACCTTTTTCAGCTCCGCTAACTCGGCCTGAACGTCAAAGGTGTCCGGTCCACGCAGGTCGACCGTCACATGGTACTCAGCCGCCGCCGCCGAGAACCCCTGGTTCACCGTCTTCCAGTAAGGCAGCTTCAGGTTGTTGGAGATCAGGTAGTAGTGTTCCGATTTCGAATGAGCGCTGCAGCCGGTCAACTGCAACAACATCGCGGCAAGGGCTACGGCCGATGAAAGATTAAGGCTGCGCATATGTCCTCCTGAAAATGGTCCGCCACGTCAGCCACCCTCTCCTGCGATCACGCCGGGCGGCCGCTTCGGCAACGTGCGGAATTGTACTCCCGTGAACAGATAGCTCGTTTGCGCGGAAGACATCGCCGCACCCCGTGCCACCCAGTTGAACTCTCGACGCTTCGAACATATCAAACTCTGTGGCGCGCAATCCCTTCCCGGTCATACCGCGTCGCTTGGGGCACGTCACAATGACCTTGTGCAGCTCTTCCAGCAACGCCTCGCGCAGCTCACCCCGAGCACCCACCAAGCGGCTCGACATCGCCGCTGGATCTACATCCCGTACGACCGCTTCACCGATCGTACCGGCCCGCTCTCCGAGCAGAGCGCTGAAGACACGGCCATCGTCATCTTGGAGTCGACCGCGAAGGCTCACCGGCGTCCGTATCACAAGAAAAAGCTCGTCCTGCTCATCAGCAACATGCGCCACTTCGCGCTCGAGCAGGCCGCCCGCGGCGTCCACGTTCTCTACCACTTTTCCCCGCTCAGTCATGGCCAGGGCCTGCGCGAGCTCCAGCGCGACCAGGCTCTTCCCGAGCTGACCGTCACCGAACCTGCCGAACGCGAGCTGCGGCTCGACCTGGCACAGGCCCGGCGCGAAGGCCTCCGTCTCAGCATGGTCCCCGACCCGGCCTGGCTCTCCACCACCCAGGACTTCCTCGACGTCTACGGCCCCTTCCGCCCCGGCCGCTCCTACGTCATGGACCGCTTCTACCGCCACATGCGTCAGCAGACCGGCATCCTGATGCAGAACGCGAAACCCGTCGGCGGCCAGTTCTCCTTCGACGCCGACAACCGCAATCCCTACCGGGACGAAGTTCCCGTCCCGAAGCCGCCCACCTTCCCGCCCGACGACATCACCGCCGAGGTCATCGACTACATCGCCGAAACCTACCCGCACCACTTCGGCGAGATCAGCGGTTTCGACCTCCCCTGCACCCAGGCCGACTGCGACCTTTTCTGGCGCTTCGCCCTGGACCAACTCATGCCCCACTTCGGCCGCTTCGAAGACGCCATGCGCGACGACCACGCGCAGCTGTTCCACTCGCGCACGTCCGCCTACATCAACCTTGCCCGCATGCTTCCGCAGCAGCTTGTCCACGATGTCGCCGACCGGGCCCAGCAGGGTCTCCTTCCGCTCGCCAGCGCGGAGGGCTTCATCCGCCAGCTGCTCGGCTGGCGCGAGTTCATGCGCCACATCCATCAGCAAACCGACGGCTACCGCCTCCTCTCCGTGCCCACCGAGCCCCAACCGCGGCCACAGGAAACTTCGCCCGACGCCAACGAACCCGCCGACCCGTACCAACCATCCGACCCCTACGCCGGAGCCCGCCCGTCATACCTCCGCGCTGACCGCCCGCTGCCCGCCGCTTACTGGGGCGTCCCCTCCGGCCTCCACTGCCTCGACACCGTCGTGGCCGGCGTCGTCCAGGACGGCTGGTCGCACCACATCCCCCGCCTCATGGTCCTGTCGAACCTTGCCATGCTCTGCGGCTACTCCCCCCGCGAGCTCACGGACTGGTTCTGGTTCGGCTACGTCGACGCCTACGACTGGGTCGTCGAACCCAACGTCCTCGGCATGAGCACCTACGCCGACGGCGGCCTTACGGCCACCAAGCCCTACGTCTCCGGCGCCGCCTACATCAATCGCATGTCCAACTTCTGCCCGCATTGCCGCTATGACCCGAAGAAGTCCCTGACCTCGGACGCCTGCCCCTTCACCGCCCTCTACTGGACCTTTCTCGAACGCAACCAGGACCTGCTTGGCGACAACGTTCGCCTTCGCATGCCCTACAACACCCTCCGCAAAAAGCCCGCGTCCGAACTCGTGCAGCTCCGCGAGCGAGCGCAGGAAGCCATCGACCACCTCGCCAGCTTCAAGCGGCCGGAGTACTGACGCAGGCCGGCGAAGCTAGTTCTCGGCCACCGGCACCGGCCACTGCGCCGCGATGTGCGCCGCGATCTGGTCGATCGTGCTTCCTGCCGCCATCGCATTCTCCGGCGCGCCCGGCAAGAGGAGCCGGATCACCCCGTCATGGTCAGTGGCGATGGTAAACGGAAAATCGATCGCGCCAAACTGCTCCAGCGTCGCGGGAGACACCACCAGCGTCGGCGTTCCACGCAGCTGCTCTGCCGCGGTCGCCGGCTTGGCCGGCCCCTCCCCCGCCGCGGCACTTTCCGCACCAGGATGCCCCCGCCTTCCGCCTTTGGGCGGAGTCGCAGATCCCGGAGCCGCGACCGGCGGCGGATCGCTCGCCAGCAAGCCATACAGGTGTACGTCTGCTCCCTCCGAATTCAGCCGGGACATGGCCGGAAGCAGATCCTTCGCCGTCCGGACACACTGCCCACACCAGGGCGGAAACAGCAGCAGGATCGTCGCCGTCCCAAACCGACGGTTGATCCGCGGCGTCTCCGTCGGCGAGAACAGCGAGGCCGCCGCCGCGATCTCCGGCAGCTTCGTCCCCAGCATCCGGTACTGCCGACGCGCCTCCGCCATGGCCAGACTGTCATCCGTGCTTACCTTCGCCGGAACCGCCCCGTCGAGTTCCTCCAGCGTGGCCTTCGCCCCGCCCATCTCTCCGTTGTACTGCTCGAGCGCGGCAAGCCACAGTCCATCGGCATAAAGCGTGTGCACCGGCACGGCGTCCATCCCCGCCGCCACGGTTCCTGTCACAGCCGCCGCTCCGGCAACCGCGGAAGCAGGCCCCGCTTTCGCTTCGGTCGCTCCGGGCCGCCCCGCATCCTGCAGCAGCGTCACCACCGACCGCTCCCGCACCCCCGCCAGCACCAGAGCGTCGGCGGTAAAGGCGAGCTGCAGGTAGCGCAGGGCCTCGTTAATCACGTCGTCCGTCAGCGTCGTATATGGTACGGCGCCCAGCATGTCCAGGCCGTTCTTCAGCAGCGCATGCTCGTCGTTGGTGCGCATCGACCCTTCCACCAGGTAGCCGTACGCCTGCGTCAGCTTCGGCTTTGCCGCGTCCGTGCTGTGCAGGTACGCCGTTGCCGCGCCAACCACGGTTGGCCACTGCTGGCCCAGCGCACACAGCCGCGCATACCCGATCAGAGCATCGCCCGCGTACACCACCGAGCCCCTGGCCTCGCAAGCCTCCTTCGCCTGCTTTACCGCCACGGCTAGCGCGGCCGTCTCCGTGTCCGACCAGTTGCTCACCGCCCGGTGCGTGATGTCGACCGGCGCTATTGCCTGGTCGTAGGCCGCGTCAGGCGAGGGGAGGCTGCCCGTCGCGGGCGCACCGGCGGTTGCAGAGCCTGCCTGTGGATTGACGCCCGGCGCAGCCTGCCCCGGCAAGCCCGCAGCCGCCAGCAACAAGAACACCCCTGTCAGCACACGTCGCAGCACCCGCACCCCGCTTCCCGGCTCCCGAGCATACCAGCCCCGTCCCTACTCCGGCCGGCGTCGATCCCCCGCCAGCTTGAACAGCGCCAGCACCAGCGTCAGCGACCCCGTCGGCAGGCATCCCATCGCCAGCATCAACGCCAGCCAACCTCCGTTCGTGTGCGGTCCCTGCCGGCCGACACCTCCCAGCACGGTGAACATCAGCGCAGACGCCAGGACCCCGGTGCCGAAGATGCCCAGCCCCGTTCGCAGCAGTGTCCGTGTGTCCGACCGCAGGTTTGGACGCATCGCTACCGGAT
>CAXUCK010000130.1:0-6282 GCA_964249375.1 uncultured Acidobacteriaceae bacterium
GCGGTGGCGCGGTCGCCGGTGTCGGACCAGCCGCCGATGCCGGAGAGCAGCATGAGGACGAGAGTGATGGTGTGGGTGGTGGCGGGCGAGGTGGAGGGGTCGTCGAGCAGGGCCTGGCCGCCGACGGCGAGGGCGACGACGGCGAGCATCTGGTCGGAGGTGATGCGGCCGCCTTCCATGTCGCGCGTGCTGCGGAGGAGGGCGGTGAGGTCGGTTCGGAAGGGTTTGGAGTCTTCGAGCTTGCGGGCAAACGGGGCGAGGTATTGCGGGGCTCCGGAGCGGAGGCCGTGGAAGGCAAGGAGGCGGCGGAAGTCGTCGACAGGCCGGGCGAAATACGTCCATTGCCGAAGGCTCCTGCCTGGGGGATCGCGAGCGTGCGATGTGGGGGTTGCGGGCCGCAACGGAAGGGCGTGGTTGCGGGCGAAGCGGGTGCGTTGAGGCTGCCCTCGAGGGTAGCATTTTAGGGGCGGCGGGCGCGCCCCCGGGTGCCGCTGTGAGCAATGCCCGGAGGAGCGACCGGGGTGGGGACTCTACAATCGGAGAAGACGGAGGGCAGACCCCTTGCAGATGCGACGCGGAGCAACGACGGGAGTGGTGATGGTGATGGGAGCAGTGATGTCTGGGGCGACGGCGACCGTGGGACAGGCGGGGCAGATGAGTGCGGGGAATCCGTTTGCGGCGGAGTCGACGCTGCCGTTTCAGGCGCCGCCGTGGGACCGGATCACCGATGCGGATTTCGAGCCGGCGCTCGAGGCGGGGATCGCGGCGCATGAGCGGGAGATTGAGCGGATTGCGAACGATCCGGCGAAGCCTGATTTCGGGAACACGTATGAGGCGATGGAGCGGTCGGGAGCTCTGCTGAACCGGGCGATGCGGGCGTTGGCGCGGTGACGGGGGCGAACACGAATCCGACGCTGCAGACGGTGCAGCGGGAGATGGCGCCGAAGCTGGCGGCGCACCAGGACGCGATTTACCTCAACGAGAAGCTATGGCTGCGGGTGAAGGCGGTGTATGACCACTGGCATGGGCCGATCGCCGGGGTGATGCTGGGACCCGAGCAGATGCGCTTGATCGAGGTGGTGCATGCGGATTTTGTGCACGCGGGGGCGCAGCTGCCGGAGGCGGACAAGGCCAAGCTGCGGCAGATGAACGAGGAGGAGTCGAAGCTGCGGAATGCGTTTGAGACGAAGCTGCTGGCGGCCAACAAGGCCGGGGCGTACGCGACGACGGACAAGGCGTCGCTGGCCGGGCTGAGCGAGGCACAGGTGGTGGCGGCGGAGACGGCGGCCAAGGCGCGTGGGCAGGGGGGATACGTGCTGCCGCTGCAGAACACGACGCAGCAGCCGGAGCTGAGCGCGATGAGCCAGCGTGAGGCACGCAAGGCGCTGTTTGACGACAGCTGGACGCGGGCGGAGCGGGGCGGCGAGAACGATACGCGGGCGACGATTGCGCGGCTGGCGCAGTTGCGGGCGCAAAAGGCGAAGTTGCTGGGATATCCGACGTATGCTGCGTGGAAGCTGGAGGACCAGATGGCGAAAACGCCGGCCGCGGCGCTGCAGTTTATGGATGCCCTGGTGCCGGCTTCGACCGAGCGCGCGCGGGCGGAGGCGCATGAGATCCAGAAGGTGATTGACGCGCAAAACGGGGGATTTCCGTTGCAGGCGTGGGACTGGAACTTCTATGCGGAGCAGGTGCGGAAGGCGCAGTATGACCTGAATGAGGATGAGGTGAAACCGTACTTCGAGATCAACACGGTGCTCGAGAACGGCGTGTTCTATGCGGCGCATCTGCTGTACGGAATTTCGTTCAAGGAGCGGAAGGACATACCGGTGTACCAGCCGGATGTGCGGGTGTTTGAGGTTTCGGACGCGGATGGCAAGCCCCTGGCGCTGTTCTATTGCGACTACTGGAAGCGCGACAACAAGAACGGCGGCGCGTGGATGAGTGAGTTTGTGGGGCAGTCGAAGCTGCTGGGGACGCTGCCGGTGGTGTACAACGTGGCGAACTTCACCAAGCCCGCGGCGGGGCAGCCGGCGCTGATCTCGTTCGATGACGTGACGACGATGTTTCATGAGTTTGGCCATGCGCTGCATGGGATGTTTGCCGATGCGACGTACCCGACGCTGAGCGGGACGAGCGTGCCGCGGGATTTTGTGGAGTTTCCGTCGCAGTTCAACGAGCACTGGTCGACGTATCCGGAGGTGTTTGCGCACTATGCGAAGCACTACCAGACAGGCGCGCCGATGCCGGAGGACCTGAAGGCGAAGCTGCTGCGGGCGGGCAAGTTCAACGAGGGGTACAAGGTGACGGAGCTGCTGGCGGCGGCGGAGCTGGACATGCAGTGGCACACATTACCGGCGGACGCTCCGTTGCAGGAGCCGGATGCGTTTGAGAAGCAGGCGCTGGAGAAGACGAAGCTGGCGATGCGGGAGGTGCCGCCACGGTATCGGTCGAGCTACTTTGCGCATATCTGGGGCGGTGGGTATGCGGCGGGGTACTACGCGTATCTATGGAGCGAGATGCTGGACGACGATGCGTTCCAATGGTTTGTCGACCATGGCGGGCTGACGCGGGCGAACGGGGACCGGTTCCGGAAGATGGTGCTGTCGCGCGGGAATACGGAAGACCTCCAAGCGATGTACAAGGCGTGGCTCGGGGCGGAGCCGGGTACGGGCCCGATGCTGAAGTTTCGTGGGCTGGCAGACTCGGCGGTGAAGTCTGCGGCGGGTGCGCCGAAGTAAGTCGGCGGGCGGCGACGGGCGCAAATTCCCGGATTGGAACGGCGCTGCTTTTTGTTCGCCAAGTTTGCGCTGCAACGGAGCCCGGGTCTGCTATAAAGCTGCTACTTCGTTATGGCGCGCGACTCATATTCGCCGCGTCCATCTATCAACACACCTCTGCCGGGATCAGCGGATGGGCAGGGGGTCGAGGACGCCGCCGTTGGTATAGAGGTTGTCGGCTCCGCGGGGGAGCTTCATGACGGAGCGACTGCCGAGAGTGCGCTCGAAAAGCTCGCCGTAGTTGCCGACGGCTTCGATGACGGGAACGGCCCAATCGTCGGGCAGGCCAAGGGACTGGCCGTAGCCGTGGAGCGCGCCGAGGAGGCGTGCGGTGACGATGTCGGAGCTGTGGGCGGGGTCTGCGGAGGACTTGCGGCTGAGGACGTTGGCCTGGGTGATGCCGCCGGCCTCGGCGAGGAGCAGCGCCTGGACGGTCCAGCGGACGAGGTTCGCCCATTGTGGGTCGTCGAGGCGGAAGGCGGGCGCGAGCGGGTCGGGCGCGATGATGTCGGGCAGGATGTCGTAGGTCGCGCGTGTGGAAGCGAACGCGAGGCGCTCGTAGGCGAGCTGCGACAGGTCGGCGGTGACGGCGGCGCAGTTGCCGGTGATGAACGCGGCTTCCATCTCGCCCTCCTCCTGGAAGGAGAAGGGGAGATAGGCGATGCCGGAGCGGCTCATAAACGCCTGGAGCTGCTGCTCGTATTCGGTGCTGCCGAGGAAACAGATTTTGCGGCCGGCGAGATCGCGCGCGGAGTGGAAGCCGGAGTTGCCATTGACGAGAAAGGCTTGGTGGTCGTGGAAGATGGGTGCCGTGAAGCCGAAGCCGAGCGTAGCGGTGTTGCTGAAGTTGACTGAGGCGGTGGCGAGGACGTCGATTTCGCGCGATCGAAGGGCGTCGAGGGCGTCCTTCTCGGCGCGGAACGGGACGGCCTTGAACTGGGCCCTCGGACCGAGGGCGGCGACCGCGATCGCTTTGCAGAGATCGAGGTCGAAGCGCGAGTGATTGCCGTGTGCGTCTTCGGTTGAGTACTCGGCTTCTTCGAAGTCAACGCCGCAGCGCAGGCTGTGGGCAGCGCGCACCTGCGACAGGGTGGTCTGCGCTGGCGAGGTTTGAGCGGCGGCAAAGGTGGCGAGGGCGAACAGAGCGGCGAGGAGCTTTGGCATGAGTTTGATCGAATGAGCGGGATGCGTGCCGCGGTCGTTGGGTGAGAGGCGACGGTGATTTGGCGTGAGGGGAAAGGAAAGACGGCCGGCGTGGTGCCGGCCGCCTCGAGGAAGGGAGGTTTGGGGCAGCTTAGTTGGTGGGCCAGGTGCCAGACGTCGGCAGTCCCGGGTTGGTGGAAGGCCGTGGGTTGAAGTCTGCCGGCGCCGGATCGATGACCTTTCCGTCGACGTAGTCGGTGGGGGTAATCTGCAGGGCTTTGCAGCCCTGAGCGCCCGCGTGCGGCAGCGAGGTGACCTGCGCGGCGGGGATCATGGCGAACGAAGCCGGAAGCGGGGCTACGGTTCCCTGCAGACGGGCGGGTTCAAAGGCGGAGAGCAGCGAGTGAGCCGTGGGCGTGAGGTCGTCTGACGGCCCGAGGTAGGCCTGACCGTACTTCTGCTCGCCCAGTTTGCGGGCGGCGAGCTCGTCCGGCAGGTCGGCCAGAGGAGTGAGGTTGAAGATGGAATCGATCAGCTTGATGATCGAGCCGTGCTCGGTGTACTCGTGCGAGACCGCGTGCACGCGGGCATAGGGCGAGATCAGGATCATGGGGATACGCGGTCCCTGGTCGAGCGCGTTGCCCAGGGGATCGAAGGAGCGGATCTGCGGCCGGGAGTGGTCAAAGAGGCCGTCAGTCTCGTCGTAGGCGATGAGGATGGCCGAGTCTTTCCAGTAGGGGCTCGCGGCGATGGCGTTGATGGAATCGGCCAGGAGCGCTTCGGAGATCTGGGCGTCGGAGTAGCCTGGGTGATCGTCGTTGCCCTGGAAGGCGGCTTTGACGGCGGGGCTGGGCGAGCGCGGGGTGAGGTTGTCGTTGTTGCCGTAGCCGCCGCGGACGTAGAAGACGCCGCCTTCCGCGGGAAGAGCGCGGTTCTGGACGTCGACATAGAAGTCATTCAGACCGCGGAGGTGGGCCTTGGTCTCGTTCGGGTTGTTGGCCTCGTAGCCGAAGTATTGCGGCGCGTTGTGGTGCGCGATGTAGTTGGCGTTGGTGGTCTTGCCGGCGGGATCGGTCGGCTCGTGATCGTAACCCTGCTGGTACCAGCCCCAGTTGGTGGGCCTGTTGCCTTCGCCGGCGATGGCCCTGATGTCTTCCTGTACGTCGAGGAGGTCAAAGGCGGGGTTCAGGTCGCCGGCGGTCTTCTGCTGGATTTCCTTGCCCATGAAGGAGAGGGGAAGGGTGGCGAAGGTGAGGTTAGCTGCGGGGCTCGAGGTTGGCGTTTCGCCGCTCTCGGTCGGCTGAGGAACGCTGCCAAGCGGAGCGAGCGCGGAGCCCCAGAAGGGCTGCGGGTCGGCGGTGACGGGCAGCTGCATGTTGGTCGTGTTGACGTCGGAGGCAAGCTCGGGGTGCTTGATCCACTGCGTTTCGCCAGACTGCCCCGCGATCATGGCGATGGCGTTCGGGGTTGAGGGACCGATGACGGTCATGTTGAAGTTGTCGAACAGGGTGAAGCGGTCGGCGTAGCTCCAGAGGAAGGGAGCGGTATCGCAGTCGACATGGCTCATGACGAGCTCGCCCTTCTGCACCTGGGCTTCGGTGGGGGCGGGGCCGGTGTAGGTGAGGCCGGTGGCGGAAAGGGTGCCCTTGAGGCCTTCGTCGACGAAGGCGTAGCGATCGTTGCGGGCCTCGTGATTCGCGTCGAGGTCGAGCTTCTTGTCGATGGCGACGTGGCCGTGGTTGACGGAGTCGGTGTCTTCCGGGTAGAGGAGGACCGACTTGCCGTCCGTTGCCGTGACGCTCTGGGGGATGAGGAAGGGCGAGATCTTGCCGACGGAGCCATCGGTGAGGACGAGCGGCTGATTGAAGCCAAGGGTATCCCGCTGGGACTGGGAGTAGAGGCCGCGCGCTCCGGGGTAGGTGCCGAAGTAGAAGTCGAAGGAGCGGTTTTCCTGGAAGAGCACGAAGACGTACTTGACCTTTTGGCGGAGGAGGGCAACTTCCTGCGCGTAGGTGATGTTTGACGCGGAAGCGGCGGGCGCGAGGGTGTATTTCGCGACGGCGGCCGAGGACGGTGGGGCGATGTCGACGGGGGTGTTGGGGATGCGATTGGCCGGGATGTGCTGGGCAAATCCGGCTGCCGGGGCCAGCAGCGATGCGATCGCGGCGGTGGCGCAGGCCTGCTTCCAGATGGGTTGTGGCATGTGGGCGGTCTCCTGAAGATGACGGGTATGGCCGCGCGAGGATCTCCGGCACGGATAGCTCAGAGATACTCGCTGATTGTTACAGGACGGTGTTGGGGAGAGGACTTATCGAACAACGGCGGGCCGCGGTGGCTCGGTGGCGGGGCTGTCCCCGTG
>CAXUCK010000131.1:0-962 GCA_964249375.1 uncultured Acidobacteriaceae bacterium
CACCCGTCCCAGCTACAACAACAACCGTTTCGGCGTCAGCTTCACCGGCTCCCCGTTCGTTCCCGGCTTGCTCAAGCCCAGCACCAAGCAGTTTCTCTTCCTCAACGTCACCGGCCAGCGTAACACCGCCCCCGAAAACCTCTACGCCGTCGTCCCCACCGTGGCCGAGCGCGCCGGCGACTTTTCTTCGCTCGTTCAAACCGTCAACGGCGCGCCGGCCCTTACGCCCATCTACGACCCCACCACGGGACAGCCCTTCTCCGGCAATGTCATCCCGACCAGCCGCATCAGCCCACAGGCGCTGACCGTCCTCAGTTACTATCCCGCGCCCAACCTCGCCACCGGCACGCAACGCTACAACTACCAGACCATCACCACGGCCGGCAACAGCGCCGCGCAAGCCTCGCTTCGCTTTGTCCGCAACCTTGGCCAGACCCCCAGCGGTCCCTTCGGCGCGTTCGGCGGCGGTGGAGGCGGTCGCCGTCAGTCCGCCAACGCGCCCAAAACGCTGCGTCAGAACATCAACTTCAGCGGCAGCTACTCGCACGCCGCTAACGACCTGCGCAACGTCTTTCTCCCGCTCGGCGGCGCCAACGAGACCGACGGCTACAGCGTCAACGCCGGCTACACCATCGGCTACGGCCGTCTCACCAACAACGCCTCCGCCAACTGGAACCGCTCGCACGCCACCACGCGCAACTACTTCACCAACACACCCCTCGACCCCGCCGCTGCCGCCGGCATCAGCATCCCCAGCCAGGGAACAGTCGGCGCGTTCTACAACGGCCTCCCGAACATCAGCATCACCAACTTCACCTCCGCCACCAGCACCACGCCGCAGGACACCGTCAACCAGACCATCTCATTTTCCGACTTCATCAGCTGGAGCCACGCCAAGCACAACATGCGCTTCGGCACCGACATCCGGCGCGTCCATGCAGACTCGATCGGCGGCTCCAACC
>CAXUCK010000131.1:972-4185 GCA_964249375.1 uncultured Acidobacteriaceae bacterium
TTCTGCGCGGGGACCACGCCTTCCGCGCTCGCCTCCAACCCGCTCGGCACCTTCGTCTTCTCCTCCTACTCCACCCTCAGCCCAAGGGATCGCGCCGCTGTCGACGCCGGCAGCGCTCAACAAACCGCCTCCGGTGCCGGCTTCGCCGATTTCCTTCTCGGCTTGCCCCAGCAGACCAAAATCCAGGCCGGCC
This sequence comes from uncultured Acidobacteriaceae bacterium, assembly GCA_964249375.1. Lineage (GTDB taxonomy): Bacteria > Acidobacteriota > Terriglobia > Terriglobales > Acidobacteriaceae > Edaphobacter. Next base: position 1,166 of record CAXUCK010000131.1, read on the forward strand.
TCAACAAGGACTACCTTCGCGCCAACGTCTTTGACGCCTACGCGGGGGACGACTTCCGCGTCCTCCCCAACCTCACCCTCAACGGCGGCCTGCGCTACGAGTACTTCTCGCCCTACGTCGAAAAAAACAACCGCCTCGTCAACCTCGACCACAACGCCGACTTCACCGCCGTCGATGCGGTTCTGCCCAACGGAACCGGCACCTATCTCGGCGAGTTCCCGCGTTCGCTCGTCGACCCCGATCGCACCATGTTCTCCCCGCGCTTCGGCCTCGCCTGGCGTCCCAAGCAACTCAAAAACACCGTCGTTCGCGCCGGATACGGCATCAACTTCAACACCGGCCAGTTCGCGCGGTTCGCCCAGCAGCTCGCTTATCAGCCGCCCTTTGCGATCACCCAGACGAACACGCTCTCAGCCGGGCTGAACATGACCGGCTGCAACGTCACCACGCCCACAACACCCTCCAACCTCACGTTCGCCGACGGCTTCTCGTGCGCGACGAAATCCGTCCAGAATAACTTCGCCGTCAACCGCGACTACCGTCTCGGCCACGTGCAGGTCTACAACCTCGACATCCAGCGCTCGCTTCCGCTCAACATCGTTCTCAACGTCGGCTATAACGGCTCAAAGGGCGGCGACCTCGACATCCTCCGCGCTCCCAACCACACCGTCTCCCAAGTGACCACCGCCGATGCGCAGGCCTTCGAGTACGAAGACTCGCCCGGCGAATCGCGCTTCAACGCCTTCGTCGTCAACGCCCGCAAACGTCTGCAGAAAGGCATCTCGCTCCAGGCCACCTACACCTACGGCCACTCGATCGATAACGCGAGCTCGGTCAACGGCACCGGCAACTCCGTCGCGCAGAACGACCAGCGCCTCGACCTCGAAGAAGGCAATTCGTCCTTCGACGTGCGCCACCGCCTCACCGGCAACTGGGTCATCGAGCTTCCCTTCGGCCCCAACCGCGCATTCCTCAACAAAGGCGGCGTCCTCTCCCGGCTGCTCGACGGCTTCTCCTACTCCGGCGATTACACCTTCGCGACCGGCAACTACTACACCCCGCAGTACTCGGCCAGCGCCACCCAGATCGCCGCCGGCGGTCTTTACACGCCTCGCCCCGACCGCGACTTCAGCGTCCCCGTCGCTGGCACCGGGACCGCCTTCAACTGGTTCAATAAAGCCGCCTTTCTCCCGCCGGCAAACGGCTTCGGCACCGCCTCCCGCAACTCCATCCGCGGCCCCGGCGTCGTCGGCATAGATACCTCGCTCTCCCGCACCACCCAGCTCGGCGAAACCCGATCCTTTGAGGCCCGCGTCACCGCCTCGAACGTCTTCAACACCGTCCAATACTCCTCGATCGACACCACGCTCAACTCCGCCACCTTCGGTCAGGTCACCTCCACCGCCGCTCAGCGCCAGCTCACCTTCGTCGCGAGGTACCGCTTCTAGTGTTCGCCGCTAGATGCATCGCCGCGCCCCTGATTGCGCTCATGCTTTTCGCCGCCGCGCGTGCGCAGCAGCCGCCACAGCAAGACCAGCCCGACTCCAGCCAACCCACCTTCACCCTGAAAGTCCAGACCGACATCGTCCTTACCAACGTTGTCGTCCGCGACAAGAAATCCGGAGCCGTCCTCAAGGGCCTCAAGGCCAGCGACTTCACGATCCTCGAAAATGGCAAGCCGCAGCGCCTCGCCTCCTTTGATTTTCAGAACGTCGACGAAGCCGCCGTGCTCAACGAGGCATCCACCGTCTCCGGCAAGAACTCCATCGCCGATCTAGTCAACCGCAACTTCGCCGCTAACCCCGCCTCCCTCCGCGACCACCGCCTCATCGTCATGTTCTTCGACCTCAGCAGCATGCAGCCGGAAGACGTCGATCGCGCCGTCACCGGAGCCCAGGACTACATCAACAAGAAAATGCAACCCGCCGACCTGGTCGCGGTCGTCAGCTTTTCCACCGCGCTCACCATGGACCAGGACTTCACCTCCGATAAGTCCGCCCTGCTCCGCGCCGTTGGCCGCTACAACGGCACCGAAGGCACCGGCTTCGCAAACGGCACCACCGGCTCAACCGACAACACCGCGGACAACGCCTCCTCCTTCACCGCCGACGACACCGAGTACAACTCGCTCAACACCGACCGCGAGCTTTTCGCCATCCTATCCATCGCAAAATCCCTCGAGCGCGTCGATCAGCGTAAGAGCCTGCTCTACTTCTCGGGCGGCCTCACCCGCAACGGCATCGAGAACCAGGCCAGCATGCGCGCCGCGACCAACGAAGCCGTCCGCGCCAACATGAGCATCTACGCCGTCGACGCTCGCGGCCTCCAGGCGCTCTCTCCGCTCGGCGACGCCTCCACCGGCAGCCTCCGCGGCACGGGCGCGTACAGCGGCGCAGCCATGCAGTCGCAGCTCGACCAAAACTTCAACTCGCAGGAAGTGCTCGGCACGCTTGCCTCCGACACCGGCGGCAAATTCTTTTCCGATTCCAACGACTTCGCCCCGGCCTTCCAGCAGATCCAGCGCGACACCGAGGCCTACTACATCCTGGGCTTCCGCTCCACGAACACCGCCAAAGATGGCAGCTTCCGCCACCTCACGGTCAAGCTCAACCGCACCGACGCCAAACTTGAGTACCGCCCCGGCTACTACGCTCCCGCCGACTTCCAGCACCAGCGCACCGAAGACCGAGAGCAGGCACTCAACGACCAGCTGCGCAGCGACTCCCCCGCTACCGACGTGGCCGTTTACCTGCAGGCGCTCTACTTCCGCCTCGCCGACAACCGCTTCTTCGTCCCCATCTCACTCATCGTTCCCGGCTCGCAGATCCCATTTGTAACCAACAAGGATCGTGACAAGGCCAGCCTCGACGTCGTCGGCCAGGTCAAAAACGCGGCCGGCCTCATCGTCGGCAACGTCCGCGACACTGTCAAACTCGAGCTCGACGCCGCCCAGCAGGTCCGCCGCAAAAACATCCAGTACGGCACCAGCTTCGATCTCGCTCCCGGCCGCTATCATGTGA
>CAXUCK010000131.1:4224-6244 GCA_964249375.1 uncultured Acidobacteriaceae bacterium
GGCAGCTTCGAAACCGACATTAACGTTCCCGACCTCCGCAAGCAGCCGCTCAAGCTCAGCTCCGTTGTCCTGTCCAACCAGCGTATCCCGCAGCCGCCCAGATCCATCGTCACCCCGTTGCTCCGTGACGGTGTCGAGTGGATCCCCAACGTGCCCCACGTCTTCCGTCAGGATCAGCATCTCTTCTTCCTCTACGAGGTGTACCAGCCTTCCCGCCAGCGCTCAGCCACCCCCGCCTCCAACGCAGCAACGCCCGGCCTCACCCGCCGTCCCGCCGGCTCCGTCAATCTCCTCACCAGCATCGAGTTCCTCGCCAATGGCGTAAAGGTTTACGAAACGGAGCCCGTCGAAGCCGCCACCATCAACACCCCCGACCGCGACGCCGTTTCCTTTCAGTTCGATGTTCCCCTCGCCGCGCTCACACCCGGAACCTACATCTGCCAGGTCAATGTAATCGACCAGGCCGCCAGCGCCTTCAGCTTTCCCCGCATGGCGGTCCGCGTCACTGCGTCACAACCCCAGGTCGCTCCAGCCTCTGCGCCGGCCGCCGGAACCTTCTAAAATCTGGCCTTGACAGCGGCGCCACGGAGGCAGAGCATGAGGGCGCTTGAGGTGCCGCCATGCCTCGTTCCCTGCGCATACCCACGTTCCTCCTTTTCTCCGCTGCGTCGCTCCTCGCCCAGCAAAGTTCCGCTCCCTCCGCGGTTCGCACTCTTCAGCACCAGAGCGACCAATGGCGTTTGATCGAACCACACCTCCCTAACCGCGCTACCGCTCCGCCCGACGATCTCCAAACCGAAGGCGACGTTCTACGCGCGCGCCGCTTCCCTGAGGACGCCCTCGACTTCTACCGCGCCGCCATGGACCGCGGCGGGGATGAGCCCACCCTGCTCCTGCGCATGGGTGTCACGGAACTCGACATGAACCAGGCCGATCTCGCCCGCGCCTACTTCCGGCGTGTCACGCAGATGCGCCCCAAAAACCCGCAAGCGTGGAACAACCTCGGCGCTACCGAGTACCTCGGCCGCAACTACAACGCCGCCATTTCCGATTACCGTCGCGCCGTCAAGCTCAACAAAAAAGCCGCAGCCTTCCATTCCAATCTCGGTACCGCCTACTTCGAGCTAAAGGATTTCACCGGCGCGCGCAAACAGTTCGACGAAGCGCTACGCCTCGACCCCGAAATCTTTCAGCGCGAAAGCGGCGGCGGCATCATGGCGCACATCCTTTCACCCGACGACCGCGCGCACTTCTGCTTCGAAATGGCCAAGGTCGCGCTCCATCGCTCGGGCGAAGGGGAGATGCTTTACTGGCTCGCCAAAGCCTCCGAAACCGGTTACGACCTCAAGCAGGGCCTCGCCGAAGATCCAACGCTCGCGAAGTACCGCAACGACGAGCGCGTGCTTACCCTTATCCGCAACAGCAAGGCAATGCGCCACCGCGATGTGGCAGGGAACGGACCTGTGCCCGCACTCCCCCCCGAACAGTCCAAGCCCTGACCAGCACTCACAGCTGTCGGTATGGGCAGTGCCGGCAATCGGAGTTGCAACAGTAACCGCGTTTCCGGTGGTACGCCGCGGTGAAAACAAGCGCCGAACCCTCGAAGTAAAAGTCTTCCGGCGCGAGTTCGCCCACGTCGTTCGGAACTTCTTCCACGCCGCCAATTTCGTTTTCGTCCATCACGCGAACAGCTCCGCACTGCCGAGCGTTTCCGCCACTGGGGCCGCCATCACGCCTGCTTCGTTCGCGGCAGCGATCGCCTCGTGTTCTGCCGCGTCCTGTGCCTGCGTTGTGATCACCAGGCCCTGACGCAACTGCACCACGCGGCCCGGCACCGCAGGCACGCGATCCCCCGGAACCAGGTAGCCGACCAGGTTCATCGGGTCACTCGCCGCCACGCACACCACGCTGTCGTCCGCATCACGACGCGCCTCGCGCAACGACACCAGCGCCTCCGGTAAGGCAAATTGTTCACCGCCCACCCCGGACACAAACCGTCCGCCCCGCACTTCGACCCGCC
>CAXUCK010000132.1:0-6157 GCA_964249375.1 uncultured Acidobacteriaceae bacterium
GATCTGGAGCGATCTCGGTGCGGGTGGCGGCAAGGAAAACGGGTTCGAGGAAGTGTTCGAAGTGGTTGGCGCCGCCGAGCGCGGCGGGAACGCCGACCCACCCGCCGACAAGGGCCAGGACGGCGAGAATGGCGAGCGGGACGGTCATCACCGCCGGGGACTCATGCACGCCATGCGGTTGGGTGGTGTTGGTGCCGGGATGCAAGTTGGCCGGTACCTGACCGGAGTCATGCTCGGCGGCGTCGGCTTCATTGTAGGTTGCGTGCGTGGCGGTGGCGTCGGGCAGTGGGTGGGTGCTGTGGCCTTGAGCAAGGGTGTTCTCGTCATAGCGCTCGGGGCCGAAAAAGGTTTTGAACCAGAGGCGGAACATGTAGAAGCTGGTGAGGCCGGCGGTGACGAGGCCGACGAACCACAGCAGCTTGGCGAGTGGGTTAGGTGAGGAGAAGGTGCGGTAGAGGATCTCGTCTTTGGAGAAGAAGCCGGAGAAGGGGTAAATGCCGGCGATGGCGAAGACCCCGGCAGTCATGGTCCAGAAGGTAACTGGGATGCGACGGCGCAGGCCGCCCATGACGCGCATGTCCTGCTCGCCGCTGAGGGCGTGAATGACGGAACCGGCCCCGAGGAAGAGCAGGGCCTTGAAGAAGGCGTGCGTCATCAGGTGGAAGACACCGGCGCCGTAGGCGGCTACGCCACAGCCGAGGAACATGTAGCCGAGCTGCGAGATGGTGGAATAGGCGAGAACGCGCTTGATGTCATGCTGCACAGCGCCGATGGTGGCGGCGAAAAGGGCGGTCAGGGCGCCGATGAGGGCGATGGCGCCGAGCGCATAGGGCGAGCGGTCAAAGAGCGCGTGGCAGCGGGCGACGAGGTAGATACCGGCGGTGACCATGGTGGCCGCGTGGATGAGCGCGGAAACGGGCGTGGGGCCTTCCATGGCGTCCGGGAGCCAGACGTAGAGGGGAATCTGCGCGGATTTACCGGTGGCGCCGAGGACGAGCAGGAGACAGATGGTCGTAAGGAAACCGCCGGTCACAGCGGGCGGTAGGGCGTTGACGCGGGCGAAGACCTGGGTGAAGTCGAGCGAGCCGAAGTGGGCAATGAGCAGAAACATGGCGAGCAGGAAGCCGAAATCGCCGATGCGATTGACGATAAAGGCTTTCTTGCCGGCGTTCGCGGCGGAGTCACGCGGAAAGTAGAAGCCGATGAGGAGGTAGGAGGCGAGGCCGACGCCCTCCCAACCGACGAAAAGTAGCAGGAAGCTGGCGGAGAGCACAAGCACCAGCATGAAGAACATAAAGAGGTTGAGATACGCGAAAAAGCGCCAGTATCCCTCGTCATGGACCATATAGCCGACGGAGTAGACGTGGATGAGGAAGCCGACACCGGTGATGATGGCGAGCATGATGAGGGTGAGGTGGTCGACGGCGAAGCTGAAGTTGACCTGGAAGCCGGTGACGGCAATCCAGGGACGGCCGATGACGGTGAGGGCTTCTGGAGCAAGGGGGCTGAGCATGAACGCCCAGAGGCGTGCCACCAGGATCGCCGGGACCGCAGTAAAGAAAAGGGCAATGGCGGCGACCCCGGCGCGGGACAGGCGGCGGCCCAGGGTGCCGTTCAGCACGAAGCCGGCGAAGGGGAGCGCGGGAATAAGCCAGAGGAGATCGGGGTTCATGCGGTTTTGGGGCTCGCTACGGGGAGGTTCATCGGCAGGCTAAACGCAGGTTCCCTTCGGGAACGACAACAAGGAAGGCGCATGGGATCAGTTCTTCATGAGGTTAACCTGATCGACATTCAGGGTTTTGCGGGCGCGGAAGAGCGCGATGATGATAGCGAGGCCGACGGCTGCCTCGGCAGCGGCGACGACCATGACGAAAAAAACAAAGATTTGCCCGGAAACCTGGTGCCACATGTGCGCGAAGGCGACAAAGGTCAGGTTGACGGCATTGAGCATGAGCTCGATCGACATGAAGATGGTAATGATGTTGCGCTTGATGAGGAAGGCGGCGATGCCGATGCAGAAAAGGATTGCGGCAAGGACGAGGTAGTAGGCAATGGGCACCACGGTCCTATAGCTCCTTCCGCGCGAGCACGACGGCGCCGAGGATAGCGACCAGGATCAAGATGGAGGTGACCTCAAAGGGGAGCAGGAGCGAAGTGAAAAGAACGTGCGAAATTTCCACGATATTGTTTGCCGCATTCGAAAGATAGCCGCCGAGCTGTGTGGTGCCGAGCTGCTGCTTTTCCGAGAGAAAGACGAACGCGAGCAGGCAGAGGACGGCCGTGACGCCGGGGAAGCCTGCAATGGCGACGATCTTTGAATGTTTGGTGCGGTCTTCTTCGCCTGCGTTCAACAGCATAATGACGAAGACGAAGAGCACCATGATCGCGCCCGAGTAGACGATCACCTGCGCGGCGGCGAGGAACTCGGCCCCGAGCGAGAAGTAGAGTACCGCCAAGGACATCATCACGACGATGAGCGAAAGCGCCGAGTTGATCGGGTGCCGCTGCAGCAGCAGGTTCAAGGCGCCGCCGACGGCGAGCAGACCGAAGAGGATGAAGAGAAACAGTTCCATCGTGGTGTAAAACCCGGGCCTTGTCCGAAGGAGTTTGGCAATCTTTTCGGTTTTTGTAATTGTAAAGCGTTTGGCAGCGGGTGGGGTGGGAAAGCGGGTTCTGAGCAGCAGAACCCTTCCCCTTAGGCAAGCTCAGGGTACGGGATGTCCATGAAAAGTAAGAGCGAACGCAGATTCCCTGCGGGAATGACAACGAAGCATAAGGGTAAACGCGCTTCCTTCTCAACTGCGGAAGGCGAGCACCAGTGACGTTGCCAGGATGTTGAGCATGGCCACCGGGAGAAGGAATTTCCAGCCGAAGCCCATCAGTTGGTCGTAGCGGAAGCGAGGCAGTGAACCGCGGACCCAGATGTAGAGCAGAAGGAACGCGAAAATCTTCATCACGAACCAGAGGATCGGCAATACGAGCAGAAAAAAGCGGCCGGTGAGAACGTGGTCGAAGAGGTGTCCGAAGGGGGTGGATGCGCCACCGAAGAAGAGCAGCGTGGCCACGCAGGCGACGGTGATCATGTTCGCGTATTCGGCCATGAAGAACATCGCAAACTTCATGGAGGAGTACTCGGTGTGGTAGCCGGCGACGAGCTCGGATTCGGCCTCGGGGAGGTCGAAGGGCGTGCGGTTGGTTTCGGCGTAGGCGGCCATCAGATAGATGAAAAAGGCGATGAGCTGGAAGCCGCCGAAGATGTTCCAGCTCCAGAGCCCGTGCGCGGATTGCGAGCCGACGATGTCGCGCAGGCGCAGCGAGCCGGCGCGGAGGACGACGCCCACCAGCGACAGGCCAAGGGCGAGTTCGTAGCTGATGACCTGCGCGGTGGCGCGCAGGCTGCCGAAAAGCGAAAACTTATTATTGGAGCTCCAGCCGGAGAGCGCGATGCCGTAGACGCCGATGGACGTGACGCCGAGGATGACGAGCAGACCGATGTTGAGGTCGGAGATTTGCGTCAGGTTGACGCCGCGCACGTAAAACGGCGCGCCGAATGGCACCACGGAGATGGAGATGAGCGCGCAGGCGAGCGCGATGACCGGTGCCAGGATAAAGAGCGGGCGCTGGACCGCGAGCGGCATGAGGTCTTCCTTGAGGAAGAGCTTGATGCCATCGGCCAGCGGCTGCAGCAGGCCGAAAGGCCCGGTGCGCGAGGGTCCCCAGCGGTTCTGCATGCGCCCGAGGACCTTACGTTCGAGCAGCACGGTGTAGGCCACGGCCGTGAGCGTGATGACGAGCACGACGGCGATCTTGAGAACGCTGATCAGGAAGAAGACTTGGAAGTCGGAAAGATGGCTCATGGGATTCGGGGTACAGACTCATCGTACAGGGCTTTTGGGCCTGAGCTTCCTTGTCCTTTGGTGCCGAGAAGCCTTCACCTAAAATCGTGGCACCAGCGTTACCTTTTCCATTTGCGCGGCTCGGACGAGTTCTGTATCAAGAGTTGCCAGAGGTATAGCGAGACGCTTTGCTAATTCGAGGTAGGCAGCGTCGTAGATGGTCAGTTTGTGTTGCTGAGCTAAAGTGAACACGATTTGCGCTTGTCTGGGTGTGAGCGCCGGTTCGACAGAAATGGGCAACAAAGCCAGTTCATCCCAGAAGAGCTCGGGACGTCCAGGCTGGACACGCTTCGTCCGCAGAGCAGTGAGGAGGCCATTTGTCACTTCTGTAGGCCAGTGCGCCGGAACAAAGATTGTGTCTCCGCCTCGCAGCCGTTGGAGCAGCGAGTTCGTCCAGGAGTCCGCCTCATCTTCGAAGCACCACGGCAAAGTGACCGAGGCGTCCGCCACGAAGGCGCTCATCAGTACTTGCGGCCTTCGTTGATCAGGTCTTTGATGTTTGCACCAGCAAGGAAATTACCTTTGCGAAGCTCGGTTAGACGTTCAATGGCGTCGCCGACCGCTTGCCTTTTGGAAGCATCGAGGGCGCTGGAGGCTTCGAGCGTTTCGACGATATATTGCTCTAAAGCCAGTCCGCGTGACAGGGCTTGCGCGGCAATTTGGGACTCGAGCTCGGGCCGCAATTCAATCTGGATCATTGCTTCTCCTCTGTATGCTTGACTATTCTGGAATGGCGTTTAACGCTGTTCGCATAACTAATTTTTAGGCGTCTCGCTTGCGGCATCTTACGGCTGTTCCATACGCGATTACGCTCTTCTCGAGATCACGCCCAAGAACCGCGTATCGAAGTCCGACCACACCTGTTGCACCCATTCCAGACGCCTCTCGAGCAAGGACCTGTTTGGCCTCAAAGAGCAGGTCACTTAAACCTCCGCCTTGCGTTACGCCGATACCTCGTACGGAAACAGCTGCGAAGCCTTTCTCGACTACAGCCTCGACAGGGCCTAATGAATTCGTTACCTCAAATCCGACAATTCTTCTGTAGTGGTAATCATGTTTTGCGCAACCTGCGAATCATTCTTGTTGAGGCTTAGCATTCTTGAATTCCTTCTTCACCGGCAAGCTTGATCGTAGTTATTCATTAGTCGCCAGCCGCTTCCACGAAGTGGTCGGCGACCTCGCGCTCCTGGTGGCGGGTGATGGATTGGAGCATCGGCGAGTAGTGGGTGAGAGTGCCGGAGGTGAAAAGGGTGTCGGCACTGGGGAGGACGAGGTCCTTGCGGTTGTCGATTTGCACTAGGCCCGTGCTGGCGGGGGTGAGGTGCTGGTCGTTGCCGGAAAGGAGTTGGAGGCGGAGGAGCTTGTCGTAGCCGGGAACGAGGCGCTGGATTTCGTCGAGGATGGCGAAGGGGTCGAAGGGGGAGAGCTTCGGTTCGAGGTTGTTGGAGGTGAGCCAGATGGCGTGGCGGTCGGCCTCGCCGGACTGGGCGCCGCGGGTCTGGCCGAGGTCGGCGCGGAGACCCTTGCCGAAGGGTACGAGCGACTTGACGGGATGATCCATGCGGTCGGCCAAGCGGACGATCAGTTCGAAGTCGGAGCGGGTGCCGGCTTTGTCGCCAGCCTTCTGGACCAGCTGCAGATCGCCGTAGGAGTTGGTGACAGAACCGGATTTTTCATAGAGATTCGCCGCGGGCAGGACCACGTCGGCGAGCTGGGCGGTTTCGGTGAAGAACATGTCCTGGACGACAAGGAAGGTATCCGCGAGCGCGGAGGGTTCGACCGAGAAGCGGGCAACCGGGTTAGCGCCGACGACGTAAAGGCCGGCGAGCTGGCCGGCTTGGGCTGCGGAGAACATGGCGAGGAGGTCGAGGCCGGGTTGGGAGAGGGTTGAAGCTGCAGGTCTCTCCACTTCGCTGCGCTCCGGTCGAGATGACAGATCATACTCAGAGGCAATTAAAGAGCCGGTAAGCGGCTGGTAGCCGGGCAGCATGTCTGGCAGCAGGCCCATGTCGGAGGCGCCGCGCGAGTTGACGTAATCGGCGTTGCAGGCGAATTTGGCGTTTGGGAGGGCGGCGATCAGTTTCGCGAGTTCGCCATCGCGGACCTCGTTGCCGACCAGGACGATGAGGTTTTCCTGCGTGCGGACGGCTTCGCGGAAGGCGGAAAGCTGGTCGGCTTGCGCGAGGACCGAGGCCGCGGAGGCTTGCGCGTCGTCGCCGGCAAGGTAGGCGACGAAGCTGCCATAGCCGAAGGGCGCGACC
>CAXUCK010000133.1:0-1554 GCA_964249375.1 uncultured Acidobacteriaceae bacterium
GGCTCGCCCATCGCGTTCAGCACCCGCCCCAGCAGACCGTCCCCCACCTGCACGGAAGGACGTAACCCCTGCGCCACAATGCGGTCGCCGTACCGGATCCCAACCGGCTCCTCCGCCACCATCGAGAGCACCGTCGACCCGCGAAATCCGATCATCTCGCCGCGATAGACCGCACCGGTCGCACCCACGATGTCGCACGCCTCTCCCACCGATCCGGCCGGTCCCTGTGACTCAATGAGATTGCCCGTCACTTCCAGCACGCGGCCTTCCCAGCGCAGGAGCGAGCGCTCCTCCAGCTGGCGTTCCAGATGCGCAAACATCCCTGAACTCATGTCGGTTGCCGGACCCGCCGCGCTCATCCGTCCAGCCGATCCGGCCGTTGCCCCGCCACATCGGGCCTTCGCCCCAACAGATCCAGAAAGCCCTGCTCCACTTCCTTCAGCTGCGCCTGAAAACTCAGCCGTGCCTCGCCCACCTCGGTCCGCAGCACGCACTCCTCATCTCCGACCGCGGCGTCTGCCTCTACTGCAACCCCGTCGCGAAACTCCACTTCCTGCCACGCCGCCAGGCGCTCCGGCGCCACCCGCACCCGCACCGCCGGCCGCCCCTGCATCCCGTCAAGCGCCACCCGCACCAGACCGGCCAGCAGCATCGGATCCAGCTGCGCCTCACGTCCCAGAATCTTGCGCGCAACCGCCAGCGCAAGGTGGACCACCTCGCTTTCCACCCGCGCGAAGTACGCCGTGCGCTCCTCCGCGAAAGCCCGCACGGTTCGCTCGAGCGAAGCCCGCAGGGCCGCTTCCCGCGCTTCCCACTCCCTGCGCAGCCGTGCCTCCGCCTGCTCCCGCTCCCGCACACAGGCGGCAAGGATCCGCGCCTCGACCTCCATTTCCGGCACGCCCTCTGGAACCGGCGCAGGCGCCGGGGCAGCGGGCGCGACGACCTGTACCACCGGCCGAGACACGTCGAAGTACTCGAGCGCGCGCACCCCCGCCCAACCGGCGCTAGACATACGCGTCTCCTCCATCGCTTCGCAGCGTCATCTTGCCTTCCTCCTCCAGCTGCCGCGCGAGCCCAATCATCTCGCTCTGCGCCTTGCTCACGTCCTTGCCCTTCATCGGCCCCAGCGAGTCGATGTCTTCCTTCATCATCTCCACCGCGCGCCCCGACATGGTCTTGAAGAAGTGTTCGCGCACCTCCGGGCTGGCCCCTTTCAGCGCCACCGCCAGTACCTTCTTATCGATCGCTCCCGAAAGTTCCCGCAGCTGCACATCGTCCACCGCCAGAAAGTCCTCAAAGGTAAACATCAGCTCGCGAATGCTCGTCGCCAGCTTCGCGTCCTGCGCCTCAATGCTTTCCAGGATCTCGCGCGACGTTTCCGCATCGACGCTGTTCATCAATGCCGCCACGTTCTGAAATCCGGAGTAGGTCCGCTTGTTAATCTCTCCAAACGACCGCAACCGCCGCTGCACGGCCGTCGAAATCCGCTCCGCAATCGCCGGAGAAAACTGCCGCAGCTTCGCCAGCCGCCGCACACTTTCTGCCCGCGTCGCT
>CAXUCK010000133.1:1564-2109 GCA_964249375.1 uncultured Acidobacteriaceae bacterium
AGGTTCGCAAGGCGGCGCACCGATTCGGCCCTGGCCTGCCGCGGAAGGTGCGTCAGCAGCGCCGCAGCGTGCTTGGGCTCCAGATGCCCCAGCACCAGCGCCACCGTCTGCGGATGCTCGCCTTCCAGCAGCCGCGCCAGGTTTTTCGGGTCGACCCGCTGCAGGCTCTCCGCCCGTCCGGCGTCGAGCTCCTCTACCCGCATGAGCTGGTGCAGCATGCCCTTCGCCCCGGTCTCGCCCAGCGCCTGCGTCAGCAGACGGTATGCCGTCTCGCGGCCACCCTCAATCAGGTAGTCGCGCGCCTGGCTCATCTGCCGGTATTCCTCAAGCACCTGTTGCGAAATAGCCGTCGGAATCCGTCCCAGGTGCGAGATTTCCCGCGCCACCCGCTGCACATCGTCCTCCGGCAGATGGCGAAAGATCGCCGTCGCCGCCGCGTCGTCCAGCATCGTCAGCAGAATGGCGGCTTTGCGCACACCCGTCATCTGCCCGTAATCGCCCATCTCGCCCGCCGCGCCGCCACTCATGCCGGATCCTCCCGCAGC
>CAXUCK010000133.1:2119-6137 GCA_964249375.1 uncultured Acidobacteriaceae bacterium
GCCTGGACGGTCCGCGTCATGGTCACCGGCTCAGCCTTCACCAGCTCAGCCAGCTGCTTCTTCAGCGCGCTGCCGTTCGCCTCGAGCGCCATCACTTCTTCGCCGCTCCTGAGTTCCGCGGCCTCCAGCGGCGCCGGCAACACCGCCTCCCCGGCGTTCGCAGGCTTGCCCGTGCCCAGCTCCCGCATCGACGCCATCACCTGCTTTTGCGCCGGCCGGAACATCAACAGGTACACCAGACCAAACAGCACCAGCATCGCCGCGTAGCGCCCCACGCTCGCGAACTGCGACATGCCCTCGCGCACCTTCGACAGCACCGTCGGCGGTGTCTCCGGCAGACGTCCATCATCGAAGGGCATGTTCTGCACGCTCAGCACGTCCCCGCGCTGCGTGTCCATCCCCAACACCGCCTGCGCTAGATCTCCAATCTGCTTCAGTTGCGCCGCCGACCGCTTCAGCGGAATTTCCTGCCACTTCCCATTCACCTGCTTCCGGTCCACGCCGTCGTTCACCAGCACCGCCGCCGTGATCCGCCGAATACGTCCAGCCGGCGACACCGTGTGTCGTATCACCTTGTTCACCCCAAAGGTCGAGTTTTCCGAGCTCGACGTCTGCGCTCCATCGGCAACTCCCGCATCCGCCGCCGCTCCCTGCGTCCCCCCGCCCTGTGCCGGCAGATTGCCGGACGTGCCCGCCACGCCGCCCTGCACCGCGCCCCCCCCAGTCTGCGCCCGGCGCTTCTGCGTCTGCAGTCGTACTCCACATTTACGCTGGCCCGCAGGTTCTCCGCGCCCACCGCTGGTCCCAGGGTCGCCATCAATTTCTTTTGCAGCTCCTCTTCCAGCTCCCGCCCCTCAGCCGATCCACCCTTCTTGCCAAGCGCCTGGTTGGAATCCGCATCGATAATTGCCACATCGCCCGGCTGCAGGTTGTCGACCGCACCGCTCACCAGACGTCCGATCGCGTCCAGCTCTTCCGGCGCCATCGAGCCGGAGCCAGACCCACGCTTCAACCGCAGCGTCACCGAAGCCTTTGCCCCGCGCTCCCGCTCGAGAAAGACCGAGTTCCGCGGCAGCACCAGGTGCACCCGTGCGCTCTTCACGTCGCTTAGCGTCCCGATGGTGCGTTCGAGCTCGCCCTCGAGCGCCCGCTGGAAGTTCACCTTCTCATCGAATTCCGTTTGCCCCCACGACACCTTGTCGAACAGCTCAAAGCCCATCCGCCCGCTGTGCGGCGCACCCTCGCTCGCGATGTCCAACCGTGCCGCGTCCAGCTGCTCCGCCGCAACGTCGATGCCTTTGCCGTCCGTCGTTACCTGTGCGTTGATCTTCTTGGCTTGCAACTGCGCGACCATCGCTTGCGCGTCCGCCGGCTCGAGTCCTACCATCAGCGGCTTCATCTCCGGCGTCCCCAGCGTCCTGGCCAGCGCGCCCACCAGCACCACCGTCGCCAGCGTTCCGCCGCCCACCACCATGCGTTGCCGCGGCGTCAAGCGCGCCCACATCTGCCGTAATTGTTCCAGAAACTTCGTCATGTTAGCCTGCCCTCGGAAACGTAACCGTATTGGTTACTAAAACTGCATCTTCTCAATGTCCTGGTACGCGCTGACGATCTTGTTGCGCACCTGCATCATCAGCTCAAACGCGATGTCGGCCTTTTCCACCGACGCCATCACGTTGCCGACATCCGCGCTCGACTTCCCTTGCAACACGCTTGACACCTGCGTGTCCGCTCCAGCCTGCAACTGATCCACCTGCCCGATCGCCGCCTTGAACGTGTCCGCAAATCCACCACCGCTCTCCGGTGTGCCCGACGCGGGTCCGGCAGTCTGGTTCAGCTGCGCCGCCAGCGAAGAAAAGCTCGTTCCCAATCCGTTGATCATGATCCCCTCCTCAACCTGCGCCCAGCTAGCTCTTCAAAATGTCGATCGATTGCTGAATCAGCTGCTTCGACGCGCTCACCGCGGATGCATTCAGCTGGTACGCCCGCACCGACCCCATCAGGTCCACCATCTCCTGCACCGGATTGATCGCCGGGTACGCCACATACCCGTCCTTGTCCGCGTCCGGATGGCCCGGCTCATAGCGCCGCACCGCCGGCGTCGGATCGTCGACGACCTCGGTCAGTCGCACGCTGCCGGCTTCGCCACGCCCCGTCGAAAGGCTCGACGCCGTTCCCAGCAAGCCGCGGAACCGCCCCCCCGCCACGTTCGCCAGCACCACTTCCTTGCGCCGGAATGGCCCCGCTCCGTCGGTGCGGTGTGTGGTGTCCACGTTCGCCAGGTTGGTCGCCGCTACCTCGCTCCGTTGCCGCTCCGCCGCCATTGCGGAAGCACTGATATTCAATGCGTCAAACATGCTCATCGCCGTCTCTCCCCTAGCTCATGTTGCTGTTGATCGCTGCCAGCATCTGGTGAAAGCGCTGCTTTAGCAGCTGCGTCGCCACTTGATATTGCAGCTGCGACTCGGCCAGCAGCGTCGATTCGCGGTCCATGTTCACGTTGTTGCCGTCCGGCCGCTCCAGCAGTCCCGGCACGGCATGCACCGCCACGTGCAGCGAGCCTTGCGTTGCGTCCTCCCCGGTCACGCCGGAGCCGGCTTGCATCGCCCGTTGCATCTCCCGGCCGAAGTCTACGTCCTCGGTCCGGTACCCCGGCGTGTCGATATTCGCCATGTTGCTCGCGATCACCGTTTGCCGACGATTGGTCAAACTCAGAAACGTTTCCAGCTGCTGCATCACAGGTGGCGTCGCCATTATGCATACCTCCTTGGCGGCAGGTCATACTGCCGAATCTTGTTGCGGATGGTTCGTACGCTCAGCCCCAGCATCGCCGCCGCCCGCGTCCGGTTGCCCTCCACCAGCTCCAGCGTCCGCACGAGGTGCGATCGCTCCAGTTCGTCCATCTTGACCGGAGCACTGGCCGCCGTGGACCGGCCGCTCGTCACGACCGCCAGACCACTCATCCGGGTCGGCCGTTGCTCCCCATCAAAGGCGGCGGCCGTCAGCTCCGCACCCGGGTAGAGCGACAACACGCGCTGCATGAAGTTGGCCAGCTCCCGCACGTTACCCGGCCAGCTGTATCGCCCGAGCCGCTCCAGAAAGTCCTCCCGCAGCTGCACCGGCCGCCGCCCATGCCGCTCCGCAAATGCTTGCGCGAAGTGCTCCGCCAGCAAGGGAACATCGTCCATCCGCTCCCGCAGCGGTGGCAGCGTCAACGGAATGACATTCAGGCGATAGAACAGATCGCTGCGAAACAGGCCTCGCTGCACCACCTGCTCCAACTGCACATTGGTCGTCGCGATCACCCGGATGTCGACCCGCTGCGAACGCGTCTCGCCCAGTCGCTCCACCACGCGCTCCTGCAAAACACGTAACAGCTTCGGTTGCAGATTCAGCGGCATGTCGCCAATCTCGTCCAGCAGCAGCGTGCCTCCGTTCGCCAACTCAAATCGCCCGGCTTTCGCCGCCGCCGCTCCCGTAAACGCCCCCCGGGCATGGCCGAACAGCTCGCTTTCAAGCAGCGACTCCGGCAGGGCCGCGCAGTTGATCGCCACAAAAGGCCCGTTCCGCCGCGCACTCGCCTCATGAATCAGGCGCGCCAGCCGTTCCTTGCCCGTCCCGCTCTCGGCCTCCACCAGCACATCCGCATCCGTTTTTGCCGCAGCCTGCGCCCGCCCGAGCGCCATCTGCAGCGCCCGCGAGTGGCCCACCATGCCGCCTTGCCCCGCATCCGCCGCTCGCTGCTCCGGCCCAACCAGCCCCAATCCCCCGGTGACCGGCACCGCGGCCTTCGCTCCCCGCTCGCCCATCACTTTCGCCGCCAGCGCCCGCAGCTGCTCAAACGCCGCCGCCTTGCCAAGGTAGTCCACTGCCCCGCCGCGCATCGCTTCCACGGCTTCGGGCACGCTTCCGTACGCTGTCAGAAAGAGGAACGCCGCCGGCCGCTCCGCCCGCTGCACCGCCCGCAGCACGGCAAAGCCGTCGCCCACAGCTTCACCAAGTCCTGCGTCACCTCCGG
>CAXUCK010000134.1:0-6074 GCA_964249375.1 uncultured Acidobacteriaceae bacterium
CGCCGCGCCTGCTCGATCGGGTCGCGCTCCGCAGCAGTGTCCACATGCTCGCACAACAGCGACCAGCGTCCCGCCGTGCTGCGCGCCGTCCCACGACGGCCTGTCGAGTTCGGCTCCGCCATCGCCGACCTCCGCCGCCCGTCCATCAGGCATCGCAGCTGGTCGAAGCCATCGGCCGAAGCCAGTCCCGCCGCCGCCAGTTCCCACAGCGCATGCTGCACCTGCTGCTTCTTGAGCCCGAGACTCCGTTCCAGATCCGCCGCGAAACTTGCTCCGCGCTGTTGCAAATGCGCCCGCACCGCAAGCGCTTCCGCGCTCAGCGCGTCGAGCAGTCTCGCCTCCTCCACACATCGCTGCTCCAGCACCTGCGGCAGCCACTCGGCCGAATTCCGCAGAAAAAATGTGATCGGCGCCGTGTTGGTCGGGATCACGCGCCGCGGCGCGCCTCCATCGCTCGCCGCCCACGCCGGATGCGGCGACACACGTCCCCACCCGACTGCCCCTGAAAGACACAGGTGATCCAGTGCCGCGGGCGAGTAGCCCGCCACGCGCGCTGGCAGCAGCGTCCGCTCCCACTCCACCGCCGGAGCCTCGAAGCCCTCCATCTGCGACAGCGCTTCCAACACACCGTCCTCGCCGGTCAGCTGCGTCTGCGGCGCCAGGTGCTGCCACCGCAGCAGCCACCGCATATACACCGCCGGTGTCACCGGCTCCACCTGCTTACGCAGCGTTCCTAACGTCAGCCGGTGAATGCGTTGCAATAACCGGCGGTCACACCACTCGATCTCCTCATCGGAAGCCGCGGGCCCGCGCTCGAACACCCCCCGCAATGCCAGACCTTGCATCTCGATCGCTAGCAGCGCCGCGAAAAGGTCGCCGGCAGGCAAACTCAGCAGTCCGCTGAGTGCCAGCGCTGTGATCGGCCCCAGAATTTGTAACCACGCCTGAACACACCTCTGCAGCAGTGCGGCATCTGTGCTCTTTCCGGTTACATTCCGATCCGGCCAAAGCGCGGCAACATCAGCGACCCGCTCCGCGGCCACCCAGCAAGGAGCACCGCCGAGCATCACTGTGCTGGCTCGACCCACTCGTACCAAGCGCTCGTGAAACACCGGCCAGAGCTCCGCTTCGGCGCAGTCCATAAACGCCAGCGGCACCGCAAACAGTGAGTGCAGCAGCTCGTGCAGCTCGTGCTCGTCCCGCAGATCCGGCCAGCACTGCCGTCGTACCGCATCGATCGCCGCCGCATCCAGACGTCCCGCCGCGTCTGTCCCTTCCGGCAACGCTCGCCGCAGGTTGACCGCACGCGCGCGCCGCTCCTCGTTCCCCGCCTCATCCAGAAACGCATACGGCATCGCATTCACCAGCTCATGCGCAAACTGCGATGGCACCGGCGTATCCACGGCCAGACATCGGATCGACCCGTCCGCGATGCCGCGCAATACGTCGTTCAGCCCCGCGAGATCCATCGCCTCGCCCAGCACGTCCTTCATCACCTCGCGCACCAGCGGGTGATCGGGGATGACCACGTCGCCTTCAATGTTCTCGAAGCACGCAGCCGCCTGCGGAAAGACGCTGGCGAGCAGATCTTCTGAGCGCGTCCGCTGTACCTGGGGCGCGATGCGCTTGCCCTTCTGCATCCGTAGCAGCTGCAGGCTCCTGCCCGCCGCCCAGCGCCAGCGATTCTTGAAGATGGGCGAGGTCAGGCAGGCCTGCTCTAGCAGCTCGCCCGCGGTCTGCTCGGTCAGGAATCGAAATACCTCCGAAAGCGGAAAACTGTGCTGTTCGGCAAGCGAGATGTTGATGCCGTTATCCGTCGCGGCAGCCTGCAGCTCGAAGTTGAAGCCACGGCAGAACCGCTTGCGCAGCGCCAGGCCCCAAGCCTTGTTCACGCGACCCCCAAACGGAGCGTGCAGGATGAGCTGCATGCCTCCGCCCTCGTCAAAAAAACGCTCCGCGATGATGGTGGTTTTCGACGGCACCGCACCGAGTACAGCGCGGCCGGCAACAATGTAGCGGATCAGCTGCATCGCTCCCGACTCGCAGACGCCGCACTCGCCGGTGAGCCACGTGCGAGCGGCGAGGACTTCCGGATGCGTCACATCGAGCGTTGCCGGCGTGACGTTTTTCGTCATGGCAGCAATGTGCTCGCGCAGATCGCCGACGCCATCGCACAGCACCGACGTACGCTGCGGCGCTTCGCCCTCCCAGAACGGAATGCTCGGCGGTGCTCCGTGCGCGTCTTCCACGAAGACCTTCCCACTCGGCTCGATCCGCTGCACACGCCAGCTGTTGTTGCCCAGCAGCACCACGTCGCCAGGCGAGGAGTCCACGGCAACGTGCTCGTCCAGCGTGGCAATCTGCACACCTTCAGGCTGCAGGATCACCGAGTAGAGGGACGTATCCGGAATCGCTCCGCCATTCGCGATCGCGGTCATGCGCGCGGCGCGGCGCGGGTGGATCTGGCGCTGCACCCCGTCGCGCAGCAGGTATGCACCGTAGCGCCCGCGGCTGGATTCAATGCCTTCGTGCAGCAGCGTCAGCAGCTCGTCAAAGTGGTCGGGCGTCATGTCCGCGTAGGGATGCGCGCGGCGAAACACATCGTACAGGCAGTCTTCGTCCCAGGACTCGGCGCCACAGCTCGCGACAATCTGCTGCATCAAGACATCAATCGGCGCGGGCGGAATTTGAAGCCGGTCGAGTTCCCCCGCCCGCAGCTTGCGGAACAGGGCAGCCTGCTCCAGCAGGTCGTCACGCGTGGTGGCAAATAGCCGCGCTTTCGGAACGCCGCCGCGCCAATGGCCCGCGCGACCGATGCGCTGCATGGCGACACCGACATTCCGCGTCGTCGCAATCTGGCAAACCAGATCGATCGATCCGATGTCGATACCGAGCTCGAGCGAAGCGGTCGCGACCAGAATGCGGATCTCACCAGCCTTCAGGCGCTGCTCCGCATCCAGGCGAAGCGCGCGGGAAAGCGATCCGTGATGCGCGCCGACGTTCTCCGGCCCAATGCGCTCAGCGAGCTCGAAAGAAATCTTCTCGACCAGGCGGCGGGTGTTGACGAAAACCAGCGTGGATCGATGCGCGAGCGCGTGTGCCGCGAGCTTGTCAAAGATCTCGGTCCACATTGCGATGGACGTGATGGAGCCGAGCTCGTCCGACGGCACTACGATCGCCAGGTCGAGCTCGCGCCGTTGTCCGACCTGCACCACGCGCGCAGGTGGCCGCGACGCATGCGACCCGGTCAGGAACTGCGCCACAAGCTCAATCGGGTTCTGCGTGGCCGAGAGACCGATGCGCTGCGGTGCTGCGGCAAGGCCAGTAAGAAACGCTCCGGGCGAAAGCCGGTTTTCCCCACACACCAGAGCCTCCAGGCGCTCCAGCGTCAGCGCCAGATGCGAACCCCGCTTGTTGCCGGCCACCGCGTGAATCTCGTCCACAATCACGGTGCGAACCCGCTTAAGATTCTCCCGCGGCTTTGCCGCGGTCAGCAGAAGATACAGCGACTCGGGCGTTGTCACCAGGATGTGCGGCGGATGCCTCAACATCGCCGCGCGATCCTTGGCGAGTGTGTCTCCCGTACGCACGGCGGTCCGGATCTCCGTGCTCAGATATCCGCGTTCCAGTGCCAGCTGCTGGATCTCGCACAACGGCGCCTGGAGGTTCTTCTGCACATCATTGGACAGAGCCTTAAGCGGAGACACATACACAACCTGCGTTCCCGGCGCGAGGCGGCCGTCGATGGCCTGTCGCAGAAGTTGGTCGATCGCGACAAGAAAGGCTGCAAGCGTTTTTCCGGAACCAGTGGGCGCGGAGATCAGCGTCGTGCGGCCGGCCAGGATCTCCGGCCAACCCGCAACCTGCGGCTCCGTTGGCGTGCCGAAGCGACGCACAAACCACTCGGCCGTGACAGGGTGCGCCCAGGCGAGCGCCTCGGGAATCACAGTTGGCAATGCCTCGGCGAGCATATTCGATTGTAGCGCGAGCGTTCGCCATTGCTTCGCCCTTCTTGGCGAGGGGAAGCATCAAGGGCCGGAGCCGTGAATTACATGTTGCCAGATCCCACATCCGCGTTTGCGGCGGCTGGGTTTTCCACGTCCAAGTACTGCTCGATCGTGCGTTCGAGCGTGCCTTGCGCGGAGAGGATGAAGTCGATGGTATCGCGGCCAGCTCCATGCCCGCCGGCATTGGGTGTAACGTAATGGGCTTCGGCCTTGCACTGTGGCCGAGCATTCGCGGGAGCGATCGCGAAGCCGCAGATCCGCATCACGGGAAGATCAACAATGTCGTCGCCAACGTAGGCCATTTCGGCAAGCGCGATGCCAGCCTTGGCGGCAATCTCCTCAGCAGCGTGCTGCTTGTGCGCCTGCCCTTGATAGAGAAACTCAACCTTCAGGTCGCGCGCCCGGATCGCAACCGTTTGCGATTGGCGCTTGGTGATGATGCCAATGCGCAGACCGCCCAAACGGGCGAGCGAGATGCCAAGACCGTCGTGCGCTGAAAACCCCTTCACTTCTACGCCTGTGCCGACCGGATCCGAGGCCGTGCGCGTCGAGGGGTCAGGAATAACAACGATCTGCCCATCGGTGAGGACACCATCAACGTCGAAAACGATCACTTTCACACGGCGTGCACGATCTTCCGCGGACAAAGGCATTGATCTACTTCCCGGCCCTGTGCTGGGTGATGTACTCGTCAAGCGTGTTCACGCCGGCGCGGCTCAGCACCTCGCCGATTTTGTCCTGATCACCATAACCCTCAGCGAAGTTCTTGCCATACTGCTGGCGCAGTTCTCCAACCGTGATCGAGGTGCGTTTTACGTACTCAGCGTTGCTCTCGTTTGTGCTCTGATCGTCTGCCATCTTTGTAAACTCCCTTCTCTGGTCAGCTACTTTTGTGGGTTCTGCCGAAGGTACTCGAGAAGCGTGCTCGCCCCGGACTGAGCCAGCAGATCGGAGAGCCTGTCGTTGTCGTCGAAACCGGGCGCGAAGCGCGGTCCGTGCAGCTTCCGAAGATAGTTGATCGACGTCGTCGGAGCAGGCTCGGGATCGATGACCGAGGTGTTCGGCGAAGTCGTCTGGATGGTTGCTGGTGAGGTCAGGTTCGAGACGGGTGAGAGACGAGCGTCGGCGGCGTCGGGCGCTGGCGTGGCAGAATCGATTGGCATTGTGGCTCCTGGAACTTCGCCAGCGTGCGGCGTCAGGTGGAGGGATGCCGTGATGTGAGGTGGGGTTGGTGCGTCGGCGCACGTTAAGACAACGACGCGATCCATGTGGGACCAAGAAGAAGCCTCGGCACGGGCCGAGGCTTCTGGGTGAACCGAAATACTTGGTGTAGGGTCGGGTTAGGCGGGCTGGATGTTGGAAGCCTGCATGCCCTTCGGACCGCGAACCTTGTCGAACGAGACGCGCTGGCCTTCCTGGAGGGATTTGAATCCGCTGGAGTTGATCGCGGAGTAGTGCGCGAAGAGATCCTCGCTGCCGTCCTCGGGGGTGATGAAGCCAAAGCCTTTTGCGTCGTTAAACCACTTTACTGTTCCGTTTGCCACTGTGCTGATCCTGCCTTCGGGCGGTGATGTTCCGCCGGATATTTATGGTAACACGATTTTCGGTGATCAAGGTTTTTATGGATGTGCTGCGAGCGAGGGCGGCTTGCGGACCGCAGACCGAATCAGAGCTGACTGGAGATTATCTCCCCAAAGGAACACACGAACATGGCAAAGCAAGCGCACGAGGAAGCAGCAAAGCACCACACGGAAGCAGCCAAGAAGCACACCGAAGCGGCTGACAAGCACGGCAAGGGCGACCACGAGTCGGCGCACAAGGCTTCGGAAGAGGCGCACACACATTCAACCGGAGCACATGCGAAGTCGACCGATGCGCACGCGAAGTCGAAGAGCAGCGCGAAGAAGTAGTTTCGGTTGCAGGAGCAGAGGCCGCGGCGATCGCTGCGGCCTCGCTGTTTGTGGGGTGCTAGAGCGTGGGGTGGGGATCGGGGCGGCCGGCGGGGTGCTTGGGAAGGACGTCAAAGCCTGAGGCACTGCGTCTAACCGCGGAGGCGAGGGAGTGAGA
>CAXUCK010000135.1:0-664 GCA_964249375.1 uncultured Acidobacteriaceae bacterium
CCACCGACACCCGCTCCGCCCCCGCGCTTTACCTGCTCGGCGCCATCCTCTTCCGCGAAAACCACCCACGCGAATCGCTCGAGGCCTACACCCGCGCCGCCGCCGTTCGAACACCCACCGCTGAAGACCTCCGCCTCGTCGCCCTCGACTACGTCCTCCTCGACAGCTACCCCGACGCCCGGCGCTGGCTCACTCGCGCCCTCGCCATGGACCCCCGGGACGCCGAAGCCCTCTATGACCTTGGCCGGGTCGAAATGCACGACGGCAACTTCACCGCAGCCCGGGCGGACTTCGAGGCCTCGCTCTCCCTCGACCCCCAATCCGCCAAAGCCCTCAACAATCTCGGCCTCTGTTTCGAAGCCCTCGACCGCGCCCCCGACGCCGTGGCGAGCTACGAACGCGCCGTCGCCGCGCAAAAGGGAAGTGCCAACCCCAGCGAGCAGCCGCTCCTCAACCAAGGCGCCCTTCTGATTACCCTCAACCGCGCCCCCGAGGCCGTCGCCGTTCTCCGTTCCTCAGTCGCCATCGCTCCCGCCTGCGTCCGCTGCCACGAGGAACTCGCCCGCGCCCTCGCCGCCACCGGCCAGCTGCCACCCGCCATCGAGCAGCTCCAGCAAGCCGTTCGCCTCGAACCCGCAAACCCCCGCCTGCACTTCCAGCTCGG
>CAXUCK010000135.1:674-5192 GCA_964249375.1 uncultured Acidobacteriaceae bacterium
CTCCGCGCCAACTCCCTGCCCGCCCCGCGTCCCACCGCCCGGGGCAGCTCCAGGCGGACTTCCGCCTCCACCCTTTGACGGACGTGGCACCCCGCACACCGGCTGAGAAATCCGTTGACAAGGCTTGCTGCCAGTCTCTAAGATTCGGCGGTCGGTCGGAGTTGTAACCGTTTTCCATCTACGGTGCGACATTCACCGAACGACTTTCTCGCCACTCCCCGGCCCGTTCTGTAATCGCTTACAAAACATCCGGGGAACACTGGCCGCACCAGGGTTCATTTTCGGAGGTTGTGTGAACGCTTTACTTCGCTTCAGTCGGTTCTCCCTCGCATTCCTCGCGCTGCTGTTCCTCGCCCACGTCGCCACAGCGCAGACCAACCAGGGCCAGATCGCCGGCAACGTTGTCGATTCCACCGGCGCCAGCATCCCCAACGCCCAGATCACGGCCAAAAACGAGGCCACCGGATCCACCTACAATGCCACCTCGACGAGCGCCGGAAGCTACCGCTTCCCCTCCATCGAGCTCGGCCGGTACACGGTCACCGTGAACTCGACCGTCTTTCGCCCACAGGTCTCCACCGGCGTGGAAGTCCGCGTCGGCACCGTCTCCTCACTCGACGTGACCCTCTCCGCCGGCGGCGGCAATGAGACCGTCACCGTCGCCGCCGATGCGCCCTCGGTCGAAACACAATCCTCCGACGTAGGCGGCACCGTCACCACCCGCCAGATCGTCGAATTACCCCTGGCCCTCGGCGGCGTCGGCGCCCTCCGATCGCCTGAATCCTTCGTCTTCCTCATTCCCGGAACCGTTGGCCCAGGCTCCGGCAACAGCAACAACGGCATCTTTATCTCCAAAATCGGTGGCGGTCAGAACTTTGGAAACGAAGTCCTGCTCGACGGTGCCTCCCAGACCCGCTCGGAAAATGGCTCCTCCTTCGACGAAGAAGCTCCTTCCGTCGAAGCCATCTCTGAGTTCCGCGTGACCACATCGACACCCGCTGCCGAGTTCGGCCGGACCACCGGCGGTATCGAAAACTTCGTGACCAAGAGCGGCACAAACTCCTACCACGGAACTCTATTCGACATTTTCCGCAACGAAGACCTCGACGCCAATCCCTGGTTCAACAACGGGTTCAAAGCCTTCTACCAAGCGAATCCAACGCTGGGCAATGAGGCGGGCTTCAACCGCGGAAACGACAAGCAAAACGACTACGGCGGAAATCTCGGCGGTCCGGTCGTCATCCCGCACATCTACAACGGCAAAGACAAGACCTTCTTTTTCTTCAACTGGGAGCAGTATCGTCACACTCTCGGCGGTCCCATCACCAGCACGGTACCGACGGTAGCTCAGCGCGGCGGCGACTTCAGCGGCATCCTTGGATCGGTCCGCACGGATGCGAACAAGAACCCCATTCTCAATCCCTGTGACGGAACACCCATTTACAACGGGCAGATCTTTGATCCCGCAACCACCAGAACACTTCCCGATGGCACGCAATGCCGTACGGCCTTCGCCGGCAATGTCATCCCCTCGAGCCGGTTCAATCCTTCTTCCCTCAAGGTTCTGAACTTCTACCCGCTTCCACAATCTCCGAGCCTTTCGAACAACTACACGCTCAATTCGGCTTCACCGTTGACAAACACCACGTATACCTTCCGCATCGACGAAACGCTCGGCGCGAAGGACAAGGTATACGTCTCCTACAGCACGCGTGAGAACTTCCGGTACAACCCGCAGAATCTGCAGCTGCCTCCACCCGTAACGCCGAACGTCCAAACGCAGGACTTCCTTACCCACTTCATTCGTTTCGGCTACGATCACGTGTTCACGCCAAACATCCTGAACCATCTGAATGCCGGCTATAACCGTTCAAACTCCATCAATGGGTCGATCGAGTCCGCTGCCAACACAAACTTCGGGCAGCAGCTCGGGATTCCCAACGTCATCGCAGGCTTTCCCGTCATGAATATTGACGGCTACATCAATCTCAGCCGTAACCAGAACGACGACAACATCGATAACGGCTACCGCATCAATGATTCACTGAGCTGGCAAAAGGGCCGCAACAGCTTCAAGTTCGGCGTTGATTACCGGTACCAGGTGTACTCGACGATCGCCCACGATAATGAGAACGGAAACTTTCACTTCGATGCCAACCAGACGAAAGCTGCCCGCACCGATCCATACCAGGGCGGTACCGGCTTCGGCGGAGCGAGCTTCCTTCTTGGCCTCTACGATACGGCCGGATTTGCGGTAAACGTGCATCAGGCCAAGTGGGTGTCCAACTACTGGGCCGGCTTCGTCCAGGATGACTTCAAAGTCTCGAACTCGCTCGTTCTGAATCTCGGCCTGCGCTACGACGTCGATCAGCCGCGCGCCGAAGCGCACAACGAGACCTCCAATTTCAGCCCAACCGCGATCGACCCGGTCACCGGCGCTCCCGGTGCTCTCGTCTTCGGCGTCAACTGCCACTGCAACGCGCGCTGGGCCGATACCTGGAAGAAGGACATTTCGCCTCGCGTCGGGTTCGCCTTCACGCCGGAGAACAGCAACGGAAAGACGGTTTTCCGTGGCGGCTATTCGCGTCTCTTTGGTCCTCTGCAGTACAACGACTTCGGCGGTTCGGAGCAGGCCGGCTACCAGCTTTCCCCATCCAACAACACCAACGGCTTTGACGCGGCCTTCCGTCTGGATCAGGGCTTTCCCACGGTCGCACTGCAGCCGGATCTCGATCCCGGCTACTTCAGCAACCACAACGCTTCCGCGCCGCGAAACTTCTCGAACTACATCATGCCCAGCTATGGCCGTCCCGCTGAAATCAATCAGTGGAACCTCCAGGTGCAGCAGGAGCTCACAAAAGATCTCATCATGACGCTCGGCTACATCGGCTCTTCCGGCGCTCATCTCCGGTCCGGCATCGAGAACATCAACAACACCTCCACTTCCACCTTCGGTCTCGGCGACGAACTGGGTCGTCCGTTCCAGACCGAAGCGCCCATCAACGGAACACCGCTGCCGTATGCGGGCTTCCTTACAGATGGAAGTGGAAACACGGTAACGCCGAATTACTACCAGGCGCTCCGTCCCTTCCCGCAGTACGACTTCATCGCGACTGACTGCTGCTTGCAGAACGTCGGTCACTCCACCTACGAGGCGTTGATTGCTTCTGTTGAACGCCGCTTTTCGCAGGGCCTCAACCTCCAGGCCTCGTATACCTGGTCGAAGTCCATCACCAACGCCGACTCAATTCTTCCGGGCATCAACGCCGGCGTGAACCAGGAGCAGGATCCCTCCAACAGCAAGTCCACCAAGTCGCTCTCGATCCAGGACATTCCCAACACCTTTGTCGTGAGCTACATCTATGAGCTGCCGTTCGGGAAAGGGAAAACGTTCCTGAGCGGCGGCAATCCCCTTGCCCGCGCGATGATCAGTGGCTTCAAAATCGGCGGCGTGCAGCGCTACCAGTCCGGTCAACCAACCTCCTTCGGCTGCGCAACCGGCATCCCCGGCTACCAGAACTGCATTGCCTTCTCCAGGGTCGCCGGAGCGTCCTTCGAAAGCCCCGCTCGCCGTAGTGGTCACCTCGATCCCTTTCGGCGATTCAAGTACCAGAACCTCAACCCCGGAGCGCATGATCGTGGCTCTGACCCCAATGTCGACAGCGAGTTCAACGGTCTCACCAACACCGGAGATCCCTTCTACTCGCAATTCCAAACCGCGCCCGCCATCTACGACCAGAACAATGTCAACAATCGCTCCACGCGTGCCATCGTGAACTGTGTCAACGCCAAGGTGATTCCGGCCAATTGCGATAACGGGGCCTTTCAGTTCGGCAATATTCCCCGTGTCACGGCGGAGATTCGCAACTACCGCTACTACAACGAAGACTTCTCCTTCCTGAAAGACACGCCCATCGGCGAAGGCAAGCTCTTCACCTTCAAGGTCGAGCTTTTGAACGCCTTCAACCGCCACACGTTCTCCACCCCGGACACCAACCCCGGCGATTACACCTTCGGTGTGCCGACCGGAACCATCAACACACCACGCAACATGCAGCTCACCGCACGTATCCAGTTCTAACCCGCGTACGCAATCTGACCCGCAGCACCGACGGCAGGAGCGCCAACCAGCGCTCCTGCCGTTTACTCTTGCTCTCGGCATGTCCTGCATCTCCCCCACCCTCGCCACGCTCGTCCTGGCCTCCTTTTGCGGGTTCGTCGCCTCTGCACAGACCACCCCCGCCGACGACCCGCGTGCCCTGACCGCGCAAGCGCAGCAGCAGCTGATCGCCGGCCACACTGCAGATGCTCAAGCCCTGCTCGCGCGCGCCCTCGCCATCTCTCCTAACGACCCTGCCGCCAACCTCGCCCTCGGCGACCTCCTCCTGTCGCAGCTGCACTACCCGGAAGCCATGGACCGCTTTGAAACCGTCCTGGCCATCGATCTGCGTAACCCGCGCGCGCGCGCCGGCGCGCTTGCGGCCGCGACGAAGCTCGCTCTCCAGGCGCGCAACGCCG
>CAXUCK010000135.1:5202-6035 GCA_964249375.1 uncultured Acidobacteriaceae bacterium
AAAGCGCTTCAGCACGCCGCTGAAAACCTCCCCGACGATCCCACCCTATGGCTCGACCTCGGCATCCAGGCCGACCAGATCAGGCAATACCCCATCGCCCAGCAAGCCTTGGAGTCCGCCCTCCAGCTTCGTCCCAACGACCCCTCAACCCTGTACGCCCTCGGCCGCCTCGAGGCGGATGAGAAGCACCTTCCCGCAGCCGAGGCGCACCTCCGCCAGTACCTTGCCCTCCGACCCGACGACGCCTCCGCCCACTTCGGCTTGGGGCACGTTCTCGTTATGGCGCAGCGCATCCCGGAAGCCCGCGCCGAATTTAACCGCTCCGTCGCCCTCCAGCCGCAACAGACTGAGTCCTTCTACCAGCTCGGACAAATCGAAACCGACCTCCAGCACGATGCCGCCGCCAGGCCCCTGCTCGAAAAAGTTCTCGCCCGCGATCCCAACCACGGCGGCGCACTCACCGCGACAGGCATTCTCGCCTACCGCGCAAAGGATTACGCCGCCGCCCGCACCTCGCTCGAGCACGCCGTCGCCACCTCACCGGACTACCAGCCCGCCCACTACTATCTCGGCCTCACCCTCGCCCGCCTCGGCGAGAAAGCCGCCTCCGACGAACAGCTCAGAATCGCCGTGGACCTCGCCCATCGAGCCCAGCAGAACCGCGAGTAGAAACCCTTACGCACACCACCACGCAACCGTCGCCGCGCCGGCCTGAAAGCGTTTACAATTTCCTCGCCCCTTTGGAGCCCCGTCCGACCATGCCCAAGCATTTCAGCCCCGTCGCCGCCGCCCTCGCTGTCTCCACTTTCACTCTGGCATCGCACGCCCAGCTC
>CAXUCK010000136.1:0-5209 GCA_964249375.1 uncultured Acidobacteriaceae bacterium
GATCGCCGGGAGCTCCGTCGCTCTTCCTCAAATGAAAACCCGGCCGTGGTGGGTGACGCTGTCAGCTATCTCATCCACCTCACCGGCACCGGAGGGCAGCCCGGCGGCAGCGTCGTTCTCAAGGACGGCACAGCCAGCCTCGGCACCGTCGTCGTGGATACCTCCGGCAACGCGACTCTCCCCGTCACCGTTTCCGGGCCCGGCACCCACACCCTCGTTGCCACCTACGCTGGCGACACGTTCCACTCCGGCAGCCAGTCCGCTCCGCTTGCACAATCCGTCCTACAAACCACTGTCTCGACTCTCACCAGCTCGGCGAATCCGTCAATCGCCGGCCGTTCCTTCACCCTCACTGCAAAGGTGATCCCAGCCAACGCGGTCACGCCCACCGGCACCATCAACTTCCTCGACGGTACGACAACCCTGGGCAGTGCTCCGCTCAACAGCTCCGGCGTGGCTACCTTCAGCACAGCAGCGCTCGCCGTCGGCCAGCATGCGATCGTTGCCGTTTACAGCGGCGACAACGCTAGCCAAACCAGCCGCAGCAGCACCCTGGCGGAGACCGTCAATGACGCTTCCACCAGCACGACCCTGACCTCCACCGCGAACCCATCCATTCTGGGTGCCTCTCTCACCTTCACCGCGCAAGTTTCCGGCCTCGGCGCAACACCCACCGGCTCCGTCACCTTCGAAGATGGCACCACGTCGCTTGGCCAGGCCACAGTTTCTGCCGCCGGTGTCGCCACCTTCACCACGGGCGCGCTCCAGCCCGGACAGCACAGCATTGCCGCCGTCTACAACGGCGACGCAAACGATCTCACCAGCACCTCCGCCGCCCTGCCGCAATTAGTGCTGCAACGATCCGCCGTGGTCATCACCTCGGCCAACAACCCGGCGCTCACTGCGGACCCGGTCAACCTTTTGGTGACCGTCACCAATGCCGGGGTCGGCACGCCGTCCGGAACCATCGCGCTCAAGGACGGCAGCAACACGGTCGGCACGGCCACGCTCGCCGCCAACGGTGTCGCCACCTTCGCCACAGCGTCCCTGGCCGCTGGAACGCACTCGCTCGTGGCGAGCTACAGCGGCGACACGCAGAACACCAACTCCACCTCGCTCGCCTACAGCGAGATGATCCAGCTCCGCTCCTCGACCACCTCGCTCAGCACCTCGCTTGCTACCGCGCCAGTCGGCCAGACCGTGACACTGATCGCAGTCGTCGAAGCCGCTGGCCCCGCGCCGCCCACCGGGGCCGTCATCTTCACCTCAGGCAGCACTACCCTTGGCGCCGCCAACCTGAATTCCTCCGGAGTCGCCACCCTCAATCTCACGCCCGACATCGGCACCCTGAACGCTGCCGCCGTGTACCAGGGTGACGGCCTATACGCCACGTCCACTTCGCCGAGCACGTCAGTCAACATCACCACGGCCGCGCACTTCACGCTCACCTCAAACCCAGCCAGCATCAGCGTGCAAACTCAGCAGCACCTCACCGTCCAGCTCACCCTGGCGTCGGTGAAGTCTTTCGGGGACAACCTGTCGCTCGGATGCGCCGGCCTTCCCTTCGCCGCCACCTGCACGTTCAGCAAGGACCAGGTGACGTTGCAGCCTGACGGTTCCGTCACCGTCTCGGTCGTGGTCGATACCGGCACACCGCTCACCTCCGGCGGCACCGCCCAGGCACGCGCGCGCTCCACACCATCCACCACAGCCCTCTGCTTCCTCCCCCTTGGCGCCCTTGCCTCGCTTCTCCTCTTGCGGTCTCGCCCCCGTCGATCGCTCGGCCACCTGCTCTCGCTCCTTCTCCTGGCCGCGGCGGCCATCAGCGCCGTCGGCTGCGGGTCCATCGACATCCACGGCACGCCGCCCGGAAAGTACACCATGAACTTCACCGCCACGGGCGCCAACACCGGCGTCACTGTCTCACAACCAGTTCCGCTCACGGTGACACAGTGACCCGGTCAGTTCGTCGGCTCCTGTTCGCGACAGCTCTTCTGTTGAGCCCGATCCTGCTCGCCCCGGGGACTCACGCGCAAGCCGTTCCGACCGCCACCGGTCCCGGCGGACGCCTTGCGCTCGGGATAGCCGCCTCAGGTTTCCAGGCGGACTACGGCAAGCGGTACATCGGCGGAGCGGCCGTCTACGTCGATGCAAACCTGACCCTGCACCTCGGTATCGAGGCCGAAGCCCGCCGTCTGCAGTACAACGAGGAGGCCGGCATCCGGCAGACCACCTACCTTGCCGGTCCACGGCTGACCCTGCGTCCCCATGACTTTTCTCCCTATGCCAAGCTGCTTGTCGGCATCGGCCAGTTCCATTTCCCGTACGGCTACGCGGACGGCCGGTACTTTGTTCTTGCGCCTGGAGCCGGCATAGACTACCGCCTGCGTGGAAGCGGCATCAAGCTGCGTTTGATCGACTTCGAATACCAGGATTGGCCGCGGTTCACGTACGGACAGTTGCACCCGTACGGCCTGAGCGCAGGCGTCTCTCTCTGCCTGTGGCACAGCGAAACCTACCGGCCCGACTAGATCGATTGCCTATTTGCGGACCGCGCCCGCGGCCAATCCAGCACCGCCATCCGCGTTCGCCGCGCCAGACACACGCGGGTAGTAACCCGTGCGCGTCCGCACCTGCAGCCGGCTGTACCCCTTCTCCTTCGCATCCACATGGATCTGCCGGTAGCCACCATTGGTGGGCGGATTGGTCGACCGGTAGGCGATGCTGTACTGCGTGCGAATGTCCTGAGCCACCTCGGCCGAAATCGGATCGACTTCCTTCAGGTTGCGCGGGAAGTACGCCACACCGCCTGTCTGTTCTGCTAACGTCTCCAGCACGCGCTTCGCATGCCGCGACTCCCGCTTGTCGGTGTCCTCGCCAAACAGCAGACCAATGCAGTAAATCACCGGCCCATCAAAATCCTGGATGCGCCGGATCGCCTGCTCAAGCGACGCCGTCGACGCGTTGTCCTCGCCATCGGTCACCACCAGCAGCACCTGCTTGGGGTGCTTGGCATTCTTGCTCAGGTAATCCGCGCTTGCGACCAGCGCGTCGTACATCGCCGTTCCGCCACTTGACTTGATGTACCCGAGCCCCTGCTGCAACTTGCCGATGTCACTGGTGAAATCCTGATCAATAAACGCCTCCCAGGAAAAGTCCACCAGAAACGCCTCGTCCTGCGGGTTCGACAACTTCACCAGGTCAAGCGACGCCTGGTCCACCGCCTGTCGCTTGTCGTACATCGAACCCGAACTGTCGATCAGGATGCCAAGCGAAACCGGAAGATCCTCATGCCGGAACGACGTAATCGTCTGCGCAACCCCATCCTCGTAGATATGGAACGCATCCTTGCCCAGATCCAGTACCGACCGGCCACTGCCGTCGAACACCGTTGCATTCAGCCGCACCTCGTAGGCGTTCTCCCGTAAGGTGTACTTGCCGGAATCCCTCTCAATGGCTTGCGGTCCTTCGTTCTTCAGCCCCTGCGGTGCTTCCGTAGCCGCCGCGGGTGGTTTCTCCGCATCCGGCGACGGGACCGGGTCCCGGTCAATCGTCAGCGGAATCTGCCCGCTCGCGGCTGGCGTTGTGCCCTGTCCCTGCGCGAACCCGAGTATCGGCAACCCCAACCACAACAGCCAGACAGCCCAGTCCAGACGTCTACTCCGAAGGCGCATAGTATCCCTGGCGGTTGTGGACCGTCAGCGGGGGCAAGCCCGCCGGTGGAACCAACCGCACCTTCAATTTACGCCAGTTCCCGTCCGCTTTCAGGTTGCTCGGCCGATAGCCCACCACGTACTCGTTGCGCAGCTCAGCGCTGATGCGTGACGCAATGTCGCCCAGATCGGCAACATCGGACACCCGGAACATCCGGCCACCCGTCATTTCGCAGATATCGTTCAGCAAAATCGGCCCAAGCTGCTCCTCCTGCGTCGAGGCATACTGGTCAAAAATACCAATCGAGTAGATCTGCACGTCGCTCTCCTTCACCACGCGCCGGAGCTCCGCTTCCGTATAGCGACTGCGGTTGTCCCCTCCATCCGAAATGATCAGCAGAGCTTTCCGGTCGTATTTCGCTTGCTTCAGCTTGCTGACTCCCAGGTAGATCGCATCAATCAAGGCCGTCCGGTTCTGCGGCTTCAGCATCACCATGCGTGCCTCCACGTCGTCGATCTCCGACGTGTAGTCGACGATCACCGCGGGCCGGTCATTGAAGCCGACGACAAAAAACTCGTCCTGCGGATTGCTGGTCCGAAGGAACTCACTCAACGCTTTACGCGCCCGGACGAACTTCGACGACATGCTGCCGCTCAGGTCGAAAATAATCCCGATCGTGACCGGCGCATCCTGCGTCGAGAAGCTCTTAACAACCTGTCCCTGGTTGTTCTCAAACACTTGGAAGTTGTCGCGCTCAAGGCCAGTCACAAGGCGGTTCATCGGGTCCGTGACCGTCATCGGTACCAGCACCAAATTAACATCCACGCGAATCCGTGCATCTCGTCGCGATGTCGCCAGCGCGACCGCGTTTTGCGAGCCTTCGATTACCGGTTTCTTCTCTTCCGGAGTCTTTGGCGGGGGCGGCGGAACTTGCGTCTGCACCTGCCCCAGCGGATTTTCTTGTGCCCAAGCCTCTGTCTTTCCTGCGAAACCACCAACCAGCAACAGCACGCACACCCACCCGCTCACACGGCGTATCCACACCGGTACACCACCGCGAGCCCGCATTCCCTCGAGACTCGCCGACTTCCACCTGCCCCGTATCTCCCGCATAATGTCCCTATGTTGTCCCCGCGATCTTCCTCCAATGCCTCTGCCGAAGTCGCGGAGATTCGCAGAGCCTGATGCCCTTCCCAGCCAGCCGTTCCAACCCCCTTGCCCCGAAGACTACACCGGACATCCGCTCGGAGCGACCCGGGACCTCCCAAAATAGAAGCACCGTCAAAACCTTTCAAGTGCTAAGTGCGGCAGCCGCTGGCATGGCCCTCCTGCTCGCCCTCCTTCCCGCCCTCGGCCATGATCAGATGTGGTGCCTGTACGTCGCCGATCGCATGCTCCACGGTGCCGGGCTCTACGGCCCGGAGATCCTCGAATCCAATCCGCCGCTGATCATGTGGGTTCTCCTGCCCATCACCGGCCTCGCTCACCTCCTCCACCTCCCCGCAACCGCCCTCTTCAAAGCCGCCGTCCTCCTCACAGAAGCGGCCTCAGTTGC
>CAXUCK010000136.1:5219-5943 GCA_964249375.1 uncultured Acidobacteriaceae bacterium
GCCCTCCGGCTCCATCCCCGATCCATCCCCCGCCTCAGCCCTGCCCTCCTCCGGACCCTCCTCTTCGCCTTCCTCGTCGTCTTCGCCGTCATGCCCGCCCGCGACTTCGGCCAGCGCGATCACCTCGTCGCCCTCCTTTGCCTCCCCTACCTGGTCGCCACCAGCCTCGAGTTCCGTCCCCAAACCTCCTCCTCCCCTATATCGGCAGTTTTCTCAAAACCTTTAGCCGGTCTTGTCATCGGCATCGCCGCCGGCCTCGGCATCGCCCTCAAGCCCCACCACGCCCTCGTCCCGCTTTCCGTCGAATTCTTCTTGTTACTTTCCTACAGATTCAAAAAAGCCGACCAACCCTTCACCCGGCCCGAGCCCTGGGCCATCCTCCTCACCTGCCTCACCTACCTGCTCGCCATCCGCCTCGTCACCCCCGCCTACCTCACCGACATCCTACCTATCCTCCGTAGCACGTACTGGGCCATTGGCCCCCTCACTCCTGCTCAGCTCATCGGTGAAGCACCTCAGCTCTACCTTCTCCTCGTGCTCACCTCAGCGCTCGCGTTCTATCTCGTGCACCTTTCTCCTCTAACCAAGGTGCTCCTCGTGGCTGGTTGGGCAAGCACGGTTGCCTACAATGTCCAGGGCACCGGCTGGTACTACCAACAGCTTCCCGCCCTTTCCTTCTTCTCCCTCGCCCTCACCCTCGAACTCGCCTCCCTCGCCACACGCC
>CAXUCK010000137.1:0-5924 GCA_964249375.1 uncultured Acidobacteriaceae bacterium
ACATGGTCGACGGCCGCGTCGCCCGCATGACCAACCAGGTCTCCGTCTTCGGCGCGTACTTCGACTCCGTGATCGACCGCTACTCCGACGTCGCCCTCTTCTTCGGCCTGCTGGTCTACTACGCCCGCGGCAACCGCTTCTTCTATGTCGTCCTCGTCGCCTTCGTCATGACCGCGTCCCTGATGGTCTCCTACACCCGCGCCCGCGCCGAGGCCCTCATCGGCTCCTGCAAGGTCGGCTTCATGGAGCGCCCCGAGCGCGTCGTCCTTATCCTCCTCGGAGCCCTCTTCAACCGCTGGGGTGTCATGGCTCCCGCCCTCTGGGTCCTCGCCATCTTCTCCACCCTCACCGTCATCCACCGCATTCGCTACACCTACACCGAAACCCAACGCCGCAAACTGGTCCCCGCCACCCGCGTCTGAAACCATCACAGCGCATAGCCACAGGCGCTATGCTGACACAGGACTTCGGTGTAAATGGCGGAGGTTGGCGTGAGCCCCACACAGCAGATCGCAGCACAGACCTTGCATCTCTCTGAGCTTGCTCCTGGCGCCGTTCAGTCCGAGATCCGCGCCATGAGCGTCCTTGCCGAAGAAGCCGGCGCCATCAACCTCGCCCAGGGCATCTGCGATACTGCCGTTCCCGCCATCGTCGCCGAAGGCGCCGCCCGCGCCATCGAGTCCGGCCACAACATCTACACTCGCCTGGACGGCATCCCTCGCCTGCGCCGGGCCATCGCGCGGAAGGTCGAGCAGACGCTCGGCTCCGGGACGACGGTCGACTCTGACCGGGAGGTCGTCGTCACCGCCGGAGCGACCGGTGCCCTCTTCGCCACGCTCATGGCCCTGCTGAACCCTGGTGATGAGGCGATCCTATTCGAGCCGCTTTACGGCTACCACGCCAGTTCGCTCAAAGCCGTTCGCGCCGTTCCCGTCGTCCTTCCATTTGCGGTGGACTCCGACAGCGGCCGGTGGCTGCTCGACCTGGACG
Source organism: uncultured Acidobacteriaceae bacterium (assembly GCA_964249375.1). Taxonomy (GTDB): domain Bacteria; phylum Acidobacteriota; class Terriglobia; order Terriglobales; family Acidobacteriaceae; genus Edaphobacter. The sequence goes on from CAXUCK010000137.1 coordinate 991, forward strand.
CGGTCCGCGCCGCCGTCACACCACGCACCCGCGCCATCATCATCAACACCCCGGCCAATCCGTGCGGCAAGGTGTTCACCCGCGCAGAGCTTGAAGGTCTCGCCGCCATCGCGCTCGAGCACAACCTCTTCGTCATCTCCGATGAGATCTACGAGCACTTCGTGTACGGCGAAGCACGACACATCAGCATCGCGTCCATCCCCGGTATGCGCGACCGCACGATCCTCATTTCCGGCTTTTCCAAGACCTTCTCCATTACCGGCTGGCGCGTAGGGTATCTCGTCGCGGATGCCCGCTGGACGCCGTCGATCGGCTACTTCCACGACCTGCTCTACATCTGCGCTCCGGCCCCTTTCCAGCACGCCGTCGCCGATGGACTCGAGCAGCTGGAGCCCGACTTCTACCGCGGCCTCGCCCGCGAGCATGAGACCAAGCGCGCCATGCTGCTCTCTGCCCGCCCCACGCCCCCGACGGCGCCTACTACATCCTCGCCGACGTCTGCCGCATCCCTGGCGCCACCGCCGCCGAAAGAGCCCGCACCCTGCTCCGGCAAGCCGGCGTTGCGGCCGTCGCAGGATCCGCCTTCTTCCGTCCGGGCGGCGGTGAAGACCTCCTCCGCTTCTGCTTCGCCAAACGTGACATGGAGCTCGCTGAAGCCTGTCGCCGTCTCCGCAATCTTTAGCCCCGCTCCTTCAGTCCGCACGCATCTGAAAACGAAGGGGTCCCTCGAAAGGTCTAGTCCGCATGCGCCTGCCTGCTCTCACCCTGTCCGTCGCGCTCCTCGTTTCCCCGGCCGTCGCCTCCACCGATCCAGTCCCCGCTGTCAGCATCGCCGGCGACGGCCTTGAGCAGACCATCCACTGCCACGGCAACGCCGTCACCATCACCGGAAACGGCAGCCGCTTCACCATCGAAGGCCGCTGTACCACCGTCCTCATTCAGGGCAGCCGCAACTGGATCGAGGTACAGAATGCCGACTGGATCAAGACCCCCGGCACCCTCAACAGCGTCCTCTACCTCAACCCCGGCACCCGCGTGTCAGACTCTGGCAAGGGGAACTCCGTCGCACCCAAATGGGGGCAGTGAAACGCTCACCCGCGCGCCCGCGAACAGCCCGCTTCGTCTAACATAAGACGGGGCCTTGGGGCGCTTAGAGGAGACGCAATGGCATCGGCAATGGCAAGCATCGTGGCGCTCAAGGACGTACACACCGAGCTCAAGAGCCGCATGGAAAAATCCGTCGAAGACTTTCGGGCAAACCTTGCTTCCGCCCGCACCGGCCGTGCGAACGTCCACATGCTCGACCAGGTCCGGGTCGACTATTACGGCACCGATACACCCGTGACACAGATGGGGCAGATCTCTACGCCCGAAGCCACCCTCATCCTCGTCCAGCCTTATGACATCAGCATGGTTGCGGCCATCGAAAAGGCCATCCGCACTTCCGGAACCGGCCTCAACCCCATGACCGACGGCAAGGTCATCCGCGTGCCCGTCCCCGCCATGACCGAGGAACGCCGGAAGGACGTTGTCAAGCAGCTCAACAAAACCCTCGAAGATCACAAGACCGCCATCCGCAACATCCGCCGCGACGGTAACGATCAGATCAAGAAAGCGACAAAGGACAAGCTCATCTCCGCTGATGATGAAAAGCGTGCCAGCGAAGAGGTGCAGCAGCTGACTGATGCCGAAATCCGTCGCATCGAAGATCTGTTTCGTGCCAAAGAAAAAGAAGTGATGACAGTCTGAGCAGCAGAAGACAGAATCAGCAAAGGCCCGGGTCAATTCCGGGCGTCCTGGTCAGACTCCTTGGTACACCAGCTGCACAAAAAAGTCGGGCGTTCCCGTGGTGCCCCGGAAGCTGCCATCAAAGGCCGCCGTCGGTTTGGCAGCCGCAACTTCCTCCACTGTTCGCCCTGACTTCTTCATCGCCGCAATCTCCTCCCGCACCGCGACCAGCATGTCGTGGGTTGCGGCCAGTTGCGTCCTTGTCCCAATCGGCCCATGTCCCGGAATGATGATCGTGCTGGCGGTGGTCTCCGCCAGGTTCCGTTCGGTCGCGCGAATCATCCCGTCGATGCTGCCGCCCGTCGAGTAGTCAATGAAGGGGTACAGTCCGTTGAACCACGTATCCCCAACGTGCAGCACCTCCGCCTCCACAAACCGGATGGAAATATCCGTATCCGTGTGTGCCGGAGCGTAGTGGGTCAGCACCACCGTCGCTCCGTTCCCGTGCAGCGTGCGCGTTGTCTGAAAGAGTTCCGTTGGCAGCGCTCCCGTCGGCGAGGGAGGCACCGTCAGGTGAAACGCCCCGATCGTCTGCTGCGTGCTCATCCGCTCGCGCGTCTTCTCGTGTGCAAACAGCGTCGCTCCCGCACCATGCATCCACTCGTTCCCATCCGTGTGGTCGTAGTGCCAGTGCGTGTTGATGACCAGCGCAATCGGATCCGGCCCAAGCGCGCTCAAAGCCGCCAGCAGCTGCGGCCGCGACGTCGAAAAACCGGAGTCCACCAGCAGCTTGCCATCCGCGCCAGGGCCCGAAACCGGCCCGGGAAGCACGGCGATGTTGCCGCCCGATCCCATCAGCGCACTCACATTCCGCCGCAGCGCCTGCGTCGTAATTTTGGCGTTCGCTCCAGAAGCAATGCCCTCGATTCGGCGGTCCGCAGCAGCCGGCGTAGCAGCCTGCGCGAAGGAGCATGGGCCGCGAACAGCAGCGGCAGCGATCGCCAGCGACGCTCCGGAAACAAAGCCGCGACGAGACAGAGGGCGCACGGAAGGGAGGAAGCGGTCCATGGACCTAAGCATACGTGCTGCGGTTCGCGCTACGTCGTGTGGTCGACCACTATCTTCCAACCCTGTTCTGTCTTTTCCAGCACCAGCGAAAACACCCCATTCGCGTTGCCGCCTTCCTTTTTGCCCCGCTCCAGGTGGTACTTGCCGAGGCACACCGCGAATCGCTCATCGAGCGGATGCACCTCGAGCTCCGAAAACGTCAGCGTACCCATCGCTGCCTTCGTCGGATACTCGCGGTGGTAGTTGGCCACCATGCCGTCGTACCCGCGATTCAGCGTTCCGCTCAGAAACAACGTATCCGGCGAATTTTTGTATCCCTTTGCAAACCCGTCGATATCGCCGTTGTTCCAAGCCTTCTCCTGCGCCAGCAAGACCTTGATCACGCCCAGCTCCGTCGGGCTCGCCGTATGAAGCTGCGGATCCTGCACCTGCGCCACCACCGCCGGCGCCGGACACCCGAACAGCACGATCCCCATCACAAAGGCAGCGGCTTCCCTCACACGCACCTCACGCTTTCTCACGACTCCCTGCCCGCCCGGCTCTCGTTTTAGCTAACCGCTGCTAGGCAGCATACATGCGCCGTCAAGCCACGCATCCCTCCATGTTCCCATCGCAACGCACGGCGGTACCGCGCATAGACTAAGACCATGAACACCCGTACCGTCCACGCTGTCTGCTCCCACGACTGCCCGGACAGCTGCGGCGTTCTGGTGACCGTCGACCCCCTCACCGGCCGGGCGACTCGGGTCCAAGGCGATCCTTCTCACCCCGTCACCCGCGGCTTCCTCTGCGGCAAGGTCGCCAGGTACCTCGACCGGGTGTACGCCCCCGATCGCCTCCTCTACCCCATGCGTAGATGTCCTGGCGTTCCCAAAGGTCCGCTCGCGCAGGGCAGGGAAGCCGAAGCGTTCGAGCGCGTCTCCTGGGAGGACGCACTCGGTGAGATCGCCACGCGCCTGCAGCAGATCAGCGACGCGCACGGCCCCGAGTCCATCCTCCCCTACTCGTATGCCGGCACCATCGGCCAGCTCGGCTTCGGCTCGATGGATCGCCGCTTCTTCCACCGGCTCGGCGCCTCGCAGCTCGATCGCACCATCTGCGCCACTGCCGGCGGCGAAGCTCTGCTCTCCGTCTATGGCGTCAAACTCGGCACCACACCGCAGAACTTCGCGCATGCCGGCCTGGTGATTGCGTGGGGCGCCAACATCCATGGCAACAACGTGCACCTGTGGCCGTTTATCGAAGACGCTCGCCGGCACGGCGCCAAACTCGTCGTCATCGACCCGTATCGCACCCGCACCGCTGCCCTCGCCGACCAGCACCTCGCCATCCGTCCCGGCACTGACGGCCTTCTCGCCCTCGGCCTTATGCACGTCATTTTGCGCGACGGCCTCGAAGACCGTGCTTATCTTGGCGCCTGCACCCACGGCTTCGACGAGCTTCACGCCTTCGTCCTCCAGCCTAAACACGCCCCGGTCGCTGTCGCCGAAATCACCGGCGTCCCCGCCGAAACGGTCGTCGATCTTGCTCACCAGTTCGCCACCGTCCGCCAGCGCACCGGCCGGCCTGCCGTCATCCGCCTCAACTACGGCATTAACCGCTCCGAAAACGGCGGCACCTCTACCCGCGCCATCGCCATGCTCCCCCTCCTGATCGGTGCCTGGCAGCACCGTGGCGGGGGACTGCAGCTCTCGATGTCCGGCTCGTACCCCTTCAACGAGAGGGCCCTCCGCCTGCCCGAACTCATGCAACGGAGCCCCCTCGGCCGACCGTCACGCACAGTCAACATGAGCCAGCTCGGCCGCGCTCTCACCCTGCCCGACGCTGGCATCGGCGGCCCACCCGTCCAGGCCCTGTTCGTCTACAACTCCAACCCCGCTGCCATTGCACCTAACGGGACCGACGTCCTCCGCGGCCTTGCCCGGCCCGACCTCTTCACCGTCGTGCACGAGCAGTTCTTCACCGACACCACCGACTTTGCTGACATCGTGCTCCCCGCCCCCACCTTCCTCGAGACCTGCGATGTCCAGGGTGCCTACGGCCATCTTTTCGTCCAAATCTCCGAGCCCGCCATCGCCCCCCTCGGTGAGGCCCGCTCGAATGTCGATCTGTTTGCGGCCCTCGCCCAGCGTATGGGC
>CAXUCK010000138.1:0-5864 GCA_964249375.1 uncultured Acidobacteriaceae bacterium
ACCAACGCCAGCGCTTCGAAGCCCAACTCGAACAAAAGGCGCGAGGCGACGAAGAAGCCATGGCCGCCATGGACGAGGACTACGTCCGCGCCCTCGGCTACGGCCTGCCACCCACGGCCGGCGAGGGCATCGGCATCGACCGCCTCACCATGCTGCTCACCGGCTCCCGTTCCATCCGCGACGTCATCCTCTTCCCGCTCATGCGCCCCAAGGCAGAGGCAACCGATCCACTTATCCACACCAAAGCAGATTCTCCATAGCCATACAGTGTCATCTCGACCGGAGCGCTGAGCGCGTAGTGGAGAGACCTGCAGCTTTGCGGCTTAAAACGCAGAGTCCCTTCGGGAATGACAGAAATAAGCTTCGCCGGCATTACGATGGCAGCTATGACGCTCGCGACCAGCAAACCCGTCGGCTTTATTCCCACCCAGAAACCAAAGGAGGCACGCCACTTCTACGAGGAAGTGCTCGGCCTCACCTTTGAAACCGACAACGATTTTGCCATCGTCTTCCGCTCCGGTCCCGCACCGGCCATGATGCTTCGCCTCGTGCGGACGCCTTCCTTTACCCCGGCGTCCTACACGGCCTTCGGCTGGTACGTACATCACCTCGAAGAAGCCATCGACGCACTCGCCGCCAGGGGCGTTAGCTTCGAGCGTTACGGCTACTTCAAGCAGAACGAACGCGGCATCTGGAACGCACCCGACGGTACCCGTATCGCCTGGTTCAAAGACCCGGACGGCAACACCCTATCGATCTCCCAAGAGCCCGCCTAAGTGATTGAGGGACAGTGCATGTCTAGTTTGGTCGATTGGTGAAAGGTCCACCTCCTGTACCCGCGGCTACTTACTTCGGTTGTTTTTGCTCTTATCTATCTCTCGACACCACCTACGAAATCCGCTCCAGAAATCAACCTATTGCTGTTCTCGCTTGACTATAGCTATGTCATCTCGACAGCTGTGTCACCTCGACTGAAGCAGATGGATACCCGGACGACTTTGGCGTCCGGGTGTCAGCAGACAGTTCCCTGGTCTGCGCAGTGGAAGACTTGCAGTTGGCTTACGCCGGAAGGACACCAAAGGAGAACGGCTCTAACGCACTGCGCACGACCGCTTGCAAAACAGTGCAATTCCAACCGCAATAATTCCCCGCCGTCCCGCTTCTTGATCAAAATACCCAGCCAGGTTCAGCCACGGTCAGGCCAAGCCAAGGAATCTGAGTGCGCTGACGAGCCTGAGTGCGATGTAAGACCTGAATTCGGCGACGGCTCCGCCTGAGTGAGCCGAAATGCCTGCGGCAGCAACGCTCCCAACGTCGTTTCAATCTCTTCTCCACCCTCCCCCGGACAAAGCACAATCACGGCATCATCTCCAAACTCCGCCAGTGTCTGGCGGCAAGCCCCACACGGCATGGACGCAGCACCGTTCAGATTCGCCACAGCCACAGCCTGTAACCGCACCACCGGCCCATGCTCGCTTACGGCGCGCACCATTGCGCTTTGCTCGGCGCAACACGTCAGCCGATACGAGCAGATCTCTACGTTGCAACCCGTGACGACAAGGCCATTGCTCAAAAGCAGGGCCGCCCCAACCCGAAACCCGCTGTAGGGGGCATAGGCCTGCGCAGCAGCAGCGGTCGCCAAGGCACGCAGTTCCTGCCACTGGCTTTGCTTCGCGGTTTCCTCTTCTTGCGTATCCGTCATGGGAGAGCTTGCTAAAGCGTAACTGGCCGTCACAGGCCTCTGCAAGTGCTTCTGGAAACGAAGACTGTCCTGATTCGGAGCACCTCGCGAACGCCGGTCACCTTTTCCTGATTACAGGGGTGCGAGCCGGTTACCAGAGATATGGCTGGAAGGTACTTCGCACGCGTTAGTCTAAGCGCACTGCTGGACTCGGAGTCTTATGCGTCTTCCTTTCTTTGTTGCTGCACTTGCCCTGTTCGCGCCCTGTTTTCGGGCGCACGCTGATACGATTTCAACCTTTTCGATTAACGGCGCCAGTCTGTTCTACGGCATGGGCGGCGACTATAACACCATCGCCGGCACGACCATCATCGACACCACAACCGGCGTCGTCGAAAGCCTTTCCTTTCTTGCCGGCGGCATCACAGAATCGGGCGTTGATGCTCAGTACGGCACCGACGTGTTTGTCGGGACGGCTGTAGCGCACTTCACCTTCACGGGCGCCAGCCTGATCAATTACATGGGCGACACCTTTAACCTGAACGGCCCAAATGACCTCTACGTCGGTCATGTCACGTACACGGGCCCCTTCACACCCGCGGCCGCTGTGGCCGTTACCCCGGAACCGGCAAGCCTCACCCTGCTCTGCACAGGCCTGCTCGGCGTGGCCGGTGTGCTGCGAAGACGTCTCACGTAGAGTTCTCAATGGCCTCCGCACCTTCTGGGCAGGTCGATTTGAGTTGAGGTTCTTCATGACCTTACGCGAGAGTTCAACCTGGTTCTCTGTCCGGTCATCACCCGCGCGTTCTTGCTAGCCATTAGACGGGGTCACCACAACGCTCCAGGAGCGCAGTGGTTGTTCTCTGGCTCTCCTAAGCGCCGCCACATACCATCCAGCGCCGGATGACTCCTGTCCGGCAGTAGCATGGAAAGGATGGCCTCACCCAAAACACCCACGATCCAGCGCAAGGTGAAGGTCGTGCCCGCCAAGGTAGCAACGGCGGACCCGTCTACCCTTCCTGCCGTCACAGATGCGCTCGATCTCTTTCACCCCGTTACGGCTGCCTGGTTCCGCGCTGTCTTCGAGGGCGTCACCCCACCGCAGCGGGAGGGCTGGCCCGCCATCGCCCACGGCGACTCCACGCTCATCCTTGCCCCGACTGGTACCGGCAAAACGCTGACCGCCTTTCTATGGTGCCTCGACCGCCTGATGTTGCAGCGCCCCGCGCACTATGACGCCCAGCCCGGCTGCCGCGTGCTCTATCTCAGTCCGCTAAAAGCTCTGGCCGTCGACGTCGAACGCAACCTGCGTTCCCCGTTACAGGGCATCGCCAACATGGCGCAACGCGAGGGCGTGCCCGTCCACATTCCAGAAATCAGCGTCCGCACCGGCGACACCCCACAAAAGGAGCGCGCCCGCTTCAAACGCCACCCCGGCGAGATCCTCATCACCACACCCGAGTCGCTCTATCTCCTGCTCACCTCCGACGCGAGCGAATCGCTGCGGTCGGTCGAAACGGTCATCATCGATGAAATTCACGCCCTCGTCCCGACCAAACGCGGCGCGCACATGGCACTCTCCCTCGAACGCCTCGAGGCTCTCTGCGGCCGCCCACTCCAACGGATTGGCCTCAGCGCCACCCAACGCCCACTAGAAGAGGTCGCGCGTTTCCTCGGCGGAGCCCAACCAACGAACCTGGGTGCCCCATCTTCGCCGACAGCTTCCTCGTTGGCTAAGGTGGGTTCCACCAATGCCCGCGCCGCTGAAGCGATCACCGCGACCACTGGTCTAACCGCGACCACGACCGAGGATTACACCTCCGCCGAGGCCGCCGAAACCGAACCCGAAAACACATCCGCCACCGGCCCCCGCTTCCGCCCCGTCACCATCATCAACGCCGGCGCCCGCAAACGCCTCGAGATCCGCGTCGAAGTGCCCGTCGAGGACATGGCGAAGCTCGGTGAAATTCAGGACCTGCCCAGCGGCCCCGCCTCCCAAGGCCCCAAGCGCACCAGCATCTGGCAGAGCATCCACCCGCGCCTGCTGGAGATCATCCGCGAACGCACCTCGACGCTCATCTTCGTCAACGCCCGCCGCGTGGCCGAACGCCTCGCCGGGGCCCTCAACGAACTCGCCGGCGAATCAATTGCCCGCGCTCATCACGGGTCCCTAGCCTCCGCGCAGCGTTCTGAAATTGAAGAGCTGCTCAAAGCCGGCCGCCTCAAAGCCCTTGTCTGCACCTCTTCCCTCGAACTCGGCATCGACATGGGCGCCGTCGACCTCGTCATCCAAATTGAAGCGCCACCGAGCGTCGCCAGCGGCCTGCAGCGCATCGGCCGCGCCGGCCACCAGGTCGGCGCACCGTCGAACGGCATCATCTTTCCCAAGTACCGCGCGGATCTCGTTGCCTGCGCCGCTGTTACGCAGGCCATGCACGAAGGCCACGTCGAGCACACCCGTTTTCTCCGCAACCCCCTCGACATCCTCGCCCAGCAAATCGTCGCTCTCGTCGCCCAGCCACCCTTGCCGCTTGCCGAAATCGAGTCCCGACAAGCGCGCCGGAAGAAAACGGTAAAAGCCCGCAACCGCCACGGCATCGCTACCGGCTATGAGGCCGAACTCGAGGAAAACGACGCTCCCGGCCTTTCTTACGACGCGCTCTCCTCTATCGTCCGCAGCGCCGCCCCTTTCGCCGCCCTTTCCACCGCCGTTTTCGACGGCGTGCTCGACATGCTCGCCGGCCGCTACCCTTCCGACGAATTCGCCGAACTCCGCCCGCGCGTCACCTGGGACCGCCAACGCAACTGGATCACTCCGCGCGGCGGCGCCAAACGCCTCGCCATCCTTAACGGCGGAACCATCCCCGACCGCGGCACCTACGGCGTCTTCCTCTCCGGCGCCTCGAACAAGCCCATCCGCGTCGGCGAACTTGACGAGGAAATGGTCTTCGAGGCCCGCTCCGGCGACACCTTCATCCTCGGCGCCTCCACCTGGCGCATCGACGAGATCACCCAGGACAAGGTGCTCGTCACCCCCGCTCCCGGCGAGCCCGGCAAAATGCCTTTCTGGCACGGCGACCAGGCCGGCCGCCCCATCGAGTTCGGTCGCCGCATCGGCGCCCTCGTCCGCACCCTGCGCGACATGCCCCGCTCCGTCGCCATCACCAAGCTCACCCGCGAGCACGACCTCGACGAAAAAGCCGCTGAAAACGTCCTTCGCTATCTGACCGACCAGGCCCTCGCCACCGACCACGTGCCCGACGACCGCACCATCGTCGTCGAGCGCGTCCGCGACGAACTCGGTGACTGGCGCGTCTGCTGCCTCACCCCCTTCGGCTCCCGCGTGCACGCGCCCTGGGCCATGGCCGTGACTGCCAAAATCAAAGCCGCCGGCCTAGCCGTCGAGACCATGTGGTCCGAGGACGGCTTCGTGCTCCGCTTCCCCGAAACCGACCAGCCCCCCGACGCCGACCTCCTGCTCCTCGAACCCGCCGAAGCCGCCGAGCTCGTGCAATCGCAACTCGGTGCCACCGCTCTCTTTGCCGCGAAGTTCCGCGAAGCTGCCAGCCGCGCCCTGCTGCTGCCCCGCCGTCGCGCCGATGGCCGCACCCCGCTCTGGCAGCAGCGCAAACGCGCCTACGACCTGCTCTCCGTGGCTTCGCGCTACGCCAGCTTTCCCATGCTGCTCGAGGCCTACCGCGAGTGCCTCCGCGACGTTTTCGATATGCCCGCGCTCGCCGAAACCCTCCGCGCCATCGGCAATCGCTCTATCCGCGTCCACGTCGTCGACTCGCGTACACCGAGCCCCTTCGCCGGCGCGCTCCTGTTCAGCTACGTCGCCAACTACATCTACGACGGCGATGCCCCGCTCGCGGAACGCCGCGCCCAGGCCCTCTCGATCGATCAGGACCAATTGCGCGAACTCCTCGGCGACGCCGACCTCCGCGAGCTCCTCGACCTCCACGCCATCGAAGAAACCGAAGAGCAGCTCCAGTCCCTAGCCGACACCTACAAAGTTCGCTCCCTCGACGGCATTCACGACCTCCTCCTCCGCCTAGGCGACCTCACCCGGTACGAGATCGCCCCACCCTCCCACTTCCCGGAAGAACCGGGTCCCCCAACCCCTGGTGCCCCATCTTCGCCGACAGTTCCATTCTCGGCTGAGGTGGGTTCCTCACAGTTC
>CAXUCK010000139.1:0-5791 GCA_964249375.1 uncultured Acidobacteriaceae bacterium
CCCCCCAACACCTTCGGCGCCCCCGCCTTCACCGCCGCTGGATTCAGCTACGACAACCTGTTCTGGCCCGCCGGCGATTCGCCCGCCATCTGTAAAGACGCTCTGGCCTTCTTTGGCGGCGTCACCGACATCTACGGCTGGGCGTTCGACGTCGCCGGCGGCTACACCGTCAATCTCTGGAGCGACGGCAACCTCGGCGGCTACCAGATCGGCGACGCTCTCGGCAGCGTGAAGCTGAGCCCCTCTGACGTTGAAGGCGTCGGCTACGCGGTAAACGTCGCCACCACCCCCACACCCGAGCCCTTCTCGCTCCTTCTGCTCGGCTCCGGCCTCCCCGGCATCGTCGCCCTGTGGAAGCACAAGGCCGGCATCCCTCGCTAAAAGGTCCGCGCAACCGGGACCGCCGGAGAAGGTGACCACCTCCGTCTCCGGCGGTCCTTTCTCCCCTTTTCCGCGCCGGCGCGCCAGCCATCAGTGCTCCGCGCGACCCACCGGGTAACCTCAGCTCCCGCTCAAACCGGGCGCAGCGTCGTAATCAGGGTCGCCACCCCCTTCCACGCAATCTGCGCCCCAATGCACAGCAAAATAAACGCGATCACCCGCAAAATCCCGTGCACCGTATTTGGAGCGATCCGCCGGGTCAGCGCCGGCGCATACGCATAACAGACATAGACCAGCCCGCACAACGCCACCACCGCCGCAAACACCCCAAGGTGCCCAAACACCTTCGTCTCCACCGCGCCGCCGCTGGACGCATGCGCGCTCAGCGTCAGCATCACCACAATCGTTCCTGGCCCCGCCGTGATGGGAAACGTAAACGGATAAAACGTCTTCAGCGCCAGCGACTCCTCGTCCGGCCGCGGCGCACTCGCCTCCTCCCGCGCCTCCACCATCGCCTTTTGCGTCGAGGACGCCACCCGGGCCTGCGCGGCCGTCCGTTGATCCTCGTCCATCCCCGGCGTATCGCTCTGGTTCAGCAGCGACCATCCAATCGCTGCTACGACCAGGCCGCCTGCCAGCTGAACAATCGGCAACGATAACCCGAAAAAATTCAAAATCGCCGATCCAAGCAGCTCGATCGTCACCAGAAACATCACCGTGTTGTAGAAAATCCGTCGAGCCAGGGTTTTGTAAATATCTGCCGAGGCGTCCCCCACCAGCCCCACAAACACCAGCGCCGACCCAAGCGGGTTGATCAGCGGTAGAAGCGCAGTAAACGACAGAACAAACGAGCTCCAGAAAAGCATCTCCTGATCCTAAGCGACGCCTTCCCGGTCAACCACCGCCGCGGCCACAAGCTCCTTGTCTGCACCGCCGTGATACCTGACCGTAGAAGGGTGAGCTCCGCCAGCCAGCCTTCTCAGCTCAGAGCGGCCGGTGGCCACCATGAAGACGAACGCCGCACAACACCGCACAGCGAACCAGAATTACTCCCCTCCAAGCTCATCAACGCGAGATCAACATGCTGCGCGCGAGGTCGTCGAAAAGTGGCGGCAAGGCGTGCGCTAGTCCGGTCGCCCCATACGGCACTTGCATCCTGCAAAACTCAGGAAGAAAACCCTAGGCGGTAAATGATCTGATCTTCTCCAAAACGGCTGAGTGTCCGAACCGGCTCCATGCCAACCTTCTCAAGAAGCTTTCTCGACGCATGGTTGGCGCACTGCGTTTCGGCTAGGAGACAACGGAGCTTCATCACCGTAGCGGCATACGCGATGGCCGCACTCAGTGCCTCATAGGCGTAGCCCTCCCCCCAGAACCCCGGCAGCAGTTGATAGGACACCTCCTGCTCGTGACCATCATGATGCTCATCGATGCCGATAATTCCAACAAACGAGGACGTCGACCTGAGGCGTATCGTCCAGGTTCTGTTCCTGGAATCGGCCCGCCATTCCGCGAACCGTCGTTTCGTCTCCTCGTGGTCAACAGAACCGCCTAGAAAGCGGCGAACGGCCTGGTTGGAGTAAAGCCGGCTCACGTCATCTAGGTCGTCGTCTTCAAGTACGCCCAGCAGGCATCTCTCCGTAACTAAATCATTCATCGATCCGTCCTCCGAGAGCCACAGCATGTTAGCCCCTCACACCTGGCATTCGAGTGGATCGGTCCGTGTGGGTGTCCGTGCGGAAGCTGCACGCGAACGCGCCATCGATAACAGGGCTGCCACCCGAGCAATGGATCTGCTGTTGCCAGGTAGTGGTGCAGTTTGAAATCCACACGAGGTAGCGCTTCGGATCGCATGGTGGATGAGTGAGCCACGAAGACGCCAGAGCCCATCGTAACGAGAGTGATTGATAGACGAATTATGCAGGCGAAGTGTTCGGCATGTGACGAGCCCTTGGATCGGCCCAACGAGGTTGGCTCAAAAGCGAGCAAGAACTAGCTTTAGAAGTTGCCTGTCGTGACCACGTACGGCAGAAGCACGCCAGCAAGTCCCGCGCGAAGACCTGGACCAGTCCCCACGCGGACCATGAGAGCCTGCGAGCAGGCTGGCTTCGGAGAGGCGAAAGCATACCGGGTCAGGATGGTGTTCACGGTAATGGGGGTCCTGCTTTCCATCACGCTCCTTTTGGCAGTCCTGTTCGGGGCGCTCATCTTTTTGTTCAACCCGTTCCGCCCCAGATAAAGCCGCGAGAGGAATCCACCACCCTGCTGCCCGGTGTGAGTGACCCAGACAGCTCCTGAAAACAATCTCAAATCGTTCCCGCCGCGAGCTTCCAGTTCAGTCCAGCCTCTAACGCGCTGGCCAGCTCCACTTCCGGCGTGTTCAACAGTGTCGCCCCCGCGAGCCTCGTCCCGCAGCGTTCCGTCCGACAACTCCGCCGCGGAAAGCGCCCGCAACAACCCCCGTTGCTGCAACCGCAGCTCAAACCATCCATCCCGCCCGTCCACGGACACCTGGCTGCCTGGAAACGCATCGGCCACCGCCGTGTCCAGAGCTTCATCCGATCGAAGCTCTTGAATCGTCTGGAGCGCCGCGGCCAGGTTGCCCCCGCCGTGATCCAGCACCGGCGTGAACGTCCCGAGCTGTGCGGTCCTTGCCGGAGATCCCTCGTCGGTTCGAAACCCGTCGTAAAACCTCCATCCGCGCAGCGCCTCCCGCACCGCCAGCATCTCCGGCGCCCGCACCGGATCCGCAATGCTCGCCAACATGCTGTCCGTGTCCCGCAAACCCTGCGTCAGGGTCACCGGCTCCTCATCCCGCGTCGTTGAAAGCCACACAACGTTGTTTCGCCGGTCCACCAGCGCCGCCGACTTCCGGTACACCGGTCCATGCCAGATGCACTCCCGCTTGATCCGGCGGGTCGAGCAGAAACATCGTCGCCGGCGGCGGTGGCGGCGGGTACCCCAAGGTCGATGCTGTAGCCATACCCATCGCCACCAAACCCCAGCTCCAAACTCGCCGACCCTCGCTTGGCTAGTCCCTCCAGCCGGTGCTGTCCCTGCTGCACGCTTCGAGCCATCGTCTCCGGCCCTGCCCAGAACGTCGAAGGCAGGCCGCCTTCCCGCGCCAGCGAAGCCACAACCGCATTCCCCGCCGCCTCCGACAACAGCCGCAGCGATCGGTAAACATTCGATTTCCCGCTTCCGTGCACCCGTGATCACACTCAGCTGCCCCAGCGGCAACCGAAGATCCCGCAATCACCGATACCCCTCCACAGCAACGGTGTGAACCATTTTTCCGAGCATACGTCTCCAGCGGCACGATCTGCGGCAGTGTTCAGTGGGGTGATGCGCTATGCAGCCCGGACCGGCGGGCAGTGCCATCACCTTCCGCACGAGTACGGGCCCTGGTAGCCAGTCGACCTGCGGATGCGGCGCTGGCTGGAGGCGGGCCGGTTCGAGGTGCTGGTTGCCGACGTGCAGTCGACCCTGCGCGAGTGGGCCCCGGGCGCAAGGGCCAGCCGATGGCGATCTGTCGATCTGGATCGACAGCCGCACGTTGCAGTCCACGCCCGAGAGCGGCGCGCGGGCCGGCTACGACCGAAGCAAGCGGCGCAAGGGTTCGGAGGCTCACATCGCGGTCGACACGCCGGGTCACCTCCTGGTGCTCACGGTCACGGCCGCCGACCAGGGCGACCACGAACAGGTCGCCGCGCTCACAGCCGAGGTACAGAGGTCACCGGCTCCGCCGTCGAGCTGGCCTATGTCGACCAGGGCTACACCGGACCGAACGCCGTACAAGCGGCCGGCGAGCACGGCATCCGGCATAAATCGGTCAAGCACCCGCTCGCCAAACGCGGCTTCGTACTGTTGCCCCGCCGCTGGCTCGTGGAACACAGCTTCACCTGGGCAAGCCGCTTTCGAAGGCTGGCCAGAGACTCCGAACGACTCGACACGACCCTTAACAGGCTCTAGCCGGTTTCGACACATCGCTGCCGCCGGAAGTGGCGGAGCCGGTTGAAGCAGCGTCCGATGTTATTGTGCAGCTTACGGAAGGTGCGGTCATGCGGTTGCTGCACCTTACGGCAGATTTTTGACGGAATGACGGCTTCGGCCCCGATGCTCTCGATGGCGCGACAATGGCGTTGGAGTCCTAGCCGCAGTCGGCCACACGACCTCGGCCGGGCGGCCGGCCACCAGCGGCAGGGCTTCGGCGAATTCGCCACTCTGGCCATCGGTCAGCCGGAACGCGATCGGCTCTCCCAGATTCTTGGCCAGCAGGTGAATCTTGGTGCTCAGTCCACCTCGGGAACGCCCCGGCCTTGTCCTCGCCCCCTTTTAGGGCTCGTGGCTGCCTGCTGGTGAGCCCGGACGATGGTCGAATCCAGCATCAGCTACGGATCATTTCGGCCCGCTGGCAGGCCGTCGAACAGCCGGTTCCACACCCCGGCCCCGCCAACGCATGAACCGCGTATGCACGCTCTTGTACTTGCCGTAACGCTCCGGAGATCCGCCCAGCGCATGCCCGAGCGGATGCCCCAAAGAACCCGTTGACAAGTCTCCCGTTGTCTTCCGCAGGGCGAACCACCGTGCCTGCTTGTCCAGGCAGCAACGTCTCCAACCGCCGCCACTGCGCTTCGGTCAACTCGTACCGTAAACCTCCCAATCATCCACTGCACCAGATCCCGTGCAGCGCACGGAGTGAACATGTCGATCCGGCCTAGGAACCGGCCCGTAATGCCGGGCTTCACCGTTCTGGCGCCGCATTCGCCCGGCGTGCCTCCACGTATGCGCCGCACCCACTCACCATAATGCGGCCCGGCCGGCCAACATCACCGCATCCCCGGGGGACTTTCGTCGTCATCCCCGTAATTCCATGTCCTCGTGCTGCAGATCCACTTCCAGCACCTCCCGCGACCGGATTCCCAGATCCCCCAACGTGAGCGGGGATCCCGGCCCGGAGCTCTCCTTCGTAAACTCTCCTTCGTAAACTCTCCTTGCGAGGCGCGACGCGTTGTAATTCCGCTCAGCGGCACCGCTCCTCCCCATCGTATCTCCGTCTGCTCATAGCGCACGGTCGAGCCCACCAGCAGCCGCGCCTGTGCCTCCGTCCAGCACGCGGTCGACCTCGCCAGCAGCACACGTGTGATCCGCCATGTGCCTGCCACCTGCTGAGGAAGCCGTTCCTGCCCCCAAGCAGTCATCCCGGCTCCCAAAACCAACATCGCCGCTGCAAGGAAATCGGAACCTCATCCCAAGCATCGCAGCCCTCCAAACCCCAAAAGGTCAACCGAACCTCAGTAAAGATCCGCAGGTTACATCCGCGAGTCGTTGCCCCAACCCGATCGTTCCTGGTAACCGCACAAGGCGACGGACGCACAAAGTCGGGTTCCAACGCAGGGCATGGCTCCAA
>CAXUCK010000140.1:0-5779 GCA_964249375.1 uncultured Acidobacteriaceae bacterium
ACCCCGCGCCCATCCTCCGCACCGGCAGCATCCCGCGCCAGCAGAAGCGACCCGGCAGGCAGAAGAACGCTCATCCCGAGCGCGGCCATCCACACCGCGGATCTCGCCCCCGCGCTCAAACCCGGGAACAACCGAAGCGAAACGGCCACACACGCCGTGAGCGCCACACCTTCGCCGACGCCCATGACCAGGGCGGAAGCGGCCACGGCCGACAGCGCGTGGAATGAAGCGAGCATGGGCGTCATCGACGTTCCCCTTCGGCTGCCGCTTCGCCCGGCTCCGATCCCTCGGCATCGTCCGGAGCCCTGGCGATCGCCTCTTTGAGGCGCCGCAACTCCTCAGCGGTGAGATCTTCGTCCCCCAGCAGCGACAGCATGAGTTGCTCCCGCGAATTGCCGAAAAACCGCTTCAGAACGTGCCGCACCTCGTGCCGGCTCGCCTCATCCTCGGCCACGCACGGGCTATACAGAAACGCCCGGCCTTCCTGCCGATGTTCCACATAGCCCTTCTGCTCGAGGATGCGGATCGTGGTCAGAATGGTCGTGTAGGCCAGCGGAGTCTCATCCGGCATTGCACGCACCAGGTCCGCCACCGCCGACTCACCCCGCACCCACAGGAGCTTCATGAGTCGCAACTCAGCTTCGGTCAGCGTGATTGACTTTTTGGGCGGCACGGTCCTTCTCCTCTACGCGATAGACGACCAACTAATCCGTTAGTTAGCTGGCCGAAGAAGTTTTCGCTGCCGTGCTCTTTTGTGCTTCAGGAGCTTGAGTACAGCTGAAACGGCGCCCAGTAGAGCGGCTTCCGGAAAACCCCTGGGGAATGCAGCAGCTCCAGCTTGGCGTCGCGCAGGGCGACATCCGGCTGCGCGCCCCGCAGCAGCCCTGCATAGAGCCGGTCCATCAGCGCTGGGGTCGAGGCATCGTTGACCTCCCATAGGGCGCCGATGACGTTGCGCGCCCCGGCCCGCTCAAAGGCCCACGCCAGCCCGACCGCACCCTCGCCCGCATAGATCCGCGCACCCGAGCTGTAACAGCCCGAGATTGTCACGAGCTCCGCGTTGAGCCGGTTGCCAACGATCTCCCGCGCGTAGAGCTTGTCGGTCCCGGCCTGATCCCGCGACAAAATGACCGCCGAATCCAGGGGCTTCAGCGTATTGGCGGTGGAGTGGGCCACGAAGTGGATGTAGCGGAACTCCGCCGGGCGCTCCTCGCGATAGGCCGCCGGGGTCGCCTGCGCCCCGGTGAGTACCGTCCGGCTCTCTGGCCGGAAGTGCCGCATCACATCCTCGACCTCCTCCCCCGCCCTGGGAAGCGGCTCATAGTCGTGTGCCGGGTATTGCGGATCACCGAGGAGCAGCATTTTTCCACCTGCGCTCGCAGCTTGCGCCCTGTTTTTCGACGCATGCAGCAGACGCAGGGAGGGCACATGTGTCAGCACTACATCGTCGATCCAGAAGTGGGGAGCGCCCTGTGGGTTGACCAGGGTTTCAAAATTCAGCTCGTTGAGGGCGCCATCGCCGACCAGAAACACCCGCTCGCCTGGCTGCAGCATGGCGGCCGCAGGCTCGACCAGCCGCCGGAAAAGCTCCCTTCCTGTGGGTTGTGTTTCCGCGAGCAGGTCCCTGGCGTCCAGGATGGCGCGCCGGTGCGCCTCGACGAGGGGACGGATCTCCGCCCCGCCCGCTACCCGGAAGAACGCGCTCCGCTGGGGCATCGTGACCCACAGGTACGACTCGCGCGGAAGGACGTAGTAGACCAGGATCGCCCCGCCGAGGCTGGCGGCCAGGCGCCGCCGGGTTGCGTCCCCTGCTCCCCCCGCCGATCGAACGCCGTCGGGCCCTGGAAGTGTTTTGAGCGCCTCTGCCCGGCTCCGATCCACCACGGTCAGCGCCTCATCCGTCCTTCCCCGATCGACCAGGAATTGGACATAGTCGCTATAGAGATCTGTCCCGTTCTCAAGAAAGGGCAGCGTGGACTCCATGTCTTCAAGCGACAGCCGCTGCCGATGAAAGATTTCGACCGCCCGCCGGAACCACCTTTCCGCGGCCACATCGTCGTGCCTCCGCATGCTCACCCGCGCCAGCTCCTGCTCCGTTTGCCAGCGCAGCGACGGCGAAAGATCCCCATCCGTATCAAGGGACGTAAACGCCTGTTCCGCCCGCTCCGCCTCACCTGTCCGCGCCCAGACCATGGCCTGCAGTAAGTCGGCATTGACCATATCTGGCCGATTGCGGCGCTGCTCGGAGATACGGGCAAACTCCCGAATGTGCTCCGCCGCACCCCGGCTGTCGGTCTCCATCAGCAACAAGCCGAGAGCGGCATGGGCATCGCCGATCTCTTCGAGCATGTTGATGGCCTGCGCCTGCTGCAGAGAACGCTGGTACGCCTGCTGGGCGCCCGAGGCATCGCCCATGCGGAACGCACTCAGACCCTCATTGTTCAGCCACTCGATCTGATCGATCGGGGAATTCACCAACTCCGCTTCGCGCTGGGCGGACCGAAAGCGATCAAGGGCCCCGGGGAAGTCTCCGAGGCCATACATCGCAAAGCCAGCGTTTCCGACGCTCTTCTCTAAGAGGAGCTTCGCGCCCACTTTCGAGGCGACCTCCCTGGCACCCTCCGACATCGCAAGCGCCTCTTCATAGCGCTCCTTCTGTAAGGCGACCACTCCAAGATCCAGAAGCACGACAGCTTCGAGAAACTGGTCCTGAGCTCTGCGAGCACCCGTCAGGGCAGTACGAAACATGGTTTCCGCCGCGCCTGTCTCCCCCTTATCGAGATGCAGACTTCCACACGTGCTCGCCCACTCGCCCTCAAGCGAAGCGCCCGGTCCTGCATGCGGCGATCTTCGGCCTTCAGCGAGTTCCTGCTCCGCTTGTTCGATTTGGCCTACCCTGGCGAGAGACATCGCCAAAACCAGATGCCGGCGGAGACGGTCGTCCTCTGATGCCGCCGGATCGAGAGGGGACCGAAGCACATCGATCGCTTCAGGGTTTTTCCCTTGCGCCACGTAGATTTTTGCCAGTTCGACACGCAGAGTCGACTGCCGCGAACCGTCTGCCGTCGGCCTTTTCAGGGCTTCGGCAGCCAATTGACTTGCCTTGGTCAGGTCTCCCGAGACGAAGGTCCGTTCGATGGCTTCCGCTGAGACCGGCGCGGAGAGCGAAGGAGACGAAGAAGATCGGCACCCTCCACCATGAAGCATCAGGAGAAGCACTCCACCTACGGATAGGGCCTTCCGTTGGAATGCGCGGTGGCGAACCCGAGTGTGCCATCCGCCAAACACCCCATCTCCACACGCAGCATCGTCAGGCCGAACGCGCCCTGATCCACGGTGAGTTCGCCGAAAAAGAGGTTGCCGACGCCCGCGACCTGCATCACGTGCCCGAAGCTCGACTTCGGCTCCGCTCCCCCGATCTCCCGAACCAAGGAACATACAACGTGTCCCCTATCCTGCCGCTGTTTCTCATCCGCGACCCAGCCATACCGCGGGGCCACCCAATCGGGAGCACCGTCGGCACCCGTGACCACCTTGCTATGCGCGACTGCGTGGCCAACCAGACCATCGTGATGCAGCCACGACTCCTGCAGAACGTCCCCTCGCTTGAACCGGCGCGCAAACCTGTTCAGATCCAGTGTCGGCGTAAGTGTGGCTCCACTCACCGTCACGCCCTCGTACTGACAGCCGGAAAACTCAATGAACGGATGATACCCCGCGTGGGGGTGCCGCACCGTCAATCGCGAAATCATTCGCTTGACTCGAACGATGTCGAGCACGTTCAGGTCTTCCACCACGGCCGTGACCTGCGAGACCCAGGCGCCGTCGGTTTGGTGTGAGGTGGCATAGATCTCGGACCAGGCACGACTGATGGAGACCACATGCCCGACCCGGAACTCCCCGACCGAATCATGTGCGTGGCCGCCCGCCTGCGAAACAGAGGTCGATGCCTGGGTGGAGATCACGCTCTCAAACGGGGCCGTGATGCTGCCGCCCAGCGGATTTGCATCGGCATGGTAGTAGAACGTTCTCCCCTTGCTTGCGTTCATGGCTCGCTCCTGGTGTTTGCCTACTTCACCGTCAACTCGAACGGGTGCCGCGCGATCACGATGGCCTCGCCCGTTCCCTTTGCGAATCCTTCCACCACCAGCACGTTGACGCCGGCCGCGGTGCGCGCGACCGGCACCCGCAGACTCAGCGTGTCGCCCGCCTGCTCCGCCGAAAGATCGCCCGTCCAGAACTTCTCTCCCGCCGGCGAGTAGAGCGAGCAGCGGTAAGCCGTGTATTTCGCCTCGGCTGGCACATCGACCTCCAGCAGAAACGCTCCGTCTTTGGGCGCCGTGACCTCGATCGCCTTCACGCCGCGAGAGCTTCCGCCGGCCAGAACGAGGCTGTTCAGAAATGCCGGCGTCTGCGCCTCGGCCACAGCGCGTTCTATCTTCGGCCGCAGCACAAACGTCTGGAACAGCAGCAGCAATAGGCAGCACGCCAGCGCCGGCCCGAGCAGCCAGGGGGAAAGCAGCCGATCCACCCAGGTGCCTCGTTTCGGCGCGGCAACCGGGCTGCCGAGCGAGCGGCCCTCCTGCCGAACCCCGTCGGCAAACATCTGGGTGGCCTTCACGTCCGCCGCGCACAGAGCGCAGCTGAACAGATGCTCCTCATACGCGTCCCGCGCTTCGTCTTCCAGCTCTCCCAGCACATATCGTTCAGTCATCATGTCGCGAAGCGCATCGTCGTGAGTCATAGGCCCGTCCTTCTCTTAGTAGTGAAGCAAAGCGCGGCAACGTTACAGCCGGCCGTCAGTCATCCCGGCCGGCGCGACCGCTTCCCCCACCGGCGGCCGCCGCGCTGTGCTCCTTCGTGTACCGTTCACGGAACGCATTTTTCGCGCGATGCAGCAACACGCGCAGATATTGCCGGTTCACCCCCATCTCCCGGCACACCGCATCCTTATCCGCCTCATCGAAGAAGACCCGTTTCAAGATGTCCCGATCGCGGGCGCTCAACTCACCCAGAACTTCCCGCACGGAGACGCGCACATCCTCCTGAATTAAACCGCTCAGGGCATCCTGCCGTCGATCCGGGATCCGCACCGCCGTCTCGTCTTCGAGCGGCTCAGCCCGCTTCGCCGTCCGGTACTGCTCAGACAGGACATGGTTGCAGACGGAGTTGACGAGAGGTCCCAGCCGCTCCGCGTTACGGATGCCGCCCTCGCTCCGCAGCAGCTTGAACACCCGCGCAAAGCTTTCCTGCTTCAGGTCCTCAACGATTTCCCGTGACCGCACGCGCGACCGCAGCTTGAGATCCATCAGTTCGCCGAAGTAGCGCGTGAAGTGCGCCTCGGTCGTTTGGTCTCCCGCACGCAGCCTGGCCACATAGGCGTCGTTAAACGTTTCAAAGTTCACTCGATCGTCCTCTTGGCCCGGTGGCAGAAGTTTACATCAGCCATGCCCGTACCTTGAGAGGTATCTACCTTTCCTGCCAACGTCTTGCGTTGGCGAGTTTCGCCTCCCTCCGAAGTGCTATGGCCGGAGGTCCGCGCAGCCAATACGCTGTCCGAGTCATGGCAGCCACCGTTATTCCCGCCTCCGTCTTCGCCGCCCACGCGCACAAGCTCCGCACGATCCGCCTGGAGAAGCTCGCCCAGTCCATCCGCCGGCCTTCGCTGGCCGCCGCGCCGGCCCAGCGAAGGCCGGTCGCCTCCGCCCCGCCTGCGGTCACGCGCAAGGAACCGCGCCGCCCCGGCCTGTTCGGTCGGTAACGGACGTCCGCAACACCC
>CAXUCK010000141.1:0-5732 GCA_964249375.1 uncultured Acidobacteriaceae bacterium
CTGCGCCGACATCGCCCCCACCGGGCGCCACGCCCTCGCCAACCGCCCCGGCCTCCGGTCAGCCCACTGACCCGACCAAGCCCACTGCAGCGCCTACCCGCTAAACCGCCGCCCGGAGTCCGCAGACTTTCATGGTGAAACGCCTCAAACCGCTCTTCCCCTATCTCAGGCGGTACTGGAAACAGTTCGCCTGGGGTGGTGTCGCGGTGCTTCTCTATAACACCATCAAGGCCCTGTTCCCCGTGCTGATCGGCGGCGCAATCGACGACATGCGCGGCGGTCTCACCCAGGCGAAGATCGTCCATCACGCCCTGCTTCTGCTCCTGATCGCGGTGCTCTCGGCGGTGTTCCTCTACATCACACGGCAGGTGATCATCGGCGCGTCGCGCGAGATTGAGTTCGACCTGCGCAACGACCTGTTCCGCAATCTCGAGCGCCAGTCCGCCAGCTTCTACCACACGCACCGGACCGGCGACATCATGGCCCGCACCACCAACGACCTGAACGCCGTTCGCCAGTTGCTTGGCCCGGCGATCATGTATTCGGCCAACACCGTGGTGTTCACTGCCGCGGCGCTGCCGTTCATGCTGCGGATCAGCCCGCGCCTAACCCTGTTTGCCTTTGTGCCGCTGCCCATCGCGTCGGTGCTGGTGCAGTACTTTGGGAGCCGCATTCACGCCCGTTTCGAGCGCATCCAGGCCATGTTCTCCGAGATCTCCGCGAAGGCCCAGGAGAACTTTTCCGGCGCGCGCCTGATCCGCGCGTTTGCGCAGGAAGACGCGGAGATCCGCTCGTTTGAGGCCGCCAACCTCGAGTACATTCGCCGATCGCTGGCGCTGGTCCGGCTGATGGCCATGCTCTGGCCCACCCTTGAACTGGTGCTCGGTCTGTCGCTCATGATCACCCTGCTCGTCGGCGGGCATGAGGTTCTGCTGCACCGCATCTCCGTCGGCCAGTTCACCTCGTTCATGGTGTACATGGTGCAGCTCACGTGGCCGATGATCGCCATCGGCTGGGTGGTGAACCTGTTCCAGCGCGGCACCGCGTCGGTGGTCCGCATCGATGAACTGCTGCGGCAGGAGCCCTCGATCGCCGATGATTCCTCGACGGCCGCCGCAACTTCCGCCCCCATTCACGGCGCCATTGAGTTTCGCCACCTCACCTTCAGCTACGTCCCGGGCAAACCCGTCCTCGACGACATCTCCCTGCGCATTCCCGCGGGCAGCTCGCTCGCCATCGTTGGACCCACCGGCTCCGGCAAGTCGACCCTGGTCTCGCTCGTTCCCCGCGTTGAAGATGCGCCCGCCGGTGAGGTCCTGCTGGATGGCCAGCCCATCCGCAACTTCCCATTGGCCGACCTTCGCGCCGCCATCGGGTTCGTTCCGCAGGAGACGTTTCTATTCTCCTCGACCGTCGGCGAAAACATTGCCCTGGGTGTTCCTTACGCCGCGCCCGAGCAGATCGAGCATGCCGCCACCGTGGCCCACATCGCGGACGAGATCCGCGAGTTCCCGCATGGTTTCGCCACCGTCGTCGGCGAGCGCGGCATCACGCTTTCCGGCGGGCAGAAGCAGCGTTCCGCCATCGCTCGTGCCGTCATCCGCGATCCCCGCATCCTGATCCTCGACGACGCCCTCGCCTCGGTCGACACGCACACCGAAGAGCAGATCCTGTTGCGCCTGGCCGAGGTGATGCATGGCCGGACCACCATCCTCATCTCGCACCGCGTCTCGACCGCGCGCAACGCCGACCAGATTGCCGTTCTGGTCGACGGCCGCATCAGCGAGCTTGGCACACACGACGAACTGCTGGCCGAGGGCGGCTACTACACGTCCCTCGCGGCGAAGCAGCAGCTCGAAGAAGAGATCGCCGTCACCGCCTAAAGCTGGGCGAGCCTCTTCAGTTGAATCGCGTTCCCCGCCACAGCATCCAGCCAGCCCACACCATAGCCGCGATCAGCACCGCCACCAGGGCCGACAGCCACATCGTATTCATCGCGATCGTGGGCACCGCCGCGTGGAAGCCGAACCACACAAAAACGCCGAGCGCGCCGAGCACGATCAGGCCGTCCCACCACCGCCGCCGTTCATCCCGGTCGCCGAATTCCGCTCCACTCTGCGCCGCCAGCACCTCCAGGTAGTTGAGCCCGTACCGGTCGCATTCCCGCTCGAGCGCAGCGTTGCGTGAAGCGTGCTCGCCCCCGGTTGCCGCCGCTGTACTGATCGCGAGCGCGCCCAGCAACATCAGCACAGACCCGATGAGCACGTACAGCCGATGCGTCGCGTCCGCGCTCGCCAGCTCGCCAAACACCAGCGCCCCCCAGGCCAGGCCCCACAGCTGATTCGTGTTCGAAAGCGGGATCCCCCGGCCGATGCCCAGGTACTTCGTCGCGAACTGCTGAAAGAGGTCGCCCACCACCCACACAAAACCGCCAAGAAACAGCCAGAACAGCAGACGCTCGTTCCGGACCAGATGCCCCACGGAGGCACGCACCCCGCCATCGAACACGAAGGTCAGCAGCGCCATCAGACCCAGCTCGCCCACCGTAAACGCTGTGACAAACGACAGCGGATTCATGCCGCTCAGGTACGCCTTGCGGTACGGCACATACATGGTGCCCCACATCAGGCTCGCGCCCAGCGCAGCGAGCACGCCCTGCACGGCACGCGGAGAAGGCCTGCTTGCTCCGTGGATGGTGCTGAACCCGAGCAGGATCGCCGCGACCACGATCAGCGCCGCTCCCAGCACAATCTTTAGCGTGTTCTTTGTTCCGCCGCCCTCCATCTCGCGGAACAGGACGCGCCCCCAAAAGATGCCAATCAGCGAGTTCGCATTCCACAGCGGAAACGCCGTTGCCAGACCTACGTCGCGGATCGCAAACACGGTCAGCGTATTGGCCACCGCCCACAAGCAGCCCGCCAGCAAAGCCCACACGATCAGGTGCTTCTTCGACAGGAGGTCGGCAAACACATAGCTCGTCCCCTTCAGCAGCGTGGGAAAGGTCCATCGCGCTGTGAACACCCCGGCCACCATGCACAGCGAGATCAGGAAGGGCGACATGCCGATCGACACCAGCTTGGTCGGCGCCTCAGCCGCGCCCAGCCATACGCCCGCTGCCAGGCCGCACACCACGCCCAGGCCGTGGAGGGACACGCCCCCGGCGCCCGATCCCGAGTTCCGCTCCGTACTTATGCCCATCGAATCTCTGTTCTCGCCTTCTCCAGCTATTCCTCAGTGCAATGCGATCAGCAGCAAAATCCCCAGCGCAAGCACAACCGTCGGCACCCAGAAATGCACATCGGTCAGCACCGCCCGCACTGTTTCCGTGCCGGTCTTCTTTGTCCCCATCCGCTCCCTTTCCGATCCAGGAACAGCGTCCATCGCTACCCCGCTCCCGGCACACGCGCAAGCTTACCTTGCCCGGTCCGTGCCTGTCCCGTTGCGTCTGTCGAGAGATTTCGCTGGTCAACCGGAGGGTTATCTGGTAAACCTCCGCCCAAGGACGCGTCCGCAAGCCGGGCGCCCGGGGGGAGACTCGCCATGAGCGCAACACCCGCAATCGACCACGCCGCGCCGCTCGGAGACCTGGACGAGTGGGATGAGTTTCTGGAAGGCCGCTACAAAGAGGGCAAGTCCAAGGAAGAGTTTCGCGTCTACGATGCCACCGCCACTCCCGGTGTCGCCGAGTTCTACCGCCTGAACCACGAGAACCAGACCGTCAGCTACGTGCTCGACAAGGAAAAGACCTACTTCAGCCTGAACAAAGGCCAGAAGACGATCTGGGAGGCCGCCGAGTTCCTCAACACGCTGGTGGACGACAGCGACCCGGACACCGATCTCACCCAGATCGAACATCTCCTCCAGACTTCTGAAGCGATGCGCGCGGATGGCTGTCCGCGCTGGATGATCCTCACCGGTTTCATCCACGACCTCGGCAAATGCCTGTGCCTCTACGGCGAACCGCAGTGGGGCGTGGTCGGCGATACCTTTCCAGTCGGTTGCGCCTGGTCGCCCGACATCGTGTTCCCCGAGTACTTCCGGGACAACCCGGATCGCGACAACCCGCTTTATCAGTCCAAGTACGGCATCTACGAACCCAACTGCGGCCTCGAGAACCTCCACATGCCTTTCGGTCACGACGGCTACATCGCCGAGGTGATGAAGCCCTACCTCCGCCAGGAATCGCTCTACATGCTGCGTTTCCACTCCTTCTACCCCTGGCACCGCCACGGCGCGTACGACCACCTCGCAAACGACCAGGACCGCTCCATGCTGGAGTGGGTGCTCAAGTTCAACCAGTACGACCTCTACTCAAAAGCAGCCTCAAAGCCCGTGCAGGCGGAGCTCAAACCTTTCTACGACGACCTCTTCGCGGAGTTCCTTCCACCCACCCTCGCCTGGTAATTCCCATACAAGAAGGCGGCCGGAGTATCGGCCGGGCCGCCTTCCTTTCGGACCCGAACCCCTACTTCGTGACTCCCAGTACCTTCACAATGACTTTCTTCCGCCGCTGCCGTCGAACTCCGCGTAGAACACCCGTTGCCACCGGCCCAGATCCAGCCGTCCCCTGGTCACCGGCAATGTCGTCTCGTGGTGCAGCAGCAGCGCCTTCAGGTGCGCGTCAGCGTTGTCTTCCCCGGTCTGGTGATGCTGGTAGCCCGGCCAGCGCGGCGCCAGCTTTTCGAGCCATGTCGAGATGTCTTCAATCAGCCCGTCTTCGTTGTCATTCACGTAAATGGCTGCCGTGATGTGCATCGGCGACACAAAACACAGCCCGTCGTCGACACCGCTGCGGCGTACGATCTCCTCCACCTGCGGCGTCAGGTGCACCATCTCGTAGCGCTCCTTGGTGTTCATTTCCAGATACTCCGTGTGCGCCTTGCTCTCCCTCATGTCGCTCCCTCCGTTGGTGCGTTGACCAACCCGGCTTCGCTCAAAAGTACGACGCGCTGAATCCCCCCAACCGTTCGCTACATCTCACACAAAGACCCGTGAAGCGGCCCCTGTCCATCTTCGTTGCGCTGCTGTGCCTGCTCGTGGTCATGGCCGCGCCGGCGATGTGTCTGAGCCGGGCTTGCGGCCCGGGCTGCCCGCCGGGTTCCATGGCGCACCATCCCGGCATGCCGGCCCAGCACACCTGCTGCTGTGCGCGGTCCGCGGCGCAGGCTGCCGAAGTGGTCACACCTCCACCGTTCGTTCCTCTGCTCCCGGCAGTGGAGCGCTGGCCCACCGAGCGAGCCGCCTTCGCCACCCCCTCTTTTCATGCAAGTATCGCGGCGGAGTCCCTTCCGCCTCCGCCCCGCTTCCTTCCTCTCCGCATCTGATCCACCTTCCCGCTTGAGCCTGGGCCGACCCATCGCGCCCTGACCTGTCTCCGACCGGAAGGAAGCCCCACGTGCAACGCCGCATCATGCTCCCGCTTCTGCTCTGTACAGCAGCCGCAGCACAGCAGTCACCAGCCCCCGCACCCAAGACCGACGACATGCAGAACATGCCCGGTATGGACATGAGCTCCCCGGATCCCTTGTCCCCCGCGAGGGCCTCATCCGCCTCGCCTCAGGCCATGGATATGCCGATGTCGATGCCCATGCCCGCCCACACGCTGATCGAGGCCGTGCTCAACCACACCTCTTCCGGCACCAGCGTCGAGCCGCCGTCGACCCCTGTCCCCATGCTGATGCGCCAGCGCGGACCCTGGAACGCAGCTCAGGCCGATGGTCAAGGCGCCTTGG
>CAXUCK010000142.1:0-5695 GCA_964249375.1 uncultured Acidobacteriaceae bacterium
GCGTTGCTCGGCGTCGCAGAGCTCGGGGGATTCCCGCTCACACCACCCGTGTTGCTCATCGCCAGACCGGACGTGCCTGACTGCTGCGACTCCCCCGTATCCCCTCCGGCCGAGCCCTGGGCAGAGATCAGCGAGCCCACATCCACATTGCGTGCCGTCACAATGCCGTCGAAAGGTGCCGTGACGCGCTCGTATCCCTGCAACGCCACCACCCGCTGCAGATTCGCCTTGAAGGCCTCAACATTGCGCGCCGCCGCCGCCACGTTCGCCTCCTGCGCTCCATAGTTCGTTTCCTGCTGGTCGCCGTCCTGCCGCGAAACCGCACCCTTCGCCACCAGCACCCGATATCGCTCCACCGTAATGCGGTTCAGCGCCAGCTGCGTCTGCTGCTGCACCAGCTGCGCTTCAGACTGCCGCAACTGCTCCCGCGCCTGGTCCACCTGCCGGTCCAGGTCCGGCGAATCGATCACCGCCAGCAGCTGCCCCCGGTGCACGTGGTCGCCGATATCCACCAGTCGTCGCTTCAGATATCCATTCGCTCGCGCATAGATAAAGGCTTCGACCAGCGGTGTCGTCGTCCCCGGCACCACCAGCCCACCGCCCGAGCCCGCACGCTGAACTTTCTCCACCGTAATCATCGGCGGGGCACTCTGCTCCTGCTGGGCTTTCTCGTTATTCTGCTTGGTGCGTTCATGCCGTGGAAGAAATCCGAGCAGAAACACTAACGCAAACACCACGGCCACGGCCGCCGCGAGGAGGAGCAGCAGGCGGTAGTTCGTCGGCTTCTTCGGACGTTTCTCTTTCTTCTTCTTACCGGAAGCGTTCGCCGCTGCAAACGCATTGCCCAGCCTCTGGTCATCCTGCGCATTCGGGTCGGCAAAGCTCTCTGCCAGCTGGTGCCGGTCCGCATACCCGGTGTCGGCAAACTCGTCGCCCACCGTTTCCACGTCGCCTCGCTGCGTCTCCAGGAACGCCGTTCCCAGCTCACGATCCTCATGGTTTTGTGCGCGCCGGAAATCCTCGCCCAGATCGTGCCGGCCATCTTCTAATCGCTTCGGTTCATCGCTCACGCATGCTGCTCCTGGCCCGTCTGGCCCTCGTACTCCCGATCGATCTCGGCGTCGTAATCCATTGGCGCATCCTTCTTCAGCAAGGAATAGATCACCGGGACAATAAACAGCGTACCCACCGTCGCCAGCAGCAGCCCGCCAATCACCGCGCGTCCCAACGGTGCATTCTGCTCACCGCCTTCGCCAAAGGCCAGCGCCATCGGCAGCATGCCGATAATCATCGCCAGCGCCGTCATGATCACCGGCCGCAGCCGCGTAAACCCGGCATTCAGCGCCGCCTCGTACCGATCCTTGCCGGCCACGCGCTCGTCATTGGCAAACACCACCATCAGAATGCTGTTCGCCGTCGCCACGCCGATCGTCATGATTGTGCCCATCAGCGACGGCACGTTGAACGTTGTCTGCGTCGCAAACAGCATCCACAGGATCCCGCAAAACGCGCCCGGAATCGCCATCAAAATAATCAGCGGATCGAGCCAGCTCTGGAAATTCACCGCCATCAGCAGGTACACCAGGGCAAGCGCAAAAATGATGCCGATCCCCAGCCGCGTAAACGACTGGCTCATGGTCTGCACCTCGCCGCGCAGCTCCAGCGTCGTTCCCACGGGAAGCGTCTTTCGCGCTTCATCCATGATCCTGTTGATCTGATCAGCGACCCCGCCCAGGTCCCGCTTGTCCACGTCCGCGTACACGTCAAACACCGGCTGAATGTTGTAGTGGTCGATGATGATCGGGGAAGCATCCCGCTTGAAGTTCACCAGATTGCCCAGCAGCTGGCTGGTATTTCCGCCGGCCGAGGTCACGGGAGTCCGCTCCAGATCCTGAATTGTATTCACCCGGTAGATCGGCGTTTGCACCACCACCTGGTAGTTCACCCCGTTCACCGGATTCAGCCATTCGTTCGGCGCCGTCTGCCCCGTGCCGGTCAGCGAGATCAGCATGCTCTGCGCCACATCCTGCTGCGTCAGCCCGATCTGCCGCGCCCGACTGCGGTCCACGTTCACCAGCATCGTCGGATACGTGACCTGCTGATGCAAGTGCACGTCCACCGCCCCCGGCAAAGCCGCCACCTTCCGCATCAGGTCCGCTGCCAGCTCGTAATTGCCTTTGCCCCGGCCCACAATCTGCAGATCAATCGGCGCAGGCAGACCAAAGTCCAGGATCTGGTTGGTGATGTTGGCCGGCGTAAAGAAGAACGTCCCATCCGGAAACTTCTGCCGCAGGTCCGCCCGTAACAGCCGCATGTACTCCTGCGTATCTTTCTTGCCGGGCTGGAGAGAAATCAGCACCTCGCCGTCCGTGTTGCTGATCGTCGAGTTGCTGGCGAACGCCAGATTAATTCCCCCGCTCGGCAGCCCGATGTTATCCAGCATCAGTTTCAGCCGATCGGGCGGCACGACCTGCCGAATCTCTTTCTCGACTGCCGCGAAGTACTGCTCCGAATCTTCAATCCGCAGCCCTGGCGGCGGATTCACATGGAGCCGCATCTGCCCCGAATCCACATACGGAAAGAAGTCCCGGCCAATCGCAAAAACGAGCGGCAGGCTCAGCACCACAAACCCCGCAAACAACAGCAGCGTCACCGCCGGGTTGTGGATCGACCATTCGAGCGCCCCCTTGTACTTGTGCCGCATGCGGTCAAACTGCTCGTCAAACTTCAGGTGCCAGCGCCACACCCAGTTGTGCCTGGCCTCGCGCTCCGATTCGCCCTCGTCCTGGTACAGCTTCAGCTCCGAGCCCAGAAGAAAATGCATCATCGTCGGCACCAGCGTTCGCGACAGAAAATACGACGCCATCATGGCAAACGCCACCGCCATCGCCAACGGCGTAAACAGGTACTTCGCCGCACCCGTCAGCAGTACCACCGGAATAAACACAATGCAGATCGACAGGGTCGACACAAACGCCGGCGCCGCCACCTGCTGCGCGCTGTCCAGAATGGCCCGCACCAGCGGCTTCTTCTCCGCCATGTTGCGATGCGTGTTCTCAATTTCTACGGTCGCATCGTCCACCAGGATGCCCACCGCGAGCGCCAGGCCTCCCAGCGTCATCACGTTGATCGTCTCGCCCAGCGCCGTCAGGATCACGATCGAGGTCGCGATGGATAAGGGAATGGAGGTGCACACAATCAGCGTCGATCGCCAGCTGCCGAGAAACAGAAGAATCATCAACCCGGTCAGCAGCGCCGCGATTGAAGCCTCGCGGACCACTTCGGAGATCGACTCACGCACAAACACCGACTGATCAAACAAGGGTGTGATGGTCAGTGCCGGCGGCAGTCCCGCCTTCACGCGTGGAATTGCCGCAATCGTCTGCTTCACGATGTCGATGGTGGAGGTCTTTCCGTTCTTCAGCACCGTCAGCAGCGCAGACCGCCTCCCATCCTGCCGCACGATGTTGGTCTGCACCGCGTACCCTTCGCGGACCTGCGCCACGTCCTTGATAAACACCACGGAACCGTTGTTCGCCCGGATCGGCAGATCATTCAGCGCGGACACATCCGCCGGGCTGCTGTTCAGCTTCACTACAAACTCGCGGTCGCCGATCCGCGCCGTGCCTGCCGGCAGAATCAGGTTCTGCTGGTTGATCGCGGTCGAAACATCCGTCGCCGAAAGATGCTTCGCATAAAGCAGGTTCGGGTCCGTGTCCACCATGATCTGCCGTACCTTGCCGCCGTACGGCAAGGGCACCGAAGCCCCTTGAACGGTCGCCAGTCGCGGCCGGATAAAACTCAGCCCAAGATCGTAAAGATCCTCCTCCGAGAGACCGTCGCCGCTCAGAGACAGCTGAACAATCGGCACGCTTGATGCGTCATACTTCAAAATATTCGGCGGAAACGTTCCCGGCGGCAGAACGCGCAGAACTGTCTGCACAATCGCCGTAATCTGCGCGACCGCCAACTCCACCTTGACCGTCGGCTGAAAATACACGCGAATGACCGACACGCCCTGATACGATTCCGATTCGCTGTGCTCAATGTCGTTGACCGTCGTCGTCAGCGCGCGCTCGCACACGGTCACAATCCGGCCTTCCATCTCCGCCGGCGTCAGACCCGAATAGGTCCAGACAATCGTCACCACGGGGATGTTGATGTACGGGAAAATGTCCTTGGGCGCTTCAATCGCGGATCCCAGCCCCAGCAAAAAGATCAGGATCGAAAGCACAACAAAGGTATACGGCCGCCGCAGGGCCAGCTTAACAATCCACATACCGCACCACACATACTCTCTGGACTATTGTTGCCATATGGACGGGAGGTGCGGCGGAAAGTCTCGGAGATTCCCGCCTGCCTCTATGCGCCAAATGCACCGGAGTCAGATCGTTCACGCACCAGCGATCGAGCTACTTGCCCGCATTGCACTTCGCCATCACGGCTCGGTGCAGACGCTCCTGGAACTCTGTAGAAAGTTCATACAGCTCGTTATCCCGATACACCTGGATCGTCTGCCGCGTCGTGCTCAGCACCACCTCGCAGTGCTGGCATCCGGCCGTGTGCGTCCGCACTTCCTCCAGCAACTCCGGGCTGATCTGCCCATCGAAGTAGTCCGTCAGCTTGCTCAGGAAGTCCGTGCAGGTCATGCGGGGAGACTCTCTTTCTTCTGTTGGCGGAAGTACCGGCTCAATCGCTCGCGAAGCTGCAAACGCGCGCGCAGAAGTCTGGACTTCACCGCCGGAACACTCAAGCCCAACGCCTCCGCAGTTTCTTCGGTCGAAAGGTTTTCGATGTCACGCAGCGTAAACACCGTGCGAAATCCCGGCGGCAAGCCCTGGATCGTGCGTCGCAGGATATCCCCCAGCTCCGATTGCCCAAAGATCTGCTCCGGGTTCGGCCGCCACTCCGCGAAGTCGCGTGGAATCGACCCATCCTCGGTATGCACGTCTTCGTTCATCGACACCGTCTTGCTCGTCTTTCGCTTTCGCAGGCGCATCAGACTCTCGTTCACCGCAATCCGCACCAGCCAGGTCGAAAACTTCGAGTTCCCCTGGAACTGTTCCAGCTTCTCGTACGCCTTCAGAAACACATCCTGCGTAATATCCTCGGCATCTTCCCGGTTCTGCGTGATGTGCTGCGCCACCCGGAAAATCTGCCGCTCGTACTGCCGTACCAGCTGTTCAAATGCGGCGGTATCCCCCTCTTTGGCGCGAGCCACAAGCGCAACATCGGGGTGGATCTCTTCCGCAGCTGGGGATTGGATGGCGGCCATAGACAAACGATGCGCTGCTTCGCGCGCTCTTTGCCCATACTAACTGCCGAGCCCGCCCCCGGCAAAGCGAGCCCCCGCTCTCCGCACGCCGGACGC
This sequence comes from uncultured Acidobacteriaceae bacterium, assembly GCA_964249375.1. Classification (GTDB taxonomy): domain Bacteria; phylum Acidobacteriota; class Terriglobia; order Terriglobales; family Acidobacteriaceae; genus Edaphobacter. Next base: position 5,372 of record CAXUCK010000142.1, read on the forward strand.
CGGACGCCAACCCCACCGGCGTACCTGCCCAGATTCACTCGCCTCCGGTAACGTTTTCGCCCGGCCCGCCGCAGCTTACAGTGGAAGCATGTCATCGAAGCGGAGCCCCCGGCATTGAAGGTTTGGCAAACAGGTCCCCAGTTCCGCATCAGGTCCTTCGCACTCCCGCTCCTCCTGATTGTTCTCACGGCGTCGCCCGCCTCTGCGGGGAGCAGCCACCATCCCGCAAAACACAAATCCGCCTCCGCCGCCTCCCCGAAATCGAAGAAGTCCACTGCGGCAAATTCCTCCGGCAAGTCTCGCAAATCAGCCGCCAACTCGAAG